>JAYSKH010000479.1:0-5691 GCA_043726505.1 Undibacterium sp. | reverse complement strand
CTACCCTTTCCTGATGAGCCGCACGCCTTATGGCGTCGGCGTACGGGATCAGGGGCAGTCGCACTACGGCGTTGGCTATTATCCTGCTGCCCTCGGGCTTTCGCGAGAGTTCGAGAAGAGCGGCTATATTTTTGTCAGCCAGGACGTGCGCGGGCGTTATATGTCCGAAGGCCGCTGGCAGGAAATGACGCCGCACCAGAAAGCTAAACGGGAGCAGGGCGAGGGTAACGAGAGTCAGGACATGTACGATACCGTGGAGTGGCTGCTGAAGAACGTGCCGAACAATAACGGCAAGGTCGGCATCTGGGGTATTTCCTACGGCGGCTTCTACACGTCGGCCAGCATTATCGATTCGCACCCGGCGATCAAGGCTGCATCGCCGCAGGCGCCGGTCACCGACCTGTTCATGGGCGACGACTCCTATCATGGTGGCGCTTTCATGCTGGCGGCCAATTTTGATTTCTATTCCGCTTTTACCGAGGAAAAGAATCCGACGCCGCTACCGCGTCACTGGGACGAGTTTGATTACGGTACCGAAGACGGTTACGAATTCTTCCTGGGCCAGCAAACACTGCAAAACATTACCGGCAAACTTAGTGACAAGCAGCGCGCGCTGCTGGTGCCGACGATAGAGCACTCCACCTATGACGAATTCTGGCAAATCCGCAATATTGCGGCACACCTGAAGAACATCCATGCCGCCGTGCTGACGGTAGGCGGCTGGTACGACGCCGAAGACGTACGGGGCCCACTGACGACCTATCAGGCGATCAAGAAAAACAATCCCGGCATCTATAACGGCCTGGTCATCGGTCCGTGGTCGCATGGTTCCTGGGCCCGCAATGACGGCAAGACGCTGGGCAATGTCGGCTTCGATTCAAAAACGGGGGAGTACTACCGCAAAAACATCGTCTTCCCGTTTTTTGAGCAATACCTGAAGGGCGGCAAGGATACCAAGCCACAGCCGGAGGCACAGGTATTCGAAACCGGCACCAATGTGTGGAAAAGCTATGCTGCGTGGCCGCCGCAGCAGGCACAGAAGCTTACTCTTTACCTCAACGCCAACGGTAGCCTGACGTGGCAACAGCCGGCTGCGGACGCGCCGGCCTACGATGAATACGTCAGCGACCCCAAAAAGCCTGTGCCGTATATCGGTTACACCGCTACCGGCGTGCCGAAGGAATACATGGTGTCGGACCAGCGCTTTGCGGCGACCCGGCCTGATGTACTGGTTTACCGAAGCGACGTGCTGGAGGAGGATGTGACGCTGGCCGGCCCGGTTCAGCCTCGGCTGTTTGTATCCACCACCGGCACTGACGCCGACTGGGTAGTGAAGCTGATCGACGTCTATCCGTCAGAATACCCGGCTGGCAAAGGCGGCGATGACAAGCTCAACGATGTGCCGCCGCCAGGGCTGACCATGGCCGGCTACCAGCAACTGGTGCGTGGAGAGCCGATGCGCGGCAAGTTCCGCAACAGCTTTGAAAAACCGGAAGCGTTTGTTCCCGGCAAGGTGGAAAGCCTCAACTACAGTATGCCGGATATCAATCATACATTCCGCCGTGGCCACCGCATCATGGTGCAGATACAAAGCTCGTGGTTCCCGCTGGTGGATCTGAATCCGCAGACCTTTGTTGATATTCCACATGCAAGGCCGGAGGATTTTCAGAAAGCGACGCAGCGGGTGTATCACGCAGCTTCTCAGTATTCCGGTATTGCAGTGCAGGTAATGCCGGCAGCTACGTCTGCGTCGAAGGGGCAGCAATAGACCACAGGTAATGCGGAATATGATCGCCAGAGCAGCAAAAATAGTAAAACAATTCATCGAAAGGGATATCGTGCATCAACATAAAAAAACCATCCTTCGCCGCAGCCTGCTGGCGACCTTGCTGTGTTTCTCCTTTTCCGGCTATGGCTATGCGGCGACCAGCAATAACCTGGTGCTGGAATCGCAGACCATGGACAAGAGCATTGACCCATGCACGGATTTTTTTGCTTATTCCAATGCCAAATGGCTGGCGGAAAACCCGATTCCTGCCGACCGCTCGCGTTACAGCGCTTACGATGAAGTCACTGAACGCAATTTAGCCGCGCTGAAGGGCATCGCAGAGGCGGCGGCCGCAACACCGGACAGCGGCAGCATGGCTAGCCGGCTGGTAGGTTCCTACTATCGCAGCGGCATGGATGAGGCAAAAATAGAAGCAGAAGGAAGCAAACCTTTGACTGAGGAACTGGCTCGCATCAATGCCGTCAGCGACCGCAGCCAGGTGTTGCCGCTGATTGCCGCGCAACACCGTACTGGCGTGGGCTCGCTGTTCAATTTCTATGTCGATCAGGATGCCAAGAATACTTCGCGCTATATTCCGCAACTGGGCCAGGGCGGCCTGGGCTTGCCGGACCGCGATTATTATCTGAAGACCGATGCCAAGACGGTAGAAATTCGCAAACAGTACGTCGCCCATGTAGAGAAAATGTTTGTGTTGCTGGGCGATGCGCCGGACGTAGCCAGGAAAAATGCCGCCACCGTCATGGCGCTGGAAACACGGCTGGCCAAGGCCTCCACCACCAAGGTGCAATTGCGCGACCCGCTGGCCAATTACCACTTGCTGGACATGAACGGCCTGAAGAAAATTGATGGCAAAGCGACGTGGGCCAGCTATTTCAAGGACGTGGGCCTGGCGGAACCCGGCCAGTTTAACGTCGGCCAGCCCAAGTTTTTTGCAGAAGCCGGCAAGATGCTGAATACCGTGCCGGTAGCGGACTGGAAAAGCTATTTGCGCTGGAATCTGGTCAACGCCAGGGCCAAGGATCTGTCCTCAGCGTTTGTGAATGCCAATTTTGACTTCTACGGCCGCACACTGGCCGGCACCAAGGAGCTGCAGCCTCGCTGGAAGCGCATCCTGACCAATATCGACGCCAATATGGGCGAAGCGATGGGTGAACTGTATGTTGCCAAGTTCTTCGGCCCCGAAGCGAAGGCAGGCGTGCTGGAAATGGTCGGCAATATCAAGGATGCGATGCGCGAGAGCATCAGCAAGCTGGAGTGGATGTCCGCGCCGACCAAGCTGCAAGCGTACAAAAAGCTGGATACGCTGAACGTGAAGATAGGCTATCCGGACACCTGGCGCGATTACAGCGCGCTGAAAATCGACCCGGCATCCTATGCAGACAACAACAAGCGCGCCGCAGAATTTGAATTCAACCGTGTGCTGGCCAAACTAGGCAAGCCAATAGACCGTAACGAATGGGGCATGACGCCGCCTACCGTCAACGCCTATTACAACCCGACCATGAATGAAATGGTCTTCCCAGCCGGCATCCTGCAACCGCCGCTGTACCACGTCAACGCCGATGCTGCGGCCAACTACGGCAATACCGGCGCAACAATAGGGCATGAACTGACGCACGCGTTCGATGATGAGGGCCGCCAGTTCGATTCGCAAGGCAACCTGAAAAGCTGGTGGACCAAGGAAGACGAGAAGAAATTCCTGGTGCGTGTAGCGGCAATCGAAAAACAGTTTGATGAATTCAACCCCATCGACAAGCTGCATATCAACGGCAAGCTGACCGAAGGTGAGAATATCGCCGATCTGGGCGGCATGAAGATTGCACTGCAGGCACTGAGAAAAGCACAGGCGGCTAAACCGCAGCCGACCGAAATCGACGGCCTGACTGTGGAACAGCGCTTTTTCATCGCTAATGCGCAGAGCTTCAGGGGCTTGATGCGTGATGAAAAGCTGCGTCTGCAACTGGCAACCGACCCGCACGCCCCAGAAAAATACCGCGTGCTGGGCCCCATCGCCAACATGCCGGAGTTTTCTCAAGCCTTCAGCTGCCCGGCAAAAACCTCGCCATTGCGGCCTGAAACGACGCGCGTCAACATCTGGTAAACGGACTTGGGGGCTGTACGCCCCCGGTCCGCTGATTAGCCACACGCTCCCCGGCACATATCTAGGCCGGGGAGCATATCAGACAAGGGCATGCGCGGGCCCAATAAATCAAATCGCCACCGGGACCGGCAAGCTTGTACAATTCTTATCCTGAACTTACTCAAGGACAAGAATTGCTGACGACCTTTCTTTTGCTCGGTTTCGCGATATGCGCAGCATGGCTGAAACCGGTTCCGCTGACGGCGCGGTTTGCGCTTCATCCCTGGCTGTTGTTGTTCATCCTGAGTATCATCAGCGGCGTCTATGCCAATATGCTGACGGGGCCGGCGCTGGTGGCACTGGCCATCTTTACCGGTCTTGGCTATCTGACAATGTGGCCCGGCGCCCGCAGGGCGCAGCGAGTGCTGTGCGGCGCGCTGACTGCCGTAACCGCGCTGGCGCTGGCCATGCACAAGCTGCCCGGTTTCAACAATCCCATATTGATAGATGGCGCCAGGTTTTCTGCCGATGCCGCGGTCTTCAGGCAATACGCCAATTTCGACAAAGGTGCCGCAGGTCTCGTGTTGCTGGCCTTGTTGTGCAAGCGAACGCAATCTGCTACTGAGCTGAGCGCGGTCTTGCGCCGTGCACTGCCGGTCGCTGGAATGACCATCGTGCTGGTGATGGCGGTTGCGGTGCCTATAGGCTACCTGAAGCCTGATTTTAAACTGCCTTCCTATACGCCAGTCTTTCTGCTGGCCAATCTGTTTCTGACCTGCGTGGCCGAGGAGGCTTTCTTTCGTGGATTATTGCAGGAGCGGATAGCCAGGCTGTTACGAAAATTGGGCTGGGGAGCGCTTGCCGCAATGGCTTTTTCCGCCGTTTTGTTCGGCATGGCCCACCTTGGGGGAGGCATGAAGCTGGCCTTGCTGGCGGCGCTAGGAGGGGCAGGTTATGCGTATGCTTACCAGGGCAGCAGAAAAGTCGAAGCGGCGATCCTTGCGCATTTCCTGCTGAACGCCGCGCACTTCATTTTCTTTACCTACCCGTCTTTGCAATAATGCTGGCCGGGCAGCGCGCGTCAGCCTGCTCCCAGTTGCTCATGTAGTTCGTAACTCATCAGCGCCAGGAAAGCGACCAGGCCCAGGTATAACACGCCGTAGTTGATACGTGTGTTCATCGGCACATCGTAATAGCCTTCCGGATGTCCGGCCGCTCCCGGGTCCTTTGAAAATGCCATCTTCAATTGCGGATAAGCGAAGATCGCAATCAGAATGAGCATGGGGCTGGGCCGGTACAGAAACATGCCTATTAGCAGCGGTACGCCGGCCAGCCATACCTTGGGTGAAATGATGGCAGTGATTCTGCCGCCGTCCAGAGGAGCAATCGGAATCAGGTTGATCAGATTAAGCATGAAGCCGGAATAGGCAATGGCCATCATCAGGTTACTGTCAGTATCCCGCGCATACCAGTAGCAAGCCATGGCAGCCAGCGTGCCCGCGACCGGCCCGGCAAATCCTATGTAGGCATCGGTTTCCACATCGTGCGGCATGTCCTTCAGTTCCACCCACGCGCCTACAAACGGAATAAACGTGGGCATCCCCACATTCAGGCCGCGCTGGCGCGCCGCAACGTAATGCCCCATCTCATGGATAAATATCAGCAGCACAAAGCCCACTGCGTATTTCCAGCCGAATAGCCAGGAATAGGCAATGACGGAAAGCAGCATGCTGCCGCCGGTCAGCCACAGCTTGCCCAGCTTGCCTGCTACAAAAAGCCAGCTCAGTAGTTTTAACATGGTCGTGTGAAGATATCAGGTCTG
>JAYSKH010000478.1:0-4508 GCA_043726505.1 Undibacterium sp. | reverse complement strand
AGGCCAGCCAGATCAGGACTTCGCGCATCTCCCATCTGGTGGATGCCAGTGGCGAAGTGGAAAAACTGGAAATCCTGGATGGCAAGCCCAGGGAATATATCCGCCATAACGACGAGGTAGCCTGTTATCTGCCGGACACAAAGACCGTGCAGATGGAAAAAAACGTCACGCAGGAAGTATTCCCTGCGATGCTGGCCAATAATGCCGCATCGCTGCCGGACACCTACACGATCCACAGGGGCGATATAGGCCGGGTGGCAGGCATGCCCTGCCAGATCGTCAATTTCGAGCCGCGTGACGCCTTCCGTTACGGCTACCGGCTTTGTATGGACAATGCCAGCGGTTTGTTACTTCGCGCACAGACCGTCAACAACAAGAACGAGATCATCGAGCAAATTGCATTTACGCAGATTGCCATTGGCGATATCGATAAAAACCTCGTCAAATCGAGTTTCCCGAATACCAGCCAGTGGCAAACCGAGAATCTGACAGTGCAATCCAATGTCAATTCAGGATGGGTAGTAAAATCTTTACCGGTCGGTTTTAAAAAAACGCGTGAAATGAAGCGTTTGATCCCCATGTCACCCGCAAGCGCAGCCAATAGTGCTGAAACGAAAGCCCATCAGGTCATACAGATGATTTTTTCAGATGGTCTTGCCGCCATTTCCGTCTTTATCGAACCCGGCTCACAGGGCCGGACTGAAGGAAGCCTGCAGCAGGGCGCGATGACCATCATGGTGAAGCGGCAGGGGGATTATTGGCTGACGGTTGTCGGTGAAGTGCCATTTACGGCCATTAAACAAGTCATGAACTCGATTGAATATAAATCAAAGTAATAACGCCATGAAAACATCCAAATTTTTTCCTGTCGAAAAGCTGCTTTCCACGCTGCTGATGAGCGCCTGCGTCGGTTTTATCGCGCCCGGCATAACAGGCTCAGCCCAGGCGCAAGCTGCGGCAACGTCGGCAGTCGCAGGCCTGCCTGATTTTACCGACCTGGTCGACAAGGCCGGCCCTGCCGTTGTCAATATCCGCACCAGCGAGAAAATTTCGCAGATCCAGTCGGGCGACAACGATGAGCAGATGCAGGAATTTTTCCGCCGCTTCTTTGGCATTCCCGTGCCCAAGCAACAACAGCCAACTCCCGCGCCAAAAGGCGGCCGCAAGAAAGCGCCGCAGCCTCAGCAGGAAGAGCAGGAAGTGCCACGCGGTGTAGGCTCCGGCCTGATTATTTCCGCAGACGGTTATATCCTGACCAACGCCCACGTGGTAGACCATGCCGATGAAGTGCTGGTGCGGTTGACCGACAAACGTGAATTCAAGGCCAAGGTTATTGGCGTCGACAAGGTCAGGGATGATGGACGCGGTTCCGACATCGCCATACTGAAGATTGAAGGCACCAAGCTGCCGCATGTTGTCATTGGCGATTCGGACAAGATACGCGCTGGCGAATGGGTGATAGCGATAGGTTCGCCGTTTGACCTGGAAAACACGGTTACCGCTGGCATTATCTCTGCCAAGGCGCGCGACACGGGTGACGAGACGCCGTTGATCCAGACTGACGTTGCCGTGAACCCCGGCAACTCCGGCGGCCCGCTGATCAATATGCGCGGCGAAGTAGTCGGTATCAATTCTCAGATCTATAGCCAGTCTGGCGGCTACATGGGTATCTCGTTTGCGATTCCCATCAATGAAGCGATGCGCGTAGCGGAGCAGCTGAAAACCTCCGGCAAGGTAACGCGCGGCCGCATCGGCGTGCAGATCCAGTCTGTGTCCAAAGACATCGCCGAATCCATAGGCCTGAAAACGCCGCAGGGTGCGTTTGTGGCAGCAGTGGAGCCGGGCGCTCCGGCAGAAAAAGCCGGTTTGCAGGGTGGCGACGTGATCCTGAAGTTTAATGGCGTTGCCATCGATAAATCCATCGACCTGTCACGCATCGTAGGCGGCACCAAGCCAGGTACCAAAGCAACCGTATCGGTGTGGAGAAATGGCGCTACACGCGAGATGAGTGTTACCGTTGCCGAAGTCGTCGCTGAAAAAGAAAAGGCGCCGCAAAAAGCAGACAAGAAAAGCAAGAAGGAGCCGCAGGCTAACGCCATTGGCCTGACAGTCAGCGACCTGACCGATGCGCAGAAAAAAGACCTGCATGTCACCAGCGGTGTTGCTATTGAAACGGTGGAAGGCGCTGCAGACCGCGCAGGCCTACAGCCTGGCGATGTTATTCTGACCATGAACAACGTCGAAGTCAAAGACACCAAGCAGTTTGCCGCAATGCTGGCCAAGGTGGATACCAAGAAGGCCGTGGTATTGCTGGTGCGCCGTGACGGCATCTCGCAATTCGTGCCTATCCGCCCCCTCTCGTAGTAATAAAGCGTAGCTAGTGCTCAATTAAGCGCCTGAACAGAAAAGCTGCCCGCAACATGCGGGCAGCTTTTTTTACGCTCCTTTTTTGCAGAGGCTGCCCGGCAGGACTTATAATGCTGGCCTTAAGCGGCTTCTTTTCCTGAAGCCGGCATTTTGTCCCGCGCTGTGACCCCATGACTCAATTTACGCTCTATTCCCGAAGCTACTGCCACCTGTGCGACGACATGCTGGAAGCGCTGCAATCGTATACGGCGGATCACGTATTCACCGTGAAGGTCGTGGACGTGGACGCCGATGATGAACTCGTTGCTTTATACGACGAGCTGGTGCCGGTGCTGGTTGGCCAAAAAGAGGGTGGCACAGAACAGCAGATCTGCCATTATTTCCTGGATCACGCCAAGCTGAAGGATTTCCTGTCATGAGCAAAGCCAGCCCGAGTTTGCCTTTGTTCGACATGTTCGATTATGAAGGCGAGATCATTTGCGGAGTGGACGAAGCAGGCCGCGGCCCGCTGGCCGGCCCTGTGATGGCCGCCGCCGTGATACTAGACCCTATGCGGCCCATCCCCGGCTTGCGCGATTCCAAGAAGCTGACGGAGCAGAAACGCGATCTGCTGGCAATAGAGATCAAGCAGTATGCGCTGGCCTGGGCAGTAGCCGAATGCTCGGAACAGGAAATCGACGAACTCAATATCCTGCACGCCAGCATGCTGGCCATGCGGCGCGCCGTGGAAGCGCTGAAGGTGATTCCGACGCTGGCGCTGATAGACGGCAACCGTTGCCCGGTAATGACGATACGCTCGGAAGCGATCGTGCAGGGCGACGACAAGGTTGCCGCTATCTCAGCCGCCTCCATCCTGGCCAAGACAGCGCGCGATCTGGCGCTGAAGAAGCTGCATGAAATTTATCCGCAATATGCGCTGGACCAGCACAAAGGCTACCCCACGGCCCTGCACTTGGAGCGCCTGCGAGAACACGGCATTTCGCCTATCCACCGCAAATCCTATGCACCTGTCAGGGCTCTGCTGGAATCATGAAATCGATCACGTCGCGCGACAATCCGCTCTACAAGGAGCTGAAGCATCTTGCCTCCAGCTCGCAGGCGCGCCGCAAGGCCAACCGTACCCTGCTGGACGGCGTGCACCTGTGCGAAGCCTTTCTGCAGCATGGCGGCGTGCCGCAAACTTGCGTAGTCGCAGAAAGCAGCCTCGCGCATCATGAAGTGGACCCGTTGCTGGCCCACTGCGCCGCCGGCGGCACGCAGACGATCTGCCTGCCGGATGCTTTATATAATGCGCTGAGCCAGGTGGAGCATGGCGTTGGGCTGATGTTCATCATCGGCACACCCATCCAGGAGTTGCCTGCGGTGCTGGACCAGTCTTCGGTGTTGCTGGATAACCTGCAGGACCCCGGCAATCTGGGCTCGATATTACGCAGCGCCGCCGCCGCCGGCATCAAGAATGTATTTTGCAGCATGGGTACGGTGTTTTCGTGGTCGCCCAAGGTCATGCGCTCCGGTATGGGCGCGCACTTTCTGCTGAATATTTATGAAAATGTGGATCTGGAAAGCCTGCTTAAGACGGCCAAAATTCCTGTACTGGCGACCAGTTCCCATGCCAGCGAGACCATTTATCAGGTGAACCTGAACCGGCCCGTGGCCTGGCTGTTCGGCCATGAAGGGCAGGGCGTGGCCGATGAGCTGATGCAGCTGGCCACCAACAATGTGACGATACCGCAGCGTGGCGAGATTGAATCGTTGAACGTCGCCGCCAGCGCGGCGATCTGCTTCTTCGAGCAGGTCAGGCAAAGCCAGTAGACAGCTATGGCCATAGCCTGCGTGACTAGCAGCATGGCGCTGCTAGTTATACTTAGTAAACGCGGATGTCCGACTTGATTTCCTGCAGGATTGTCGTGGAAATTTCCTCAATCGACTTCGCCGTGGAAGACAGCCAGCGTATGCCTTCCCGTTTCATCATTGCCTCCGCCTCGTTGATCTCGTAGCGGCAGTTTTCCAGCGACGCATATTTGCTGCCGGGCCGGCGCTCGTTGCGGATCTCGGACAGGCGCTCAGGCGCAATACTCAAGCCAAAAATCTTTCCCTTGAACTCAGGCAGTGCCGACGGCAGCTTGCCGCGCTCGAAATCG
>JAYSKH010000477.1:0-3767 GCA_043726505.1 Undibacterium sp. | reverse complement strand
GCCGGTGGGGCTGATGGTGGACAGGTTGCTGTCGGCGTGGGCGTCAAACCACAAAACGCGCAGTTTCTTGCCAGTCTTGCGGCAATGCTTGGCGACGGCGCTGATGGAGCCGATCGCCAGGCAATGGTCGCCGCCCATCATCATCGGGATGTGGCCCTGGCTGAGGGCGCTGTCGACAGCGTCGAACAGGCCCTGGTTCCATGCGACTGCTTCTTCCAGGTGGCGCAGGCCGTTAACCGGCTGCTGCCACGGATTGGCCGGCCCGTGCAGATTGCCGTGGTCGATGACGGTCAGGTGCCGGGCTTCCAGCGCCTCTACCAGTCCTGCCACGCGCAGGGCATCCGGGCCCATGCCCGCGCCTCTGACACTTGCCCCTACGTCGGTAGGTGCGCCAATCAAGGAAATTGTTTTCATTCGTCTCAGTAATGTCAAAGTGTTCAATAAACCAAACGCTTACGCGTTGATGGGAACCGCGTAAGCGGCGCTGTTGCGGATTGCCGCATTTATAGCATCTGCAGGCGCCGATGCTAATGTTGGTGCCGGTGTTTCCTCTGCCGTTGCTGAGCCCACGCCCATGCCGAACAGATCTTTCGGATTCAGCAGTTCCGGTATCAGGTCCAGAATGCGGGAATCTTTTTGCACCACGTACTTTTCCAGATAACGCATCGCCGAAAAATCTTCCAGCGCAAAACCGACCGAATCAAACACAGTGACCTGTTGCAGGCTGGAGCGTCCGGCAACCTTGCCTTCCAGTACCTGCCAGAATTCCGTCGCCGGGAAATCGGCAGGCATCTGCTGCAATTCACCCTCAATGCGCGATTGCGGTTCATATTCTACGACGACATGCGCGTTTTCCAATATTGCAGCATGTAACTCGGTCTTGCCGGGGCAATCGCCGCCTACTGCATTGATATGCATGCCGGCTTCTATCATTTCCGGCAACAGGATCAGTGCATTGGTCTTGTCCGCCGTCACGGTGGTAATGATGTCCGCACCTTTGACCGCATCCGCCGTGGAGGTGGCCCGGACGATGCGCAGTTTGGGGTAGGCACGCAGGTTGTGGATCAGCTTGTCGGTGGCGGCCGGATCAACGTCATATACGCGCAGCTCTTCGATGCCCAGCAGGCAGTGGAAGGCGATCGCCTGGAACTCGCTTTGCGCGCCATTGCCGATCAGCGCCATGCGGCGGCTGTCTTGCCTGGCCATGTATTGCGCGACCAGCACCGACGTGGCGGCTGTGCGTAGCGCCGTCGTCAGCGTCAGTTCCGACAGCAGGCGGGGATAGCCGGTGTCCACATCGGACAGCACGCCAAAGGCAGTCACAGTCAGCAGGCCCGCCTGCGTATTTTTTGGGTGGCCGTTCACGTATTTGAACGAGTATTGCTTGCCGTCCGAGATTGGCATCAGTTCGATGACGCCGACGTCGGAATGGCTGGCGACCCTGGCGCTTTTATCAAACATAGCCCAACGCAGATAATCCTCGCGGATCATGCCGGCCAGCCGCGCAATGGCGTCTTCCAGCTTCGTTTTTCTTAAATGCGCCTGCATTTCCTGCGTGCCGATGAAGGTGACCATGATGTTCTCCGAAATATTGATGGGATACCGCGGTAGGCACCTTCACGGGGACTTCTATAAATCTACTGTGCTGTGCCATCCGCAGGGAAGCGGTGACGGTGCGGAAATGCAGCGATTTGTAGAAAGCTCCAACAGGGATGCGTCGCCGGCGGCGATGACTTACCGGATCATTGTATCCAGTATGGCTGGAAATTAGATTGCCAAATCGTGGTGGTATCTGGTATTTTATGAAATTAAATTACTTATATTGATGAAATATGGATTTAAATTTCTCAATAAAAGTAATTTATAAAATATATGATATTTCGATAAAGAGCTGGCATGGATAATTACGACCGCAGCATACTGAAGCATTTGCAGGACGATGGCCGCATGACGAACCTGCAGCTGGCCGAACGTATCCACCTGTCTGCGCCGCAAACATTGCGCCGTGTACGCATGCTGGAAGAGAAGAAAATTATCCGCGGCTACGTCGCGCAGGTGGCGGCGGAATCGATAGGCCTGGGCGTAACGGCCTTCGTCAACCTGTCGTTGGACCGCGAGCAGTTCCGCAACGTGCGCGAGGTGGAGCGCAACATCATGGCCTTTCCAGACATCATCGAATGCCACACCATTTCCGGCGATTTCGATTACATCCTGAAGGTGGTGGCGCCCGACCTTAAAAGCCTGTCGCAGTTTTTGACCGACCGGCTGATGCAGGTGCCCGGCGTGGCGTCGCTGCGTTCGATGATCTGCATGGAAGAGATCAAGCCGGTCAGCAGTTTGCCGATAGAGTAATGCGAAGATGCATGCGCGCTCTGTAGTATTTTTGGCTATTGCGCTATCGGGCCCTGATTGTTGATAGACAGAAATGAAAGACAGCCATTAGAATGAATCACCTCTTGATGCTTTCACTTATCGTTATTTCTGAATAAATTGATAGCCCAGACAGCATTATCCATAGCGGGCTACCTTGGCAGACTATGCCTGAGCCCGTTGAGTGTGTTTAACCTCCTGAGAATGTTGCCACTGCGCAGCATTCTGGCTAAAACACAGCTGCTGTTTTCTGTGCTGACATGTTTATCGCTGGGTGTCCTCTTGTCGGCGCCCGTGTCGGCCGCGCCGCTGGATATGCAGGGAAGCTGGTACCAGGCGCCGCCCGGTTGGGTATATCAGGGTCAGAATCAGCTGCAGGATTCACCGGCAGGGCAGCCACCCGGCGGAGGCTTGCGGAAAGTGGAAAAGCTGAGCCCAACCGGCGGCCACTTCCTGTTCCAGGCTGACTTCAGCGTCACCGGCGCAAAGTCCGATACCAATTCCGCTACTGCACGTTATGTGCTGGACTTCAGAAGCTCCAGCACAGTAGGCCGTTTCCACCATTATGTATTCGACGCGCAGGGACATCTGCTGGCGCAGCTGGAAGGCGGTATACAAAGCAGCGCGGCCAATCCCTTCTTCCTGCGGCATGGCCGTGAAATATCGCTGGCGCCCGGCAATTACCGGCTGGTGACTGAGCTGGACTCGCCGTTCTTCCTGGCGCAGCCGCAGCCTTATCTGGATACGCTGGCGGACTACCGCGAGGCCATCAAACCCGGTAATGCACTGGTGCTGGTATGCCTGGGCGTATTCCTCGGCCTGGGCTTTTATTATGCGACGCTGGCAATGGTCAGGCGCCGCATGGCGGAGCGCATGTATGCCATCTTCATCCTCGGCAACCTGCTGTATAACGGCACGGCATTGCTGGTGTATCCGGATTTGTTCGGCATGCACTGGTTTTACATGGTCAGCGTGCCGGTGCTGTTTTCCAATTGCGCGTACATCGTTTTTGTCATGGAGTTGCTGGAAATACGGCCGGGCAGCCATCCGCGCCTATACCGCACCGGACTAGCGTTGCTGGGTCTGTTCATGATTTTCATTATTGCGGCCGGTTTTTTTCCCAACTGGTCGCTGGAATTGGACCGCTACGGCGTCGGCCTGTTCATGTTTTACGGGCTGGCGGCCGGCATTTCCAGCACACGTCGCGGCAATGCCAGTGCAAAGTTTTACCTGGTGGCCATCGCATCCTTCCTTATCCTGGGGCTCACCTCCATATCGCTTAACCGCATGGACGCGCATACGTTGTATGTGGAGCACATCGGCCTGCTGGCAGTGGCGGTGGAAGTGTTCCTGTTGGCGCTTGTGCTGTCGTGGCAGTTTGCATTGCTGAACAAGGA
>JAYSKH010000476.1:0-3866 GCA_043726505.1 Undibacterium sp. | reverse complement strand
GAGCGCGGCCAGTACCGTGCCCGACCATGTGCGGAAATCCTTGGCAGTGTACTGTTCGCCGGTGACGTTGTGCAGGTAGTCATTGACATCAGCTGAATTGAGCGCATGCCGCTGGCCCTGCTCGTCCAGATACTGGAACAGCTCCTGGCCGGGTAACTCGCGCATGCGTTTGATGATGCGCGACAGGCGCGGATCGCGCAGGCTGATCGCATGCTTGACGCCGCTCTTGCCGCGAAATTCGAATGCGATACTGGTGCCGGTCACGCGCACATGCTTGTTCTGTAGCGTGGTCAACCCGAAGGAGTTATTGGTGCGCGCATATTCATCATTACCCACGCGTATATTGGTGCTTTCCAACAGAGAGATGACTGCTGCGAGCACTTTATCGCGGGATAGGCCAGGTTTGGCCAACGCCGCTGCAACGCTCTCACGGATGAGCGGTAGAGCCGGGCCGAACTGCAGCAACTGGCCGTATTTTGCCTCGTCGCGTACTTCACGCCACTGCTGATGATAGCGGTACTGTTTACGCTGGCGCGCATCCCTGGCGGTTACCTGAATGTGGCCGTTGTCCCATGGGCATATCCATACGTCTGTCCAGGCCGGTGGAATCACCAGCGACTTGATGCGTGCCAGCAGAGCCTTGTCGCGCACGGGCTTGCCATCGGCGTCCAAATAGCGGAAAGCAGCTTTCCCTTGCCGGGTGGCGCGTTTGCGCGCGATGCCGGGACTCTGGTCGCTAACGTAGCGCAAGCCAGCCTGCCTGGCCGCATGCTCGGCATCGTTCTTGACGATGGAAAATTTTTCAGCAAGCTGGCGGATTGTTTTGGCGGGCAACATCGTACTCGCTGATTTTCTTTGCTGGACAGAAGTGTGCAGTTGCATGGCTATATCCTTTAGCTTGCCCACCTGGCAGGTTCGGCCGGGTGGTGAATCGCGGCCAGCAGCGCCTGGTTAAACGCAGGCAGCGAATCCGGGTTGCGGCCGGAGACAAAATTACGGTCGGTGACGACATCCTGGTCCAGCCAGATGCCGCCGGCATTGCGGATATCGTCGCGCAGGCTGGGCCAGCTGGTCAACGTGCGGCCGCGGACGACATCGGCTGAAATCATCAGCCACGCGCCGTGGCAGATGACGGCGATCGGTTTGCCGGACGCCTCTACCTGCCTGACGAAGATCTGTGCTTCCGGCAATTGGCGTATCGCGTCGCTATTGATGACGCCGCCCGGCAGCATCAGCGCATCGTAATCTTCCGGATGCGCCTGCGAAAAATTCAGATCAACCGCGACTGTATCGGCCTTGTCGGTATCGACATAACCCTGGATGACGCCATCCTTGTCGGAGATAATGTGCACGGTAATGCCGGCTTCTTCCAGCGCCTGTTTCGGCTCCAGAAGTTCTGCCTGCTCATAGCCGTCCGTGGCAAGGATCGCTACTTTTAATGCGCCTGAGGTGCTCATAATGTTGTCCCGGGGTGTTAGTTGCAGTACGTCTCAATGAAGCAGATGGTAGAAGCGATGCCGGGTAGGCACTATCGGACGATGCCTACCTGCACTGTAGGAATATCTGGTGGGCAGCAAATGGGTTTGGCAGGAAAAATGTTGATTCTTTGTTATTGATTGCCACAAGGCTTGCTTGGCGCGGCGCGCCCATAGTGTGTACTATGGAATAACATCTGATGACTGCAAGCACAGGCAAACTCAGGCAAATACAGACAAGCACGTAAATATTCAGGGAGACACCATGTTTGGAATCATCAACTACGGCACTTTTGTCGTAACGGTACTACTGTTCCTGGCGATACCGGGGCCGGGTTTATTGGGTATTATCGCCGCTGCTGGCAAGGACGGCCGGCGTGCGGGCTTCGCCGCCACGCTGGGTGTCGTGGGCGGCGACTGGATCCACATGCTGCTGGCCGGCATAGGCGTTGCAGCACTGTTGCAGGCAAACCCTGTGATTTTTAAAGGCATACAGTATCTCGGCGCAGCCTATCTGATCTACCTGGGCATAGGCTTGCTGCGCACCAAGATCGAAGGTAAAGCAACTGGGGCAGATGCGGAAGCAAGCGTTGGCAGCCATCATCTGCGACGGCTGTTTGTCATCACGCTGATGAATCCCAAGGCGATTGTCTTTTACATGGCTTTCTTTCCGCTGTTTATCAATCCGGAACAGCACCATGGCGCGTGGACCTTGCTGGCGATGGGACTGACAGTCAGCAGCCTGACCATCCTGTTCTGCTTTTCAGTAGTGCTGCTGGTCAATGTGATCACATCCAGACTGAAAAACAATACGCGGATATCCCAGCTTGCCCACCGCGTCGCGGGCGTCGCTTTGATCGGTTTCGGCATCAAACTTTCAACGAATTAAGTGATTCCCGGCAGCCGTTGATTGCACGGCTGCCGAAATTCAAAACAATTTCAAAAATAACTGGAACTTTTCCAGCCTCCCACGGGAATATCAGAAAACACGCTGAGATTATGTCCCTGGCCAACCCCATCCACGATAACAATTTGCTCAAGGAAATGCGCGCAGGCAATGCTGCCGCATTCCAGACGCTATACCGGCAGCATCAGGCGCCGCTGTACCGCTACGCTTTGCTGCGCTCGGCTTCGGAGGCAATGGCGGCAGATGTTGTGCAGGATGTGTTCATGGGTTTGCTGGCGGATGCTTACAAGTTTGATCCTTTGCGCGGCAGCCTGCAGAGCTTCCTGTTCGGCGTTGCGCGCAACCTGATACTGAAACGGGAAGAGGCGGGCAGGCGTTATGTGTCGACATCGGCCAGCAGCGGTAGTGAAGATGACGACGACGTTGAATGTGAATGGATGGACGAAGCCGCTGCGGACGAGCAAGAGCCTTCGCAGCGCCTGTTTGCCAGCCAGGTAGCTGAGCAGGTGCGGCGCGCGCTGGCGGCACTGGCTCCGCATTACCGCGATGTGGTAGTGCTGTATGAAATGCATGACATGTCCTACCTGGAGATTGCGCAGATCTGCCAGATAGATATAGGAACGGTGCGTTCCCGGTTGTCGCGTGCCCGTGCGGCGCTGCTGACAAGGCTGAAGCACCTGGAGCCCGATACTGCCGCCGCTTCTTCGGCGCGTTAGGACTCTTCATCGCAAGAAGGAAGAAACATGAGCGAAGACAGATCAGACAAACAAGGCGATGCGCTCGACGTAGGCTTTGATGCATTGCGTAAGCAGATGCAGGAAGTGCAGGCGCCGGATCATCTGGAGAGCAGCCTGCTGGCGGCATTCCATGCCGGCCAGGCGGCCCGGCCTGCGCAGTTGCAAACGGGCGTGGGGGGAACGGTTGGAATGGCGGGTGGCTTGCTGGCCTGGTACCGGCAATCCCGGCACTGGATGTCCAGTGCGCTGGCAATCTCAGGCACGGCGGCGCTGGTCGCCGTGATGATGATTTCGCCGGTGCGCACGCCGATGGAGGCGCAAACGGCAGTCAAACATTTGCTGAATGAGGACGATGGCACGCCTTTTATTGCAATAGCGTCGCTGCAAAGGATAGGCGAAGAGCCGTCACCTCGTCTGGTAGATGCAGACGTGCCGGGAAGCTGGCTGGCTTCCCTGGGGCTGCCGGTGGCGCCGGAAATGGCAAATGAACCTGTGCATGCGCAAATGCTGCTGAGTGAATCCGGGCAACCGCTGGCGATGCGGCTGGCGCCGAATTAAAACGCTGCAACAGAATTTTATTGAAACAAGCGAAAGAAGCGAGAAAGCAGAATGAAAAGACACGCGAAAATATTGGCGCTGATGCTGGGGGTCACGGCAGCAGGGATGTCACATGCCAGCGCCGCCGGGAACGAAGTACTACAACTGCGTAGCCTTGATGCTCAGCCTGTGCCTGCTGTACCACCAGTG
>JAYSKH010000475.1:0-9790 GCA_043726505.1 Undibacterium sp. | reverse complement strand
CCGGCATTTGCAGGTCGAGCAGGATCAGATCGAAATGATGCTCCCTATGCAGCCCGCATACCGTACTCGCCTCTGTGGTGGAGGCGATACGGTGGTAGCCCGCATTACGCAATATTCTTTCCAGCAGCATGACATTGGCCGGCTGGTCATCGACGATGAGGATATGGGCGTTCAGTAACTCTGATTTCTCAAGCATTGTGTACACTCCTAAAATGCCCGCAGACCGTGCCGGCAAAAGATGTTTCCAATAATCCTTAGCGGTGGTCTTCCGCGTATTGCAAGGCCAGATCCAGCGCATCCATAAATTCGGTGACGACGATAGGCTTTGTCAGGTAGCGGAAAAACCCCGCCTCTATGCCCTTTTCTATATCGGAAGGAACCGCATTGGCCGAAAGCGCAATGACGGGAATATGGGAAGTCAGCGGATCTTCCCGTAAAATTTTTATAGCGCCGTAACCGCTGATGCCAGGAAGATTGATATCCATCAAGATCAAATCCGGCCGGTACGCGCGCGCCAGTTTGATGCCCTGGTAACCATCTGTCGCCGTCCACAGCTTCAGATCGCTGCGGCGGGCAATCAATTGCGCCACCAGCTTCAGGTTGGCGGGATTGTCTTCCACATACAGCAAAGTGTGCTGCACCGGTACGGTTTTCCCCGGGGTAGGCTCTTCATTCTCAGGGCCAGTATCGTCCATGCCGAATGCAAAGCGGGGCACGCTTGCCGCCGCGAACTCCACCCAGAACATACTACCCACTCCAACGTCGCTTTCTACGCCGATGGAGCCCCCCATCAACTCCACCAGCTGCTTGGTGACAACCAGGCCTATACCGGTTCCTTCTTCAACGCCGGTTTCCTGGCCCAGCCGGTTGAATGGCTGAAAAAGCTGCATCAGCTTGTCGGCAGACAAGCCCGGGCCACTATCGGTAACGCTGACCCGTACCCTGTTTTCGCTCTGCATGACGCACTCTACAATGACTGTGCCGCCGCTGCGATTGTATTTGATGGCATTCGACAGCAGGTTGATCATCACCTGCTTGACCCTGGTCTGGTCGGCGTGGATGTATAAATGCCTATCGAGCGGGGGAAAAATCATTGCTATGCCCCGCTTGCGCGCCTGCGGATCTATCATCGCCTGGCAATCCTGCAACACGTCGCTGAGCGACATCGGCTCCTGCGAGATCGTGACCTTGCCCGATTCAATCATGGCCAGATCCAGGATTTCATTGATCAGCCGCAGCAGATACCATCCTGCCTGCAGGATCTGATCTATCGACTGCTTTTGCACCGGCGACGGAGCGGGTGTATCGGACTCCATCAGCTGCGCAAACCCCAGCACCGCATTCAGAGGTGTGCGCAGTTCATGGCTCATGCTGGATAAAAATTCGGATTTTGCCTGGTTGGCCTTTTCGGCAGCCGCTTTGGCGCTCTCCAGCTCCACGTTATTTTCCTGCAGCGTGTACTCGAACTGCTTGCGGTCGGTCACATCCCTCGCTGCAGCGAACACGCCGCGGAGTTTGCGGTCGCGGTCGTGGAAGGTTGTCGCGTTATAAGAGACTACCGTTTCCTTGCCGTCCCTGGCGCGGGCGGTCAGCTCGTAGTTGGTTACCTTGCCCTCGCGCAGCGCACGGGTAATGGCCGCTTCTGCCCTTTCAGGGTCGGTGAAATAATTTTTAAACGGCGCACCTATCAGTTCATCCCGCGTACAACCTGTCAGCGCTTCCATTTGCTGGTTGACGTCGCTGATGATGCCACGCGGGTCCGTCGTCATCAGTGCATCGATATTCGACTCTATCAGCGAGCGTGTGTAAAACTGCTGGTCGCGCAGCCGCTGGTCAAGCAGCGTCTGCTCTGCCTCCACTTGCTTGCGCGCGGTATTATCGGTGCCTATCAGCAGATAGCCGATTACCTTGTCTTGTGCATCGCGCAGTGCAGTAACCGAGACGATTGCCGGGAACCGGCTGCCGTCCTTGCGTATGTAGGTCAGTTCATAGATATCTTCGATGCCGCGAGAAGCCTTGAATACGAGCGCCTCAAAACCGGGCGTGATCGGCGTGCCGAGTTCCTGGCTGAGAGCCGCTGCACGTGCAATCACTTCCTGCGCATCCGATATACCGGCAGGCGTGATTTTATCCACGACGTCCTGCGCATCATAACCAAGCATGCGTTCCGCGCCGACGTTGAAAATCTGGATCACGCCCTGCGCGTCGGTTGCAATACTGGAGAAATTAGCGCTGTTGAAGATTGCATCCTGCAAGGCGCCTACTTTCAGCAGCGGCAGCGCATGTGCTCTCTGCTCCGCTGCCGGCAAACCCCGTTGCAGCAAGCTAAGCACCTGCCGTATCCTCAGGTAGATGACAGTCAATGAAGACAACAACAGCAACAAGGCAACTGCGACAATATCCGTTACCTGGTCTGCAGCATTGTTCCAGGCTATACAGCTTATCAGCAGCAATACTGCCAGAGTAATTGCATGGCCGGCCAGCAGCAGCCGCTCCACAGGCGTGGTTTTTGTGATGTGCATGTCGGGCCTAATTAGTGTGCAGTGAGCACCGATCTTGGCCCAGACAAGATAAAGATTTTGCCGCTAGCGCGGACTTCAGGTACCGAGTATCCCCTGTCGGCAGGCAATAACGGTGCGTTATCACACATATCCACAAAGAATTGTTCTTTACTGCAATTTAGGCTCTCCGCCCACCGATCCGGCTAACGCGCTATGATGACAATTCACCACATACGGGAAACGCGTGACCTGTAGCAACCAGTAGTGACCGGTATAGGGACAATACAGCCGGAACACAAAGGAAGCTGACTGGGCAAGCCGCCAAATGTGTATTATCGAACATACAATTTTGACAATTTCATTGAAAGTACGGGGTAAGCACAAAACCTTGAGCCGACAGGCAGCGATAGCGCATGCAAAGCCTAAGCGGCTGGTATGCGGTCGACGCTCCGGGAAGCCAACGCCAAATGAGGATTAGAACTTATGACCACTGCCGTCCGTTCCGTCGCAGACAGACCCGCTCTGAGGTGGAATCTCAAAGACATCGACTTTGACTCCATCAACCCTGAAACCATCCGTCACGACAAACTGATGTTTTACATGCTTGCCTCCGCCTCTTTGGTAGAAATCATGGCCGAGCTGTATACCGACAATCTGATCGAAAAATTTCGTGACAAACCTGAAGTAGTTAGCTGGCTGCGGCAATACTGGCAGCATGAAGAGGTGCAGCATGGTTATGCGCTAAAGGCTTATGTTGAACATGTATGGCCGGAGTTTGACTGGCAACTGGCCAACACCCGCTTCCGTGAAGAATACAGCGCACTGTGCACCGAAGAACAGCTGGAAGACAGCCCCGCGCTGGAGCTGATCGCGCGCTGCGTTGTAGAGACCGGCACTACGACGATGTACCACGCAGTCCACGACTATGTGCGCGAACCGGTGCTGCGACAGCTATTTACCAACATCAAAACCGATGAGTCAAACCACTACGCGCATTTCCGCAAGTTCTACGAGGGATATGGCGACGGCCGGCCGCACGGCGTCTGGGCAGTAGGCAAGACCATCTGGCGGCGAATGACCGAAATCCAGGGCGAAGACAGTTACATCGCCTTCAAGCACGTGTTTGCCGTACGCAACCCGCATACGCCGTTCCGCGAAGAAGACTGGCAGGAATTCAGCGGCATGGTGAAGGAAAAGGCGCGCCATCATTACCCGTATGCTGTTGCGGTAAAAATGCTGATGAAGCTGATTCCGATGTCGCTCCGGCTACGACAGATCGTCGAATGGCCGTTGCTCGGCATGGCACGCCTGGCGTCACGCAAGTAATTTTTTGCAAAAAGCAAAAACCGGATACGGCATTCAAATGCCCTATCCGGTTTCTCGCGTAATACTCCTACTGGATTACAGCGCGTCTATCAATACCGCTTTGGCAGCATCCGCAGGCGAAGTGCCTTCCATGACGATCAGACGGCTGACGGCGTTGGCGCTGGCCGTCTGGCCCGCAGCAGCGAACTCCCGCACCGGTCCTATCATCGTACCGTTCGATGCTCCCTTGGCATCGGTCTTGAAGCTCGCAACGGCGTTTTTCTGGTCGCTCAGGTAGACGCTATAGGTCGTTTCCGGCTTCAGCTTGAACAGTGACACTTCAAACGCATCGACAACGCCCAGTTTGCGCGATACGACAAAACCACGCCCCTCTCCTACAACCGGTTTCAGCTTGATATTGGTCGGGTCGTTGTTTACGCGCGGCACCAGGTTGGTAGCGCCGTCACCGCTCTCTACAACGTGCGACAGGTAGACCAGCGCTTGCGGTGCCTGTCCGCCGGGCATGTGTGCAATGACCTTGTTGCTGGCGGGATCAATGACATCAACGCCATCACCGTTTTCCAGGCCGACGTAGATACGGCTACTGTCATCAGAAGTCCAGATCCCGTGCGGCAGCGCGCCCGTAGGAATCGTCGCCACCAGTTTTGCTTCCTTGTCGGTGGTATACACTTTAACGACGTTTTCGCCGCCTATCGTCACATAAGACAGCACCTTGCC
This sequence comes from Undibacterium sp., assembly GCA_043726505.1. Lineage (GTDB taxonomy): Bacteria > Pseudomonadota > Gammaproteobacteria > Burkholderiales > Burkholderiaceae_D > Undibacterium. The sequence goes on along the minus strand of JAYSKH010000475.1, from coordinate 5,246 downwards.
GTTCACCTTGGCAAATGCCAGATGGTTGGTGATAAAACCGGTATCGATCACGCCAGTCACTTCCAGGGTTTTGGTGCTGATGCGGGTTACCTTGCCCACGTCCTTGTGTGTCATCCACATTTCGCTAAAATCAGGCGTGAATTGCAGGAAAGGAGAGAAAGGGCTGACCACGCTGATCTTCTTGATGATCTCATGGCTCTTGACGTCGATGATATCAACGGTAGGAGTAAAGCTCGACACGGCAAAAGCCAGTTTTCCATCCGGGTGGAACTGCACCATGCCTGGTCCCAGGTCGGTCTGGATGCGGCGGGTTTCCTTAAACGTGGTCGGGTCGATGACCGAAATGTAATCCTCGCCACGTACCACTACCCACACTTCCTTGCCGTCTGCGCTGAAGAAGCCTTCATGCGGAGAACGGCCTACATAGGTCGTGCCTTTGACCTTGTTGGTGGCCGTGTCGATAAACACCACCGAGTTGGAACCGTTGGACACGACCACCAGGGTTTTATGGTCTGGGGAGAAGCCCATACCATGCACATTGATCTGGCCTTTATACAACGGAGACAACACGTCCGGCCGCTGGTTACCCAGTTTGATCTGGCCTACCAGCGTATTGGTGGCCGGATTGAATACCGATACCGTATTGGTGTTCTGGTCCGCGGTATAGACCCTGTCCTGCGCAGAAGGCAGCGCCCAGGCGGCGTTGACGAACATTGCCATGGCGGAAATAGCGAAGATAGCAGTTTTTTTCATGATGTCTCTGTGTGGATTTTGATAGTTAAAAAGGGACTGGCTAAACGTTTTTTTAAATCGAAATTTTTACGGTTTTATTTCTTGGCGCCGGCTTCGGGGTGATGCGTCAGCCAGGCCTGCATTACATGAATTTCGTTCTGCTGCTCGGCGATAATGCCCAGCGCCAGGTTCCTGATCTCGGGATCCTTCGTGTACAGCAACACAGCCTTGGCCATATCGACGGCGCCCTGGTGATGCGGCATCATCATCGTGACAAAGTCGTGTTCGCTTTGCCCATTCATTGGCGCGCGCTTCATGCCGTCATCCATGACCAGCATCGCATCGTCCATCAGCGCGGCAAATGACTTGGCAGTGCTGGCGACAAATACCGGAGGCGCTGCCGACGTTGCACCGTCAGCGGCAGCCGCAGTGGAGTCACTGCCATGATGGTGATGCATTTCCTGCGCACCAGCGGTAGCGCTGAACAAAGCCAGACTGATGCCCAGCGCCGCCAATCCGGCCAAGCGGGCAAAAGGCAAGCTGCGGCCTGTGTGATGTGAAATTCTCATGATCCCTCTTTATATAAATAGTAAGTTGCGCGACAAAAACAAATGAAACGTGGTCAGCCTGTGTTGCTCAGTATAGGTATCGCCCCAGGTGCTTCCGATGACAAACGAATGACAATTTTGTCATCTTCAACGTCAACCGCACGGCCCCTTGACATCGCTGAACCCCGCCTCAGAAGAAGCGCTTCAAGTCCATGCCTGCGTATAGCGAGGCAACGTCGTTATAGCCATTGAACATCAAGGTCTTGCGCTTGCGTGCCAGGAAACCGTCTTCCCCTATGCGCCGCTCGCTGGATTGCGACCAGCGCGGGTGGTCTACATCTGGATTCACGTTGCCATAAAAGCCGTATTCCGCAGGCGCAGTCAGGTTCCACGTCGTGCGCGGCGCTTCCTTCAGGAAACGGATCTTGACGATGGATTTGGCCGACTTAAAACCGTATTTCCACGGCAGTACAATGCGCACCGGCGCGCCGTTCTGATTAGGCAAGGTTTCGCCATACATACCCAAGGTCAGCAGTGCGAGTGGATGATTGGCCTCGTCCATGCGCAAACCCTCCACGTAAGGCCACTCCAGCACGGGCACAGACAGGCCCGGCATCTGCTTCTTGTCCGCCAGCGTCACGAATTCCACATACTTTGCATTGCCGGTAGGCTCCACCTTGCGTATCAGTGCTGATAGCGAATACCCTACCCAAGGAATCACCATCGACCAGCCCTCCACGCAGCGCAGCCGGTATACGCGCTCTTCCAGCGGCGCCAGCTTCATCAGGGCGTCCAGATCCAGCGTCATCGGTTTTTTCACTTCACCTTCCACCGATACGGTCCAGGGATTGGTCCTTAAGCCGCCGGCATTGCGCGCGGGCTCGGATTTATCGGTGCCGAATTCATAAAAGTTGTTATACGTAGTCGCATCTTTATACGGTGTCTGCTTGTCCACAACGACATAGCTGTCGTTGCGGCGCGCCGCCAGCTTTCGTACATTGGCCGCTTGTGCCCATGCGCCAGCGGATGACAGCAGACCACTGCCCGCAATGGCGCCTACCGCCAGCTCCTTAAGGAAACTGCGGCGCGATTCGAACACCTCTCTTGGTGTAATCTCCGACGAGCGCGGAATCTCGATTTGATTCGGTTGAATTCTGATCAGCATGAACATCTCCTTCATTTCCACATGAGCCAACGGAGGCCGCGCATTGCATAAAGCCTCCAACAGCGCCATAGTAGGCCTGCGGTGGTTAACATTCCGTGTCATTCGGATGACAAAATTGTCATTAAGCGCCACAGCCCAAAATGCTAAAATCAAATTATTAAGTCCATTTTTTTTGAAGGTGCCGCAATGGCTATCCTGGTAATCGAAGACGATCAAAAGACCGGCGACTACCTGAAGAAAGGGTTGCGCGAATCCGGCTACGCGGTTGATCTCGCAAGGAACGGCGTGGACGGCCTGCACATGGCGCTGGAAAATCCCTATGACCTGGTGATTCTGGATGTCATGATGCCGGGCAAGGATGGCTGGAGCGTCATGAGCGCACTGCGCAGCAAACGCGACCTGCCGGTTATTTTCCTGACCGCGCGCGACCATGTGGACGACCGCATACGCGGCCTGCAGCTGGGCGCCGACGATTACCTGGTCAAACCGTTTTCCTTTACCGAACTGGTGCTGCGCGTGCGCACCCTGCTACGCCGCGGCGTGACGCGCGATTCAGACATGTTTCAGGCCGCCGATCTGCAACTGGACCCGGTGCGGCACAAAGTCACCCGGCAAGGCGTCAACATCGTACTGACCAATAAGGAGTTCATGCTGCTGCACCTGCTGATCAAACGCCAGGGCGAGGCGCTGTCGCGCTCTGTCATCGCCTCCCAGGTGTGGGACATGAATTTCGACAGCGATACCAACGTCGTCGATGTGGCCGTCAAGCGCCTGCGCGCCAAGATCGATGCGCCGTTTGAACAAAAGCTGATCCATACGGTGCGCAGCATCGGCTACATGTTCTCGGAAGAACAATGAAGTTCTGGACATCCTGGCCGCTGGCCCACAGAACTGCCATGCTGTTCGCGCTGGTTGCGTGCCTGGTCATGGCCAGCCTGGGCATGTATCTTTACTCTGCCGCCAGGCAGGCGCTGGAAATGCGCGCCGACTACACACTGATAGGCAGGGTTGAGCATTTCCGCAACCTGTTCCATGACCTGTATGACGTCAAGCAAATGGAAGAGCGTCCTGCGCTGTTCGAGAGCATGCTGGGTAATGAACAGGACGTGCGCATCTTCCGGCATATGGGCGAACCGCCTTTCATCCACGTCAATCCCGGCAATATGACACCGCCGGACATGACACCGGTGGGCATAGGCATGCCGCTGACGCCCGACGCCCTGCACGAAGGCACGCGGCCCGATGGCGTGCGCGTGCGCTGGGTTTCCGCGCTAGCGGAAGTTGGCGAACACAATGACAAGGTAGAAATCATCGCCGCCTATGTGATGACGCAAGAATCCAAGGTGCTATCCAGCTACCTGTTGCGCGTGATTGTCGCAGTAGCGCTGACAGTGCTGCTGACCACGGCACTCGGCTTTGCGATCCTAAGGCGCGGCCTGAGGCCGCTGCAAACCATGGGTAACCAGGCGGATGAAATTACGCCGGCCAATCTGTCCGCCCGGTTGCTGACGGAAGATGCACCACCCGAACTGCGCAAGCTGGCAGATGCCTTCAATGCGATGCTGGACCGGCTGGAAGCAGGCTTTGAGCACTTATCGCAATTCTCAGGCGATCTGGCGCATGAAATCAGGACGCCGGTGAACATCCTGATGGGCCAGACTCAGGTCACGCTGGGCCAGCCAAGGCGGCTGGAAGAATACGAGCAGGTGCTGGAGTCTAACCTGGAAGAACTGGCGCGCCTGTCGCGCATTATTGAAAACATCCTGTTCCTGGCTAATACCGACCATGCAACGCTGGCGGTGGAGCGCGTCGATATTCCGCTGGAAGACGAGCTGAGCAAGGTTGCCGATTATTTTGAAGGCATCGCAGAAGAACGCGAACTGCATTTCGAGCAAGAAGCAGCAGGAAGCAGCTACGCGAATCTGGTCATGTGGCGGCGTGCCGTCAACAACCTGGTCATCAATGCGGTGCGCTATGGTAAATCCGGCACCGCCATCAAGCTGCGCGCCAGCGCGAACGGCCAAGGCTCCACCATCATTGTGGAAAACCAGTGCGACCTGATATCGCAGGAGCACTTGGGCAGCATGTTCAACCGCTTTTACCGCGGCGACAAATCCCGTAATGAGTTCACTGAGTCCAATGGGCTGGGGTTGTCCATCGTCAAGGCGATCATGAGCCTGCATGGCGGTAACGCCAGTGTCTCCTATTCCGAGCAGCACGGCACGATCAGCTTTCGGCTGGATTTTCCTGCGGCTGGCTGAACCACGAGCTAAACATCCGTCGCTGGTTCTCCTCGCGGCAAATATCAGCTTAACGCACATCCGTTCACGTCCTCTGCCAAAAACCGAGTCTAGGGAAGGCGTTGAAATTTATTTGCAACATTGTTGCAAATTATCTTATCGCCTCATATAATCCGCCAATGCAACATTGTTGCAGATTAATCTGCGAGCAGACACGGCAATCCTCCGGAATCGGAAGCACGCTGTGTAACCTGTAACGATGGCTGGGCACAAAGACAGTAAGGGAGGCAAACAGCCATCTAATGCAACAAAGTTGCACTTGGTGTGCTCGCCAGCCTTTTTCCTGCCTGTCTGTTTGTTTGCGCGAAAACAGCGGGAAACATTTGACCCAAGGATGCAACTTTGTTGCAAAACTCCAGGCGCCCTGCTCAACCACAAATGCGCTCGGCAGTACCTGGACAATTTTCAAGCTATTGAGAGAAACGAATGAAAAAACAATTGTTGCCGGTGACGGTGTTGTCAGGATTTCTCGGTGCGGGAAAAACCACGCTGCTCAATCAC
>JAYSKH010000474.1:0-12589 GCA_043726505.1 Undibacterium sp. | reverse complement strand
AACTGGTGTTTGCCTTCATGGATGCGGGGCAGCTGAACCCCGGCCATGTGCTGGTTGCCAGTAAAAAGCCCTACATCACGTTGATGGACACCGATGAGGATACTGCGGTGGCGATGATGCGCGCGGCGCGCACGATTGCCAGGGCGGTGCAGCAGCAGTTTCATCCGGATGGCATGACCATCCTGCAGGCCAATGAACTGGCAGGCTGGCAGACGGTGCCGCATTGCCATCTGCATGTGCTGCCTCGCTATATCGATGACGGCGTAGGGCTGGTCTGGCCGCGCAAGGAGCCGGGCATGGAAGCGTTGCTGCAGTATGCGCAAAAGATCAAACTGTCTTCCGAGCTAAACTAGCAGGGACAGGCTTAAACCCTTCAGGGCTGCAAGCGGCTTAGCGACCAGTTGCCGTCTGCATTGCGCGTGTACACGATGCGGTCGTGCAGGCGCGAACTGCGGCCCTGCCAGAATTCCAGCCTTTCAGGGACCAGGCGGTAGCCGCCCCAGTGCGCCGGGCGGGGTGGATGGTCCGGATGGTGTGCAACTACTGCGGCCAGTTTGGCTTCCAGCGCGGCACGGCTTTCTATAGGCTGGCTTTGAGCAGAGGCGCTTGCGCTATGGCGGCTGCCCAGCGGGCGGCTGTTGAAGTAGGCATCGCTGTCCTGCGCGCTCAGCTTTTCTACTCTGCCTTCTATTCTGACCTGGCGTTCCAGTTCCACCCAATGAAACAGCAGCGCGGCGTGTGGGTTGGCGGCGAGGTCGCTACCTTTTTTGCTGTCGTAATCGGTAAACCAGCAAAAACCGCGTTCATCCACGCCCTTGATCAATACAATGCGCGATGAGGGTTTGCCGTCGGCAGTGGCGGTAGCGAGGCTCATTGCGTTAGGCTCCGGCACATTGGCCTGCGTTGCCTGCTCAAACCAGCGGTTGAACTGGCTGACCGGGTCGGCGGCAACTTCGTTTTCCGACAGGCTGGCCTGTTTATAGTCTTTGCGTAAATCTGCCAAACTCATTCTTTTTCCTTTGTGATTTTTTTGCGCGCTTCGCTTAAGCGCTGATACCGCGCCGCTGCTGCATGGCGCTGCCCAGCCTGCCCATCTGCGCATCGCTGAACAGGCGCTTGGCCATGGGAGCGATGTGGGTTTCCTCGGTCTGCATGTGCTGAGTGTACATCTCGCAGAACTGGGTAACATCATCGGCGGCCAGATCCTTTGATGTAGCGGCGGCAATGGCGTCCAGCTGCTTGTCCAGCCTATGCCAGATCACGTGCATCTGCGTATGTTCTTTGAGGATGGCGGGCATCAACTCCGCCAGCAGCGCTGCGTCTTCGTTCGTGGCCGTGATTTCCAGCATCGGCAGCAGATCCATTTCCTCATCTTCATGATGCAGCGGCGCCGCCTGATTGAAGTAACGCCTGACGGCATTTGCCGCCTGTTGCGCCTCTTCGTCGGCGCCATGGGCGGCCAAGTGGGCGGGCAGCTTTCCCAGTGTGGCGAGCTGTTTGCGTATCTTGTCGTGGCAATGTTTCAGCACAGCCAGGGGCTGGTCGAAATCGGGTGCGCTGGCGAATAAAGTTTCCATGGTGCCTCTGCTGTCAGTATTCAAATAATACCCAAAGCGGTATCCGTGGATTATCCGATATCCTGGCAAACGCCGCTTGCGCTAAATCAAAGCAGGCAGCATCAAATGCGCTCTTGTAGAATACAGGCTGTGCAATATTAAGCGACATACCATGCAACAACAGCAACAAACAACGAATACTGACGCCGATATCGACTTTGAACGCCGTTTCGGCGGAATCGCTCGCCTGTATGGCGACGCCGCCTTTGCGCGCTTCCAGGCGGCCCATATCTGCGTCATCGGCGTTGGCGGCGTCGGCTCGTGGGTGGTCGAGGCGCTGGCCCGCAGCGCGATAGGCCGCATCACGATGATAGACCTGGATAATGTGTCTGAATCCAATATCAACCGGCAGATCCAGGCCAACAGCGAGACGGTTGGCAAGGCCAAGGTCACTGCTTTGGCTGAACGCATTGCGCTGATCAACCCGCGCTGTAAGGTCACCGAGGTAGAAGATTTTGTCGCAGCCGACAACCTCGATGTGATGATAGGCGAACACAGTTTTGATTATGTGATCGACGCCATCGACAGCGTCAAGGCCAAGACGGCGCTGATCGCCTATTGCCGCGCCAAAGGTATACCTCTGATCACGATAGGCGGCGCTGGCGGCCAGATAGATCCGGGCAAAATAGAAATACGCGATCTGTCGCGCACCGAGCAGGAGCCCCTGCTGGCGCTGGTGCGCAAGCGTCTGCGCCAGCAACACGGCTTCCCGCGCGGCGCCAAGAGCAAGTTCGGCATTGATGCGGTATTTTCGATGGAGGCATTGAAGATGCCACCGGCGGAAGAAGTGTGTGTGATTGATGGAGAAGATGCAGCAGACGCTGCCGGTGTCAGCGGCCTGAACTGCGCCGGTTATGGTTCTAGCATGGTTGTCACGGCCTCTTTCGGCCTGGCTGCTGCCGCGCATGTGCTGCGCAAGCTGGCGATGGACGCTGTATTGGTATAGCTGCATTGGAAAAAGCCTGCTGGGAGGCAGGCTTTGTAATACACAGGATCAGGATTGCATCAGGATTTGCCGAACACCTCATTCAGCTGCTGCGTGACCCTGACAAAGGTGGTGCGCTTGGTCAGCTCCTTCAGTTTATGCGCGCCGACATAGGTGCAGGCAGAACGGACGCCTCCCAGGATGTCCTGCAGGCTGTTGGCTACCGGGCCACGGTAAGGCACCAGCACTTCCTTACCTTCCGACGCACGGTATTTGGCAACGCCGCCCGCATACTTGTCCATCGCCGCACGGCTGCTCATGCCGTAAAAACTCTTGTACTGCTTGCCGTCCCGCTCCACCAGGTCGCCTGCGCATTCATCATGGCCGGCCAGCATGCCACCCAGCATGATGAAATCCGCACCGCCGCCAAAGGCCTTGGCCAGGTCGCCGGGTACTACGCAGCCGCCGTCAGCGCAGATCTGTCCACCCAGTCCGTGTGCTGCATCCGCGCATTCAATCACGGCAGACAGCTGCGGATACCCGACGCCGGTCATCTTACGCGTCGTGCACACCGAGCCTGGGCCTATGCCAACCTTGACGATGTCGGCGCCTGCCAGTATCAGTTCTTCCGTCATATCGCCGGTCACCACATTGCCGGCCATGATCGTCAGGTGCGGATAAGCTGTTCGCACTTTTTTGACGAACTGGATGAAGCCTTCGGTGTAACCATTGGCCACGTCGATGCACACATATTCAATCGCATTCTGGGCACGCGCCATCACCGCCGAAAATTTTTCATAGTCGGATTGCGTGATGCCCATCGAGTAGAAAGCGGTCGATTTGTTTTGCAGCGTGGAGAAATACTTGACCAGTGTTTCTTCGTCATAGTGCTTGTGCAGCGCGACGGACAACTGATGTTCGCCCAGCGCGGCAGCCATCTCCAGCGTGCCGGTCGTGTCCATGTTGGCCGCGATGATGGGGATGCCACTGTAAGTCTTGCCGGAATTGTGGAACACGAATTCACGTTGCAGTTCTACCTGCGAGCGTGATGTGAGGGTAGAGCGTTTCGGACGGATCAGAACGTCCTTGAAATCCAGCTTCAGTGATTCTTCTATGTGCATAACGACCCCTAGGGTGCGCCTTTCAGGCGCGTGAAAACGCTGCAATACCAAAAATTTGGTGCTGCAGGGGAAAATTTCGAGCCGTTCCTGAGTATAGTGAAGTTCCGGTTTGGCTGCTTATGCCGGATTGACATAGTGGGTATCAGTGTGGACTGATACCGCTGGCTATACCACTCACTCGTATCCGCTTACCCGTATCGTTTATACCTTTTACGGCTTATAAACACCTTGTATCAATGGCAGCTGCTGCTGCCCTTGTCGTGGAGGCTTTGGCCAGCGACGGGCAGGAACTCCCAGTCGTAGCTTTTTTCATTCAAAGTCAGCTTCAGTACGCCGTAACTTGAATTGTCACGCAATTCGCTGTTTGGTTTGGTCAGCAGCATCGGTGTCAGCCTGGCGCCGCCGGTGCCCACAACAAATTCCCGGATGCCTTTGCGGTCGTCGCGCTGGCCTGCGCCATCCTGTGGGGAAAAACGTTCATAGTTGTTGTCATGGCCTGCCAGCACAACATCCGCGCCGGCGTCGTACAGCATTTTCCAGGCTGGCTGCATAACCGCATTGTTGCCGCGACCGCCGGAACTGTATACAGGATGGTGCCAGAACGCCAAAGTGCAAGAGCGGCGGGTGTTTTTCAGGTCGTCCTGCAGCCATTTCAGCTGGGCCTGCAATTGTTCGTCCTTCAAGTTACTGTTCAACGAGATGATGTGCCAGCTGCCGATATCCTTGCTGTAATAGCCGTGGCGTCCGGCTCCGGCCTGTTGGCCGAAGTAGTTGTAATAACCCTGTCCCAACGGCATAGCATAGTCATGGTTGCCTGGCGACGGCAGCGTACGGGTCAGGAACTTGCCCCAGCTGCCGTCATAACAATCGTTGAATTCTTCCGGCGTGCCCACCGGATAGGTGTTGTTGCCCAAGGTCAGTACGGCGGCATTGGCGTCCTTGTCCAATCCGGCCAGGCCAGCGGTGATCAGGGTGGCGGTTTTGGCCGCCATGGATTCGGCAGCAGTCTTGTTTTTGCATTCGGCAATATCGCCCGCCGCATACAAAATGACGCTTTTTGCCGTTTTGGCGGCTGGCGCTGGCTTGGTTTTGGCCTTTGCCGCCTGTGCATCGCCAATGCCGCCGGCCCCGGCTAACAACAGCGCAGCAATCAAAAATCCGGACAAGGTAGATATACGCAGCATAGGCAAAAGTAACAGGGTTGAATCGCGGACAAGGGCCTTGAAAGGCCGGCTCGCGGTACGGAGTACGGCAGGGGCCGGCGCATTATCCGGCAAACGGAGCGGTATTTTACCTGTTTCTGCACTATTTCTTTTTAAACATGGCGCCAGCCGTGTAGATTATGCAGCCGGAACCAGCGCTTCCACGCGGGATATCGCATGGATGACGGCAGGCCTGGCTGACATCGCGCCAAACCAGCGCTCCACGTTCGGTGTGTCTTTAAAGTCCACACCGGCAAATGCCCTGCGCCAGATCCAGCCAAAGTGGGCGATATCGGCAATGGAATAGGCCTCGCCAGCAGCGTATGTGTGCCGTGCCAGAGTCAGCTCCAACAGGCCCAGTGTCCGCTTGGCCTCGGTATGGAAACGGTCTATTGCCGGCGGCAGCTTTTCGGCTGCCAGCTTCTGGAAATAACCTGCCTGGCCAAAGGCGGGCCCCAGCGCGGATGCGTGGAAGAACAACTGCTCAAACACGCGGGCACGGGCAACGGCGTCGTGCGGCAGCAGCGCGCCATGCTTTTCCGCCAGATAAACGAGGATGGCCGCCGACTCCGTCAGCGCAAAAGAGTTGCCATTTTCTTCATCAACCAGCACCGGCACCTTGGCATTCGGATTGAGTCCGACAAAGGCAGGCGCGCGCTGCTCTCCATGGCGGATATTGATGGGTTTCAGTTCATAAGGCACGCCCAGTTCTTCCAGCGCGATGGAAACCTTGATGCTGTTGGGGGTGGAGAAGGCGAATAACTGGACCATGAGAATTCCTTTGAAGTGTTGTAGATGGCTTGAATGCCCGGGAGGTGGGATAGATGCAAGTATGGATTTCTTCATTGGATAGCAGAAGACGGGCTACGCGTATATCATTCATTCCTGGGAGGAATAAATAATGGATCGTTTGGCCTTGATGGAAACTTTTGTCTGCGTCGTTGACACCGGCTCTTTTTCAGCCGCCGCGCGCCAGTTGGGTGTGGGCCAGCCCGCGGTATCCAAGTCGGTTGCTCAGCTAGAAGAGCGGCTGGGTGTGCGGCTGTTGCTACGCTCTACACGCGGGCTAACGCCAACCGATGCGGGCCAGAGCTTTTATGACGGCGCCAGACGCGCGATCTCGGAAGCCGATGAAGCGGAATTCGCGGCCCGCGGTTCCAGAGCCAGCTTGTCTGGCCGGCTGAAAGTATCGGCGGCGGTGACCTTTGCGCGCCTGCATATACTGCCGCATCTTAAAAGCTTCCTCGACCAGCATCCGCAACTGAATATTGACGTAGTGCTGGATGACCGCAGCATCGACCTGATGGAAGAAGGCATAGATGTGTCGTTGCGCATGGGCTCGCTGGGCGATTCTTCGATGACTGCGCGCAGGATAGCGCAGGGGCAGCGCATCGTCCTTGGCAGCCCCGGTTATTTTGCGGTGGCCGGCGTGCCGCAAAAACCCGCAGAGCTGACGGGCCATCAGGCCGTCATCTATGCGCCACTGGAAAGCGGTGTATTGGCATTTCGCCATGGCACGACCGAAGTGTCAGTCAATGTGGAGGGGCGGGTGCGGGTCAATGCCGCCGAAGGTGTGCGTGCTGCGGTGCTGGCCGACATGGGTATTACGGTAGCGTCGGAATGGATGTTTGCGCAGGAGCTGCAAAACGGCGACGTAGTGCGTGTGCTGGCGGAGTGGGAGTTGCCGCCGGTGGATCTGTGGGCCGTTTATCCTTCCGGGCGCCTGGCCAATGCCAAGGCCCGCGCCTTTGTTGATTTCGTGCAGTCCATCATGGATGGCTATGGCAAAGCGTACGGGTAAGGTATTCGGCAAGCAGGCGCATGACACCACACGGAGCAGTGCCATGCATGCGCGCCGTTAAGCCGTCAATACGGGAGCTGCAGGGAAATCGACAGGCACTTTGGTCAGTGCGTGAAGATAATTAGTGATGATCTTGTCACCGATATTCACCACCGTGTCCACCAGTTGCCCTTCTGTGTATCCCGCCGCGAAAAACTGTTCGAGCAATGCAGGTGCCGCAGCGCCGCGATTTTCCGCTGCGCTTTTCACCAGCCTGGCTAGTGCGGCCAGCTTTGCGTCAAACGTGATTGTTGCTTTTCTGATCTCGATAATCTGCTCGTCGGTGAATCCTTGCATTTTGCCTATCATCGTGTGGGCTGCCAGGCAGTATTCGCAGGAGTTGACCTGGCTGACGACCAGATTGATGACTTCGCGTTCCTTTGTGCTGAGGGATGTTTTGCCATTTTGCAGTGTCAGATAGTTGCCCAGCGCATTTTCTGAATAAGCCAGCGTCGCGTACAGGTTGGGCACCATGCCCAGGCCTTGTTTGAGGTTGTCGAAAATTGCCTGGTTAGCGCTAGAAACGCTGTCACGGGTAGGGACGGAGATAGTTTTCATCATGTTTTCTTTTGAATAAAGTGAAAGGGAATGCACGCAATTACTGCGCTGTATAGCCGCCATCGACGGTGATGGCCTGCCCCGTAATGAAAGGCGCTTTGCTGCTGGCAAGGAAAAGGATGGTCTGCACGATTTCGTCAACGTTCGCTGCGCGTCCTGCCGGGATCATGCTTAACAGGCCAGCTTTGGCAGTGGCGTCGCCGCCGGTAAAACGATCCAGCATATCGGTGGCGACCGGACCTGGCGCCACGACATTGACCCTTACGCCGAGGCTGGCGACTTCCAGCGCTGCAGATTTGGACAGGCCTTCTACTGCGTGCTTGCTGGCGACATAAACGGCTGCACCGGCAAAGCCTACATGGGCGGCAATGGAAGAAATATTGATGATGCTGCCCTGTTGCTGGGCCTTCATCAGCGGCAGCTGATACTTCATGCTGAGCAGCACACCCAGCACATTGGTATCAAACGTCGTGCGATAGTTTTCCACCGTCTGTGTTTCGATGGGGCCGAGTGCGCCTTCGGTGCCGGCATTGTTGACGGCAACGTCCAGGCGGCCGTAACGTTCTGCGGTAAATGCCAGCAGCTTGCGGACATCTTCTTCATTGCCGACGTCGGCTCGGATGAATTCGGCATCGGCGCCTAGTGCGCGCAGTTCCTGTTGCAATAGCTGACCCGCTTCCACCCTGCGGCCGGAAACGACGAGCTTTGCGCCTTCCTTGGCAAAAGCGATTGCGGTAGCGCGGCCTATGCCTGTGAGGGCGCCGGTGATGAGGACGACTGGTTTGTTCATGATAACTCCTTGGGATGGTGGACTTGCTGGAGCTAACTATGGTCGCTTTCACACCCTGCCGGTAGATGGCCGCCGGACATAACATCTATTCTTTGGCGGAATTGCGGAAGCGGTGCAAGGGAGAGGTTGGGCTTGTAAAGCCTGTTTGAGCTGAAAAAGGAAAGCCGGGTTTGCCTGAACATCGTCAGGCAAACCCGGCCAGAGGGAAAGTAAATGGAGTATTGGGATAGGCGAAGCGCGGCAGGCAGCGTTTGCGCTATGGCAACTTATTCCAGCGGCACCAGCACTTCCATGGATGCGGGCACTGCATCGTGCCTGAGCCAGGCCACCGCGATCACTACGGCTACTGCGCTGGCCGCCATTGCCGTGATCAGGATATGGCTAAGTCCGGTATTGAACACATCGCTGCTCATGGCTTGGCCCGGCACGCTGACTTGTTCGATCAGCAAGGTATGCAGCGCAATGGCAAACACAAAGCCTGCCTGGCGCATGGTGCCGCTGATGCCGGTGGCCATGCCGCTGCGTTCATGCGGGACGACGCTGACGGCGACATTGGTCATTTGTGCGTTAATCAGGCCAGAGCCGGCACCGGTCAGCAGCATGCCGAGAATCAGCAGCGCGCCATGGGTTTGCAAGCCGGCATACATGACGACGGCGCCGAACCCGACCAGTGCAAAGGACAAGCCAAAATGCACGTGGCGCGGTAGACGGTGCGCCAGCCTGGCACCAAACGGCGGCAGCATCAGCATGGGTAATGTCAGCGGCAGCAGCGCAATGCCGGAACCCAGCGCATCCAGGCCGCGCGACAGTTCAAAATACTGCGGCAGGAATACCAGCAAGGACCAGTAGCTGATAGACAGTAGTATCGGCATCAGCGTAATGCCGACAAAGGCCTTCTTGCGCAGCAGTGCCAGGTCTATCATCGGCGCTCTCTGCCATTTCTGGCTGGAAAAAAAGACCAGCAACAGCAGCACGCCGGCGATGGCCGCGTATTCGGTGCCGGCCTCGGCATGTGCGCCGGGATGCAGTGTGCTCAACGCATAGATGATGCCGAACAGGCCTGCGGTAAAGCTTGCCATGCCTATCCAGTCCAGCCGGCGTTTATGCGCGGTAAAATTTGCGCTGACGGTTTGCCGCACACCCGCAAAAATGGCAACGGCGACAGGCAGGTTGATCAGGAATATCCAGTGCCAGCCGATATGGCGCGTGATGAAGCCGCCTATCAGCGGCCCAAAGGCCAGGCCTATGCCGATGACCGTACCCCACACACCAAATGCCTTGGTGCGGTCCGGCCCAGGGAATATCTGCGCCAGCAGCGCACCGGCGCTGCTCAGCATGAAAGCCGCGCCCAGCCCTTGCACGGCGCGCGCGGCATTCAGGATCCATGCGGCATTTGCCAGGCCTGCTGCGCCTGACGACAAAGCGAACAGCGTCAGCCCGATGAAGAAGGTGCGGCGGCGGCCGAAGCGGTCGGCCAGCACGCCCGCCGACAACAGCAGGCCGGCGAATACCAGTGAATAGGAGGTAACGACCCACTGCAGTTGCGCGAGTGACAGGCCAAGATCGGTTTGTATCTTGGGCAGCGATACGACAACCACGGTGACGTCCAGCGACACCATGAAGACGGCGAAGCTGAGGCTGAGCAGTGCTACCCATTGGGCGCGGCTCCAGGCGGGAGTGTTCATGGCGGTACTTTCTTGCGGCAGATAATCGGGATGCGGTGAACCGCCGGACGGGACAGTGGTTTGTCCCGGATTTTTTCGGCGTGGCTGCGGGGCGCCAAGTATATACGCAATCCTGTTTCGGTTTTTACCGGCACCTCGTTCGCGCCCATGCTGCTGCTTTTAGGACGATTTTAGGCTGCGAGCGCAGTCAGCATGTCCTGCGGTTCAGGCCTTTGTGTATAGTCGGGATTCACTTCCGAATACAGGATGATGCCATCGCTGCCGATGACGTAACGAGCCGGCATCGGCAGCGTCCAGCTATCGTCGCCATTGAAAGCGGGCAGATTGTTCTTCCGGCTTTTATACAAATCGATCAAGTAATCCGGCAGCTTGAAGCGTATTCCAAACAGCGCGGCGACGTCGTTATGCGTGTCGCTCAGAATCGGGAAGCTGAGTTCGTTATTGCGTAGCGACTTGCGGCTGTTGGCTGCGCTTTGCGGCGAAATGGCCAACAAGTTCGCGCCCGCTGCATGCACCTGCGGCAATACCTGCTGCAAAGCCTGCAATTCAAAATTGCAGTAGGGACACCACACGCCGCGATAAAAGCTGATGATCAGCGGCCCCTGTGCCAGCAGGTCTGCTGAAGAGACGGGTTTGCCGTCGGGGTCGTTCAATATGAAGGCCGGCGCGACATCGCCAGCTCTCAGTGCGCGCTGTGCCAGACCTGATGCGACTAGCTCAGCAGTTGCACGCGCCATCACCGCGTGTATTTCCGGCGCAGCGTTATACGGCGGTTTGCCGGCGACGAAGTCGGCTTTGAATGCGTCGAGGGTTGCTTGCAACGACATGATTTTCCTTTAAAAGTTCTATGTTCGGCCATGTCCACGCCTGCCCGCTTTGCGCGTGGGCGTGGAACGGGTGCTATACCTGCGCTGTGCCGCCGTCTACAAACAGCTCGATGCCGGAGATGAAGCTGGAATCGTCTGACGCCAAAAATACGGCGGTGCTGGCGATTTCATCGGAGGTGCCCATACGGCCCATGGGTACGCCGGACAGGATGGCGGCAATTGCTTCTTTCGGCAGCGGATCCAGGATAGGCGTATCTATCGTGCCTGGGCTGATGACGTTGGTGCGGATGCGGCGGTCTTTCAGGTCATTGGTCCACGTGCGGGCGAAAGAGCGTATCGCTGCTTTGGTGGCGCTGTACACGCCGAAGGATGGAATGCCCTTGACGCTGGCGATGGAGCCGGTGAGGATCACCGAGCCGCCGTCTTTTAACAGAGGTAGCGCTTTCTGTACGGTAAACACGGTGCCGCGTACGTTGGCGTTAAAGGTCTTGTCGAAATGCGCCTCGGTGATATCGCCGATGGCGGCGAACTCGCCCAGCCCCGCATTGGCGAAGACGATATTCAGATGTCCTTTTTGCGCCTTGACCGTTGCATACAGTTTGTCCAGGTCAGCCAGGTTGGCAATGTCGCCCTGTACGCCGACGACGTTGTCGCCTATTGATTTTACCGCTGCATCCAGTTCGGCCTGACGGCGTCCCATGATGAAAACGAAAGCACCTTCCTTGACGAAGCGCTTGGCTGTCGCCAGGCCCATGCCGGAAGTGCCGCCGGTGATGACTGCTACTTTACCTTGAAGCTTGCTCATTACTATTCTCCTGTTGGTCTGATCAAATGCGGTCGCCTATGGGCATTGGCGCCCGGCTATGCCCGGTTGTGTGCCAATCGACCGTGACGCTAGTGTCTGCGGACGCCGGGTTTCGCAGAAGACGGGCAGGGGGAATAACACCTATGCCGTAAGCAGATGAATGGACGTTGCTGAAGGAGTGCGGCGCGCGGCGTATTTACCGGGTGGTCGTATAGAGCCCGTTGCTGGGCCATTGCCGTGCAATTGCTGAAGCAGATGCTGCGCAGTTGCCTTGTGGGGGGATCTTAGGACAGCCGGACACAAATTTGCCAAAGGCAGTCTTTAACCCGGGCCTGCGTAAGAAATTTGAGCATTTAATGATGTTTTACATACAGATATTAACTATTTATTAATATAAACCACAGAATAT
The DNA here is from genome assembly GCA_043726505.1 of Undibacterium sp. Taxonomy (GTDB): domain Bacteria; phylum Pseudomonadota; class Gammaproteobacteria; order Burkholderiales; family Burkholderiaceae_D; genus Undibacterium. The sequence goes on along the minus strand of JAYSKH010000474.1, from coordinate 811 downwards.
TTCCACAAAACATCATTTTGTAATTAGCATACGGAAGTTTCATGCGAAAATGCTGTTTCCAAAAAGAAACTTATTGTAGTTCCCACTACATCACTCTCACTATGTGCAATGTTTCGCTGGCTTTCTCTTAACGAAGGCGGGTTAAGTCCTGCCGAGCACTCCGTATGGAGAGCAAGTGCGCTGCGCATCATTCTGATGTCGGGGTTCGTGCTGGAAGCCGTCGTTGCTATACATAGCTCGCTGGACGCGATTGCCATCGGCAACTATGCGGTCGTGTGGATATGCGGCGCCTTTTATGCGCTGATGGCGATAGGCCTGTACTACTCGCAGCGCAAGCTGTACCTTAGCGCATCCATTCTCATCGTCACTGTCTACGCCGCAGCCTTCTCCATTATCTGCTTTGTGCGGCAGTTTGAGATATCCAAGCTGGGTTATCTGTTCATCTACACCACGCCCATTATTGCGCGACTTTTTTTCGGCACCCGGCTGGCGCTGGTGCTGATGGGACTGAACGTACTGCCGTTTTTCGTATTGCTGCGTAATGAGCCCGTGTTGAACATTCCGATTGTGGATGTGGCTTTGCCGGGCACGCACACTTATATACAGTCGCTGCTATTCCTGTTTTTTAATATCTGCCTGCCCCTGTCGGTGTTCCGCGCGCTGCATGCACTGGACGCTGCGGCGCTGCGTCACCGGCAAACCAGTGTAGAACTGGAAACCAGCCATGCGCAGTACCAGGAGATCTTCCAGAATGCGGGTAGCCCCATCCTGCTGTGCGATGCCGACTCCCGCATCCTGCAAGCTAACCATC
>JAYSKH010000473.1:0-4868 GCA_043726505.1 Undibacterium sp. | reverse complement strand
GCCAGCTCAGCCGATGGTGGCTTGCTGATGACGGGTCCAGGTATCAGCTCGCGGCCGGCATGCGTGTTGATATGGCGTGACAGTGCATATACTTCCGTCTTGTACAGATCGCCTATCAGGCCCAGGCCGCCGTTGGTGTCGCCGTACAGCGTACAGTAGCCGACCGAGATTTCGCTTTTGTTGCCGGTGGTGAGCAGCAGCGCGCCGAAGCTGTTGGAATATTCCATCAGGATCGTGCCGCGGATGCGCGCCTGCAGGTTTTCCAGCGGCAAGCCTTGCAGCCGTGCCGCGAAGCTATCCTTGAAGCCTGTGCCGTATTGCTGCACCAGTGCTGCAATGGGGTGCACATGCAGGAGAATACCGAGGTTCTCGCACAGGGTTTGCGAATCGGATACCGAGCCTTCGCTGGACCAGCCGGAAGGCATGGTGACCGCAACCACGTTGTCCGCGCCCAGCGCCTGTACAGCCAATGCCAGTGTCAGCGCTGAGTCTATGCCGCCAGAACAACCGACGACGACCTTGCCAAAGCCGCAGCGGCGCGCATAATCCTGCAACCCCAGGATGATCTGGCGGCGGGCGAATTCTTCTGCCGGCAAACCTGCGCCCAGTGTCGGCAGCGCAGCGCCTCCGCTAGCGCTGAAATTTTCACCATCGAAGGCAATGACCTGGAAGTCTTCGCCGAACTGGGCGGCTTCAAAGACAACGCGCTGGTCCGGCATTTGCGCGAACGACGCACCATCAAACACCAGTTGATCCTGCCCGCCCACCTGGTTGACGAACAGCACGGGCAGCCCGGTACCGGCCGTAGCCTTGCCCAGCATGGCATGGCGCAACGTACGTTTGGCGATGTCCGAAGGGCTGGCGTTTATGCTGATGACTAGCTCGGGCGCCGCCTGCTGCAAGGCATCAAAAGGGTTGACCTGGTAGTCGTACCCCGGCTGATTCCAGCCGTCTTCGCATATCAGAAAGCCGATGTGGTGGCCGGCGACGTGTACGGTGCATGCCGTCTGCGGCCCTGGCTCAAAATGGCGGCGCTCATCAAAAATGCCGTAAGTTGGCAATAGCTGTTTATAGTATTCGGCGATGATTTTTCCATCGCGGATAACCAGCAGGCTGTTATGCAGCGGCTTGCCAGGGCCGGCATTGCGGCGGACCGTGCCGATCACGGCAGCCAGCCCGGGCATGTTCATGGAAGCGTCCAGTATCGCCGCCAGCGCGGGTTCAAACTGGCCGAGGAAAGCTGGTTCTTCCAGTAAATCGCCCGGATAATAACCGCAGACACAGAGCTCGGAAAAGACGACGATGTCCGCAGTTTGTGCAGCGGCACGGCGCATGCCGCCAATGATTGCCGCGACGTTGGCAGTAAAGTCGCCGACCGTGTAATTCAGTTGTGCGATTGCGATATTCAGCATGATGGCATTGCCGGTAGGGCGTTGGTCCGATTGGGAAGTGGGATAAAAATCAGGCCTTTGCCGCTGATGCCGCAGGCGCAGGATGATTAAAGACTTGTCTTAAGTAAGCAAGAAAGGTCTCATCCTTGCACAGCGTCTTGCCCGGAGAGTCCGACAGTTTAGCCACCGCCTGGCCGTTGCAGGACACCAGCTTCATGACGATGTTCAGCGGCGTGATGCCCATATCATTGGTCAGATGTGTACCTATGCCGAAGGCCACCATGCTTCTGTCCGCAAAATGCCGGTACAGCGAAAACGCGGTGGCAAAATCCAGCCCGTCAGAAAACACCAGCCGCTTGGTATTGGGATTGATGCGCAGCTTCTGGTAGTGCGCTATGGCTTTCTCTCCCCATATAACAGGATCGCCGGAGTCGTGGCGCAAACCATCGAACAGCTTTGCAAAATACAGGTCAAAGTCGGCAAGGAAGGCATCCATACCGACTACGTCTGTCAATGCGGTACCAAGGTCCCCACGGAATTCTTGCACCCAGCCTTCCAGCGCCGCCTTCTGGAAATCGCGCAGGCGCACGCCGAAGGATTGGTAGGACTGCAGGTATTCATGCGCCATTGTTCCTATCGGCACCAGCTGGTATTTTTTCGCCAGGTATACGTTGGAGGTGCCGTTGAAGTATTCAGGAATTTCGCGCGCCAGCGTAGACACGACTTCTTCCTGCCACGCGCCGGAAAAGCGGCGGCGCAGGCCAAAGTCGAAAAAGCCGAACGGGTTGCAGCGCGGCGCTTCCTTGCTGAATTCTTTCAGTACGGCGATTTTGTCGTGCAGCCGTTTGCGGCCCTCGGCCATTAGCGGTTCTACGTCGAAACGGCGGAAATACAATTCATTGACGATATACAGCACATAGATTTCAAAACTCATCACGTGCACTTGCGGCCCCTTGGCCTGGATGACAAGCGTGTCGCCTTCCTGCTCGACGGTAATCAGCCGGCGCTGAAAGCGGAACACGGTCAGGAAGTCGACAAAATCGCTTTTGATAAAGCGCAAGCCACGCAGGTAAGCCAGCTCATCTTCTGTAAAGGACATCGTGCACAGATGGTCCAGCGCTTCATTTACCTCCGCCTTCAGTTCGGTCAGCGGATACTCGGGCGTGTTGCGGCAGACGAACGAGTATTCGGTCTGCGTATTCGGGTTGCTGTGCAGCAGCGCCTGCCACATCGTGAATTTATACAGATCGTTTTCCAGCAGGCTGCGTACGATGGTTTTCATTGTTCTGGTTATCCGTTGATGGGGGTGAACAGGCACTGCATTGTCTCTGTTATGGGTGGTGAGGCGGTGAGGCCTAGCGGCCGACTGCATTGGCCAGCAGTTCCGGCAGGATATCGGCACTCTGCGCGAGGCGCAGTCCTTTCGCCTTCATGGCCAGCAAGAATTCCTGATATTGCGCATCAAATCCGCCCACAGGGCTGATGCAATCAGTAATCAGCACCAGCTTTGATAACTGCGCGGCATCCATATTTTCAACAATGTGCTTGGTGGTCGCCCGTACGCAATGGCTGCCGGCTTCGCCAGCGATCAGCACTTCATCGGCTGCTGCCAGCGTCGCGATAAAGCCGCTGTTCAACTGCGTGTCTGGGTCTTCTGCGTCCGGCACTTCCGCCATCACGGCGGAGTAATGTTCGGTCCACGGGTTGGAACCTTTGCTCAGCTTGGCGACGATGCGCTGATGGGTATCTTCCCACTGGTTATAGGCAGCGTGGATGTCGGCGTGCACATTCTGGCCCCAGGTGCCTATTTCGCAATGGACCGGCCACACCATCAGCTGATAGCGGCCTGCGCTTTCCAATGCATCCAGATAGCTGAGCGCGCGGGGCAGGGCGCTGGCATCGCGCGGCTGATATTTGCCACCGCGTACGTCTTCTGCGGAGATCTGTGTGAAAGGCTGCACAGCCTGTTTGTTTGTGCCGTACCAGAAGCCGGGGTGCGCAATATCCAGCCGGTGGTGGGAATCCAGTGTCACGCTGATATTGCTGATGCCAGCACCGCCCTGATGGATTAGTTTTGCCAGCCGCAGCATGTCTGCATGCGCGCCGGACACTGGCAGAGAAGGCGAAATCTGCGTGTTCGTCGCAGCGTCGGTAGGCAGGTAATCAGCGGGCAGGTCGCAAAAGTCGTTTTGCGGGTCGATAATCAACAAATGGATATTGCGCATGATGTGCATCCTTGTGTCCGGTATGGGATGTGGTTCTAATGTGATTCTAGTGTAGGATACTTAAAATAAAAATGCAACTAAGTATTTAGAGCAAGTTTGATCAGGCTTGATCGGCCATTATTGACAATTTCCACCATCAGGCTTATCTTTGGCCAAAATTTATCCTAACTATCTATGTGGAGAAAAGGAGTTCCGTGAGCCAGGTAATTTGCACTGTGGATCTGGTGTTGCTGACGCTAAAGGAAGGCGAGCTTCAGCTTGCGCTACTGAAAAGAGATAAAGAACCTTTCAAGGACGTGCTGTCTTTGCCGGGCGGTTTCATCCATGCCAGCGAAGATGCAGATGCGCGCGCGGCGGCATTGCGCGTGCTGCTGGAAAAAACCAATATTGCAGCGCCTTACCTGGAGCAGTTGGCGACTTTTTCCGGCCCTGCGCGAGACCCGCGCGGCTGGTCGGTCTCCATCGCGTATTACGCGCTGGTCTCCATCGATGTGATTGAGCAGGCTTGCAGCGGCCATGTGCGGCTGGCGAGTGTGGACAAGTTGATGCAGCTGCCGTTTGACCATAAACTGATCGTCGATACCGCAGTGGCGCGGCTGCGTAGCAAGAGCCAGTATTCGTCATTGCCTTGCTACCTGGCAGGCGAGAGTTTTACGCTGCCGCAATTGCAGAGGGTGTATGAGGCGCTGATGGGCGAAGAGTTGAACAAGGTCAGCTTCCGGCGCAAGGTGAATGAAATGGGCATGCTGGAAGAACTGGATGGCCAGTTCGGCGCTGCCGGCGCACACAGGCCGGCCCAGCTTTACAGGCTGAAGCCTGAATACAGGGACAATCTGACCTTGCTGGAGCGCGGCCTGTAGCAGGCGTTGAGTTTGAAGGGGAGAGGCTTCTGCAAGAAAAGCTTGCATTCAAAAAACACCTGTGGTATATTTATTTTCAATGAATGTTGAAACGCAGTGCTGTTGCTGCTGTGTTTGCTGTACTAATACATGAGTTGATTCTTTTCTCGTTGAAGCCACTTTTCAGATAGAACTGGGTTTCGAGAATCCACTCATGTATTAATGCAGCCAGCGTACAGATATTTGATGAAAAGCCCCGCAGATGCGGGGCTTTTTGTTTTTGTGCGCCTATTTCCCGCGTTTGCTTGTTCCAGGCTGCGAACTCGCATCGCTAGGCAATGGTTGTGCTCGCCCCTAATTGCGGTGTGTTTTTTTGGTGCAGCCTGCGCCTCATAGTATTTTTTTGCCTATGC
>JAYSKH010000472.1:0-6675 GCA_043726505.1 Undibacterium sp. | reverse complement strand
CGAGCGCGGTGACAGCGGCAAGATCTGGGCGTCGATGCTGAAAGAAGCGATCAAGCGCCGCAAGCCGGACTTCAGCGAATCCTATTACGGCTTTCGCACCTTCGGCAACCTGCTGGAAGAGGCGCAGGCGCGCGGCCTGCTGGAGTTTGGCCGTGATGAGAAATCGAATACTTTTGTCTACAAGAGCAATGGCGCCGGTAGTGCTGCCGCAAATAGGGCTGGCAATAACGTCAGTGATAAAGTCAGCGATAGAGCCGGTGAGCAAGCCGAATCCGCTGCGTCGGCAGCACCTGAAGCCGTAAGCGCCGTTGCCATGGAAGAGGGGCAGGCCAAGCCGGAACGCCGTCGCAGCCGTGGCGGGCGCAAACCTGCCGCCAGGGGTAATGGTGGCCGTACTGGTTCACCAGAACGCTCCAATATGGAAACAGTTCAGGCTGAACCATCCGCGTCAGCTGCACTCACCGTACCTGTTGTTGCCAACCCGGTATCTGCCGCGCCTTCACAGCAAGTCGGCGAAGCTATAGAACAGAATACGCCTGCGGCAGAGGGCAAGGTCGCCAAAAAAGCGCCGCGTAAAACGACAGGCTCCGGTGGAAGCGGCAGGGCTAAGAAAGCTGCCAGCGTCGCTGTTGAAGAAGCGGCTCCGGCCAAGGCGGAACGCAAATCCGCTCCGCGCGCCCGCCGTCCGCGCAAGGCTGAAGCCGCCGAAGAGTAGTCCTGCATCTTCCGGTTCAGGCTTACTTCGCAGCTGGAGCTGCCTTGGCCCTGGTTGCGCGGGGCTTGCTTCTAGCGGCCTGGCGTTTGACAAAGATCATGTCGTACAACCTCTGAGCTGCCGGGGATAGTTGTTTGCCGCGCTGGCGTATCAAGCCTATCGTGCGGCTGATCACCGGGTCCACCAGCGGTATGCTGACCAGCAGCGGATGTCCTTGCTGCGGCATTGCCATCCTTGGCACGGCGGCGATGCCCAGCCCGGCTTCCACTAGGCTGACTAGCGTCAGTACATGGCGGACTTCACAAAACCAGCGCGGGCGCTCCGGGCTGGCGGTTAGCGCCTGGTCCAGCAGCATGCGGTTGCCGCTGTCGCGCGTTACCGTCATGTATTCGTATTGTCCCAGTTCGGCCCAGCTGACTTTTTTCCTTTTTGCCAGCGGATGGTCGTTGCGGCAAGCCATGACAAAATCTTCGGTGAAGATGGCCTGGAAATCGACATCCGGCTCTTGCGTGCCGATGTAATTGAGGCCGAAATCGGCCTCGCTACGTGCCACTGCCGCCAGCACTTCGTTTGCACCTTCGTCAATGACGCGCACGAGGATGTTGGGATATTGCCGATGATAGTCCTGCAGCACATCCGGCAAAAAATAGCGAACCGCGGACGGCACGCAGGATACGGTAAGCTCGCCGCGCATTTTTTCGGCAACGTCGCGCATGCCCATCAGCGACTCTTCCAGCCCGGCCAGCAGTTCGCGCGATTTACGCATGAATTCGCGTCCCACCGGCGTCAGCGTTACCTTGCGCGTAGTGCGCTCAAACAGCCGCACGCCCAGTGAGGTCTCCAGTCTTTCTATACGCCGCGACAGCGCAGATTGCGACAGGTGCAGCTCCACCGATGCCAGGCTGAAACTGCCGTGGTCTGCTACTGCGATAAACGCGCGCAGGTCGGATAAGTCAAAATTTATGCGTGACATGCATGAATACTCCCGAATTTTGCATTTCACATTCTAGCAGCGATGCCGCATCATCTATTGTTACCCGGTGTTTCCGGATATCCCCGTCCTGCCGATAAATCTAATAAGAGACAAACCCATGAATGACAACAACCGCCGCAATTTCCTCAAATCCAGCGCTTCCGGCGCCATTGCCTGCGCCGTGCCTGTGCTGGCGTCCGCCGCATCCGCTGTTTCCGGTGTCGCTTCTGCGGCGGAACCCGCAGCAAAGGATACCGCCGCAGCCAGCAACGGCCAGGGCGTTACACGCACACTGGCCAGCTATATCGTCCGCGCCCGTTATGAAGACCTGCCGGAGAATGTGCGGAAAGAAGGCGCGCGCACCTTGCTGAACTGGGTCGGTGTTGCGATAGGCGGATCGCGCCATGAGACGGTTGACCGTGCCGTTGCAGCGCTGGGGCCTTTCTCAGGGCCGAAGCAGGCCAGCCTGCTGGGCCGCAGCGAGCGTTTCGATATCATGAACGCGGCCTTTATCAATGGCGTCAGCAGCCATATCTTCGATTTTGACGATACCCACCTGAAAACCATCATCCATCCGGCCGGCCCCGTGGTGTCGGCGATACTGGCTTTTTCTGAATATCAGCCGGTATCGGGCAAGGACTTCCTCAACGCATTGGTGCTGGGCGTGGAAACAGAATGCCGCATAGGTAATTCCGTCTATCCGAACCACTATGACATAGGCTGGCACATCACCGGCACCGCCGGCGTGTTTGGCGCGGCGGCAGCGGCCGGCAAGCTGATGGGGCTGACCGAGCAGCAGATGGTGTGGGCTTTGGGGCTGGCGGCATCGCAGCCGGTGGGCCTGCGCGAATCCTTCGGCTCCATGAACAAGAGCTTCAACCCGGGCAGGGCGGCCAGCAACGGCCTGTTCGCTGCACTGCTGGCGGCCAAGGACTACACCAGCTCGGAAGGCATGATAGAAGCCAAGCGCGGCTGGGCCAACGCCATCAGCACCAAGCAGGATTACCAGGAAATCACCGGCGGCCTGGGCACGCGTTATGAATCCCTGCTGAATACCTACAAGCCATTTGCCTGCGGCATCGTCATCCATCCGGCGATTGATGCGGCAATCCAGCTGCGCAACCAGAACAAGCTGACTGCCGACATGATAGACAAGGTAGAACTGCGCGTGCATCCGCTCGTGATAGAGCTGACAGGTAAGAAGACGCCGCAGATCGGCCTGGAAGGCAAGTTCAGCGTCTACCACTCTGTGGCGGTGGCCATCGTCGACGGCGCTGCCGGCGAGAAGCAGTACAGCGACCGTGCCGTGCGCGACCCCAAGATTATCGCGCTGCGCGACAAGGTCAATGCGACGATAGATCCGGCCATCAAGGCAGAGCAGGTGGATATGACCATTGTGCTGAAAGACGGCCGCAAGCTGCACAAGTTCATCGAGCATGCGATAGGCAGCACGCAAGTGCCGATGACGGACAAGCAACTGGAAGCGAAATTCACCGATCTGGCGGATGGCATCTTGCCGGCAGCGCAGATCCGTGCGGTGATGGATGCGTGCTGGCAGGTGGCGCAGTTGCCAGCGGCGGCGAACATTGCCAAAGCAGCAGTGCCTGCCGCTTAAAAGCTTTAGATCCGAAGTCTCGCAAGCTACTTTATCCATTGCCGCAGGCAAAGTTATTGCCGTGATGAATGTCTGATATGCGTTAAATAAAGAAGATTTATTTGCTGCACTGCGATATAGTTGCTCTGTCTCCTCCAATACCTCCAAAAGGTTTGGATTTAGCCCGCAACCGCAAGGTCGCGGGCTTTTTTTTTGCGCGTATGACTGCGCCTCTTGTTAACTATGCATTAAACCGGCTTAAGCTATATGGTTAAAGGGGCTATTTGCCGCGACGGGTCACAGTGTTTGGTGCTGGGTGTGCGTTTGGCAAATTTCATTGCCCAGGCAGATATAAGTTTTTAAAATAACAGATATAAGAATAATAAAGTTCACTTATTTGCTGCGCTGCGATAAAGTCACTCCTGTCTCCTCCAACACCTTCTAGGTTTGGATTTAAGCCCGCGATTAGCGGGCTTTTTTTTCGCCTGAATATTTTACGCTAGTCGGCTCATCCCGCTTATCGCCTCGCCTCAGATCACTTCATCTGGCGGGAGCTTTGCCTAACCCTTCTTGAACAACTTGTCGATTTCTACATTGAGCTTATTGATCAGGGAGTCCGGCACTTTGCGGCTGCACCACATATAGCGCAGGTTGCCTTTGGTGATATCGGAAAAATGCACGAGCTTGAACTGCTCCGGCCGGAAGCTGGAAGCAGCGACCAGCGCCGCATACGCATCTTCCGACATGAAAAAATAGTCTCCCCGCCTGGCCATCAGCATGTTCAGCATGATCGGTAGCTCGGCGCTAGTCGCTTCGGTGCGCGGCTGGTATCTGGCGACCGAATCATCAACAAATTTGCCAAATGAGTAGCCGACCTTGGATAGTATCGTCAGCTGCGGCTGGCGCAGCGTATCTTCGAGCTTGCGGTTATCTTCCATTGCGGCGTTGTCGGCCCGTGTCATCGCAACAACCGGGCGGCCCTGATAGAACGGGTGGCTGAACTTGCCTGCTTTTTCACGTTCCGGGTTTTTCAGCGCGCCGACGATACACGCGCTTTCTTCGCTTTCCTGCAGGATCTGGTGCTGGCGCGCGAGCGGGATCTGTTGCCACTTGTAGGAAATGCCGGCCTGCTGAAAGGCTTGCGTGACCAGCTCGGCGATGATGCCTTCCATCTTCCCGGTATTGTGCTTATCAATATGAAATGCCGGATGCGACACGTAGAGCAGCGTGACATCAACGCCGCTGGCGTGAGCGGCATTCAATACACCGGCCAAGGCCAAGGTCAGCGAGAGACAACTTCGTTTGTGCATGTCGATCCTGCCAGCCACGTGGGGCAAACCGGTTGTGGAATGATTCAATCATAGCCGGATTCGGTGGAAGGGCAAGCGAAGACAAGCCGCCCAGGAATCGGCAATGCAGTCTACCCGGAGTGTTGCTGCATATCAAGAGTTATGCTTTTGGGAAATGTCTGATATAAGCAAAATAAAGCATACAGGCGTGTTGCGGTGCGGTAAAGTTACACCTGTCTCCTCCACACCTTCTTAGGTTTGGATTTAACCCGCAACCGCAAGGTGTGCGGGTTTTCTTTTTTCCGCCCGCATTTTACTCTTACTTCCCTTATTCTTCGCTGGCAGCGCGCGCATTGGCCAGCGCATCAGTCGTCAGCCACAGGTCGGATTGCAGCGGAATTTCATCGCAGTTCGCGGCCTGTCCTATACGGTCCACCACCAGAAAGTCGCTGACTTTGTGCAGTGCAATCAGCGGATGGTGCCATACGCCTTTAGCATAGTTGACTCCCTGGAAGCCCCTGCCCAGAAAAGCGCGCACCTCTTCCAGCCTGAATTCGCCCGGTGGCGCCACCACCACCAGATATTCATCTTCCTTATCCTGAGTGACGGGCACAAAGGCCTGGCTGCCCAGCGGGTGCCTCTCCATAATGGCGACTTCCAGCGGCAGCGTGCGCGGCTGGCCGCGGAACAGGCTGATGATGGGCTGGCCGTTTTCGGCAGCGGTATCGGCGGTTGCCAACGCATGGTAGCGCTCGGTGGTGCCCTGGTTGATCGGGTAATGGCGGGCGCCTTCCAGCATGATGACATCGCCGAAAGGGGCGAAGCTGGCGCGGCTCAGGGGTAATATGGTCAGTGCTGGCATGCTGTACTCTCTGTGGTGCGGTGGTTGTAGCGTTTTAGTGGTACTTGCGTGCTAAAGATGCGCACGGACGGCTCCCACCCGCGCTGCATCATGCCGTGATCAGCTCAATCGGGCCAGGCGGCTCCACAGCCGCAGGCGGGAAACGCCGCCGTCAGGGAACATATTAAACCGGATGTGGGTTACCGGCCCCAGCTTGGCGATTTGTTCCGCATAGTAGTGCTGATGGTCCATCTGCAGCTTTTGCTCACCCAGCAGCACCGGCCAGAACATCGCCTGCGTGACCAGCGAGCTGTCGGTGCCGCCCACCACGTGCGCGGCCTGTATCATGCAGCCGTCCGGATAGTTGCCTTTGAAATGGCAGGTATCGACTTCGATTTTTTCCACAATGCCGGGCTGCGCCAGCGCGATGATGCACCAGTCGTTGCCTGGTTCACGGCGGCGGCGTGTTTCCCAGCCGTCGCCCATGTTGACGCCGCGTCCAGGCATCAGCATATTGGACGCAGGGCCGAAATGCTGGTTATTGGCCGCCACTACATAGCCGCCGTTCTCCATCGCGATCAGGTCAAACAATTGGTTGCGGTCGGCATTGTCCCAGTCCGTCTGCGGCTGACCATATATGCGCAGCCTTGCCACGCCGCCATCCGGATAGATATTCAGCCGCAGATGCGTAAAGGCTCCTGAGTTCGTCACTTCATGGTAATGGTGGCTGTTGCCCTGCAGGTTCACTGACGGCAGGATTTCTGTCCACGCTGTCTGCGCATCCGGCGCGCCTTGCCCCACATACGCGCCTTCCAGTGAGGCAGCCGGCGGATAGTTGCCGGTGAAATGGCTGGTGTCGATATCCACACCCTTGATGGTGCCCGCGCGCGCCAGTTTCAGCACACACCAGTCATAACCGTTGGCGCGCTTGCGGCGTGTTTCCCAGCCATCCATCCATTTGCCATTGGTGTCGTATTTGCCGGGAATGAATACTGCGGGTTCAGGATTCAGCATGCGCGACATTTCAGCAAAGAAGTCATCGCTGCTTGCCAGCGTTGCCGCACCCAGGCGTGGATCGGCCAGATTGGGGTAGCGGCGGGTGAAATCGGGAGCGTTAGGGTCAAGTGCTATGGTTGCCATGATCAGTCTCTTTCTCTATCGGTGTTGGTGTTGCCGGTCGCTGCAAGCGGCCCGGCGCTTCATTTATTTGTTTAGCTTATTGAACGTGTTTATGAAGGGGTTTATTTTGCGCCGCCTTCAAAC
>JAYSKH010000471.1:0-6505 GCA_043726505.1 Undibacterium sp. | reverse complement strand
TCCAACTTTGTAGGGGAAATTACTATAGGGGGAGGGTAGTCACCTGGAACCGCCGCATAAAGCAGGGTGTGGCTTGGTAGAGGGTTACGGCCTGGCGCCGCAGCAAGCACATCTATGGTGCTTGCCGATGAATGCGTGGTGGTAGTGCGTGTACAGGTGTAGATGAAGCAGATGAGGCGGATACTGCAGATTATCGATATTTTTGACTGCTACGGCTAAGGCAGATGCTTGCCCAACTGGCTACCTTAGTGATCAGGCAGCTGGCTGGGCGTGGCGCGCTGCGCTGGCTTGCAACTGCTTGTCTTCCTGGATCATTGCCAGTTTCTGTTCTGCAGTCAGGCGTTTGGCAACCATGACAACTGTCTGTGCTTCGATATTGGTAGTGTCGTAGGCGATTTTTTCATCTGTGGTCATGCGTTTGGCAGTGATTGTCACTGTTTGTACGGCAGCGGCGGCTTGCTGCGGTGCTGTTGCCTGGTAAGCGCAACCGCTTGTTGCTGCGATGACCAGCGCGCTTACTACTGCTGTTGCTGCGATCACGCCGAATTTGAAAGTGTTTGCTGTTTTCATTTTGTTTGCCTCTGTCGTTTGTTTATCTAGGGGTTGTTGGCGGCTTTATGTGTTTGCCGATGGTTGTACTGTAGTCAAAGCCTCTGCGGCGCGCGAGCGGCTTGCGACGAACTGCAAAAACACGGGATTAAACGCGCAAAATGGCGATCCGGAACGAAACCGCAGCGCTGGCCGTGTGCCGATAAACGCGTGGTTTCAGCCGGCATCCTCGCCGCAGGGCGTACAATACGGCTTTACCCTGTCGCCCTGCTCCATGACCATCCTGCTGTCCACCCTGAATGCCCGCTATTCCCACGCTTCGCTGGGTTTGCGCTACCTGCTTGCGAACATGGGCGAGTTGCAGGAACAAACCCGGCTGCAGGAATTTGTCATTGGAGCCAAGACCACCGACATGGTCGAAAAACTGCTGTCCTACCAGGTGGCCGGCGAAAAACTGATTGTGGGCTTCGGCGTGTATATCTGGAATATCGAGGAAACCACCAAACTGGTCGCGGTGCTGAAACGGGTAGCGCCCGATGTCGTCGTCGTGCTGGGCGGGCCGGAAGTATCGTATGAGACTGCCGAGCAGCAGATCGTCAAGCTGGCCGACTATGTAATCACCGGCTGGGGTGACGTGACTTTTCCGGATATCTGCAAGCAGATCCTGCATGGCCCGCAGCCGCTGATGAAGGTCCACGCCGGCGTGCAGCCGCCGATGGCGCAGATCACGCTGCCGTATGCGCTGTATTCCGATGACGACATCAAGAACCGCACGCTGTATGTGGAGGCATCGCGCGGCTGCCCGTTTAAATGCGAATTCTGCCTGTCGGCGCTGGACAAGACCGCGTGGCCCTTTGACATCGACCTGTTCCTGGCGGAAATGGAAGGCTTGCATGCGCGCGGCGCGCGTCTGTTCAAGTTCGTCGACCGTACTTTCAATCTGAACATCAAGACCAGTCTGAAGATCATGCAGTTCTTCCTGGACAAGCTGGATGCTTATCCAGAAGACCCGGTGTACGCCCACTTTGAAGTCGTGCCGGATCATCTGCCGGATGCGCTGAAAGAAGGCATAATGAAATTCCCACCCGGCACGCTGCAGTTTGAGCTGGGCATACAGACCTTCAACCCCGAAGTTCAGGCGCGCATCAGCCGCAAGCAGAACAATGACAAGGCCGCCGAAAACATACGTTGGCTATGCGAACACTCGGAAGCGCATCTGCACGTAGACCTGATCGCCGGGCTGCCGGGCGAAACGGTGGAAAGCTTCGCGCAGGGTTTCAACAGGTTGTATGCGCTGAAACCGCATGAGATCCAGTTCGGCATCCTGAAGCGCCTGCGCGGCACGCCCATCATCCGCCATACGCAAGAACACGGCCTGGTATTCGACCCGCATCCGCCGTATACGATACTGGCCAATAACACGATCAATTTTGCGACGATGCAACGGCTGGTGCGCTTTGCCCGCTACTGGGACCTGGTCGCCAACTCCGGACGTTTCGCGCATACGCTGCCGCTGATACTGGGCGACACACCGTTTGAACATTTCATGGCGCTGTCCGACTGGATATACGCGAAGACCGACGCCACGCACCGCATCGCACTGGAACGGCTGGCGGCGCTGGTCGCGCAATGGCTGGCCGAAGCCCGGCACATGGACAAAGACGAAGTGACCGCGCTGATCAAAAGCGACTATGCCGGCCAGTCTATTCACCAGCATGGGCCGGACAAGTCGGCGGCCAAAGGCAAGCCGCAGAATGCGGTACCTGCGGCATCTACAGTAAGCTCGGCGCCATCGCGCCAGGCAAGGCACATGGCGGCCTAAGCCCGAGTCCGCAAAAGTCTAACTTTTCTACGGAAAAAAACGGCAATCAGGGGGGCTGCTACCTGCGCTCTTGCCAGGCGCGCAGCAGGCTCTGCGCTGCTGGTTGCAGTTGCTGTGCGGGAATTTCCTTCTGGCGGTTAAATATCATCAGCGCATACACGCCGGCAAGGACGTTGACCTCGGGCGACAACGCACATTCATCGCCGGTTGCAGGGCGTTGCTGGCGCCAGTAGTTGATGGCGGCTTCCAGTTCCGGGAGTGTGATATTCATTGCATCATTCTACATGCATTCTGCCATCGTCTTGGTGGCCGGACGCACGCAACAGCTAGCCAGCCGCACCTAGCCCAACTCAGCCAAATTCAGTCGAACTCAGCCAAACTTATCCAGCAACGCCGCCAGCCGCTGTATGCTTTCAGCCTGGCCTAGTGCATCGCCTTCCGCATCCGCTTTTGTATGGGTAACGAGGGCGCTGGTCAACAGCGTGACAAACGAGCGGTCCAGTGCCTTGCGCGCAGCGGACATCTGCTGGGCAATGGCTTCACAGTCGGCCGGCTCGGCGGCCCTGGCGATCAGCTTCTGCACGCCGCGCAGCTGGCCTTCCACACGCGCCAGCCGGTGCAGCAGGTCCGTTTTCTGCTGTGCGGTGAGCGCAGTACCCTGCACGATGCTGACCGGCCCCTCTGCAGCTACACTGCTTTTTTTATTGCGCGCCGCCATTATTGCTCCTGGCTCAGGGCTTTCGCCAGTTCGCCATTTTTCCTGCCTTTTATGATGACAGTATTGATTTTGTTGATGATGCCATGGTCGTCCTGCGCGCGGATGGCGAAGTGGATATTGTCCGTCATCAGCGGCTTGCGCAGCACACGGAAACGCACGCCGGGCGGCATCTTGATCTCCGGCATATGCTCCGCCACGCGCTGGTTCAGCATCGCTTCGACCTGCTCGGGATCAGCGTTGCGGTTCTGGTAGATGATCGCGTCCATCCTGTTGTTAAGCAGCTTGTTCAGCCGGCTCTGCAAGCCATAGGCATCTTCTTCCACCGTGAACAGCAGGTTTTTCTGCCGGTCGAATTCATCACCGAAGCTGGAACCGCGGTTGATGCCCAGGGATTTTCCTCTCAGGTCCTGCATGCCGGAAAACGGGAAAGTGGCATCGCTGCGGGTGATCAGCCATACATAGTTCGAATACACGGGCTCGGAAAAATGCAAAGTCTGCATGCGCGAGCTGTTCTTGGACAGGCCAAAGGCCAGGCCCTCGCCATTGTGCAGGTTCTGAATCAGTCGGTTCCACGGATAGCGGCGGACCTCAAAGCCGACATCCAGGCCACGCTCGACAAACTGGATGGTGTTGCGAAATGCCGATTGCGGCGCGCCGCTGCGCGCACTGGCCCGGACATCGTTGCCGGATGCCACCAGTAGTACGATGTCGGGTTTTTCGGCATGGACAAGGCCGGGCAGCAAGGCCAGAGGCAGTGCCAACAGCAACGCCCATAGTAACGTCCCTGGAAACGCTGCAGACGATAGCGCACGCACCAGCCAATGTCGCCATTGCCGGCTTAAAAAAACAGGCTGGCCGCCTGTTTTAGAAAATTGCGCGCGTCGTTCCTGCATCTGCCCCTGGAACTCTGTGAATTAATGAAGTGGAAAAGAGATTACCATTCTTGAACATTGCCTCGCAACAACATTACTTAACTTGATGTAAACATTATGTAACAACGCAAGGCTGTGGCGACACCGAAGCCGACGCTGAAGCCAATACCGGCACGGCAGGCTGGTGCCGCGTATCCTTGCAGCCGCGCTACGGTACACAACGAATCGCATTATCCAGTAAATTGCGTAGCAATACACGCAACACCTATTGATATCGATGGCGGCCATCTTGCATGCCTTTTTGCCGCAACAGCAGCCGCTTTTTTTGCGCCAGCCGGCTGCAGCCAACTGTCTATCCCCCTTACCCGTTTCTTCAAATTAATAATGAGGCAAGCAGCACACACTCGCATTTTCTTCTGCACAGCCAGCCAAGAAAAAAGAGCGGATTCGCCTACCTTGCCGCATAATAAGCTGCGGCTTCGCCGTGTTCCAATAAAGCGCGATGGCAGCGCAGGACAAAGATGGGGGAGAAAATGGGTCGTTCCGTGATCGTGGCTGTGGTCGTGGCTTATGTGCCCAAACCGGGCAAGAAGCAGGCACCGATGGCCGCTGCCGGCAAACGTCTCGCCGCATTG
The DNA here is from genome assembly GCA_043726505.1 of Undibacterium sp. Lineage (GTDB taxonomy): Bacteria > Pseudomonadota > Gammaproteobacteria > Burkholderiales > Burkholderiaceae_D > Undibacterium. Next base: position 1,909 of record JAYSKH010000471.1, on the reverse strand, counting down.
GCCGCAAAAAAACTGCTTACCGGCAGGCCCGGCTATACCAGCTGCACCCGCTGCGCTCGCTATATAATGCGCGCCGGACTCCATGCTATCGCGCCATGATGCGCGCGGCAACGGCGCTTTGATGTGCCACGACTCACCCTTATTCTGTTTCACCTTGAACGCCTCACGGGGTTAGCCTGACATGCTCAGTTCCATGCAATTGAAAACCTCTGCCGGCAGCAAAAAAATCCGCCTGCGGATGGAGGTGCTGCGTTTCCTCACCGTTGTATTTGCGTATGTCGCTGCCGGCCGCCTGGGCCTGGCCATCCCTTATCTGAGCCCGAATGTCAGCCTGATCTGGCTGCCCACCGGCATTGCCGTGGCGGCGCTGATGCGCTGGGGCAAACGCGCGGTGCCTGCGATATATGTAGCAGCCTTCTTGCTGGAATTCTCGGCAGGTTACGGTTTGGCCGCAGCAGCCTGGCTAGCGATAGGCAATACGCTGGGGCCTAACCTGACATGCTGGATCCTGCGTCGCGAGCGTTTTGACCGCTTTTTTTCGCGCCGCAAGGATGTGATCTGGTTCGGCGCGGCAGCCGCCATCGGCATGATGATCTCGGCCAGTGGCGGTGCGCTGACCTTATGGCGCTATGGCCTGACCGATAATATCGGCAGGGTATGGCTGAGCTGGTGGGCCGGCGACGCCGTAGGCGTGCTGCTGGCGGCGCCGGTGCTGATGTCGCTGTCTTACCGCACCATGGCGGAGTTCACGCAGCGATATAAAGAGGTGCTGGTCTTCGCACTGATTTTCGTCGGTACCAACTGGTTCATCTTCCTGTCGCCGCAGGCGCATATCCGCCTGACCTTTATTGCCGTTACCGTCATGATCTGGCCGGCGATGCGTTTCGGCATCAGCGCGGCGTCGCTGGCGGTGCTGGCTTCGTCCGCCGTTGCCGCCTGGGCCACCGCCACCGGGCGCGGCCCGTTCAATAACGATGAGGGACAGGGCAACCTGCTGATACTGTGGGGCTACATGACGACGCTGGTCATCGTCACGCTGATCATCACTGCATTGCAAACCGAGAGTAAAAAAGCAGCAGACGAATTGCGCGAGGCATTTGAGCGCGTCAGCAAGGTCGCTTCCCGGCTGCCGGGTCTGATCATGCAATACCGCACCAGCCCGGACAACAGCACCGGTGTGCCCTACGTACCATATGCTAGCGACGCGATCCGCCAGATGTTTGAAATCCGCCCCGAGGAAGTACGGCACGATGCGTCCGCGCTGTTTGAGCGCATAGACCGCGCCGACGTAGAGAAGGCGAGGCCGCTGATGCGCCACGCTGGCAGGACGCTGACCTCGTGGCAGACCGAGTTCCGGCTGCGCAGGCTCAATGGCCAGGTACGCTGGCTGTATATCGATGCGCTGCCGGAGCCGGAGCCGGACGGCGGCATGCTGTGGCATTGTTTCATCACCGACATCACTGAGCGCAAACAGGCCGAGCATGACCTGCAGATCGCCGCGTTTACCTTTGAATCGCAGGAAGGTATTTTCGTGGCCGACGCCAGCTGGACCATCTTGCGGTTGAACCAGGCGTTTACGCGCATCACCGGGTACGAGAATGCCGATCTGCTGGGCCAGAAGCCGCCCATCTATAAATCCAAGCAGCAGGATAGGGCCTACTTCGACAACATCAGCGAGCTGCTGAAAAAGAACAATTTCTGGCAAGGCGAGATGTGGAGCAAGCGCAAGAGCGGCGAAGTTTATCCACAGATGATCACGCTGACGGCCATCACCAATGCCGAAGGCGAGGTCAGCAACTATATTGCATCCTTTACCGACATCAGCCGGCACAAGAGTTATGAAGAAGAAATTCGCAACCTGGCCTTCTACGATTCGCTGACGCAGCTGCCGAACCGGCGCCTGCTGATG
>JAYSKH010000470.1:0-27947 GCA_043726505.1 Undibacterium sp. | reverse complement strand
TGCCGCAGTGCGCCTGGTGGCCGGCGTGAAGTCGGTGGCGCAGGCAGCGAAAGAAACCCATCAGAAATTGCAGGAAAATCTGGCTGAATATTTTCTGGAAGAGCAGCCGATGCTGGTCCGGCCCGCGGCCGTGACCGCATTTGGCAATGAAGTGAGCAGGATTCGTGACGACGTAGAGCGTTTGACCAAGCGCATCGAAAAACTGGAAAGGCTGCGCTAGTGCTTAAATTTTTGCGTTTGTTGAAAATCATCCGTATTGTGATCTTGTACGGCATTGATGAAATAGCCATCTCCGGGCTGGCCGTGCCGCGCCTGGCAAAATTGATTGATAAACTGATCTTTTGGCGCGACATCTCCGCGCCGCGCGGCGTGCGGCTGCGCAAGGCGCTGGAAGACCTGGGGCCGGTGTTTGTCAAATTTGGCCAGGTGCTGTCTACACGGCGCGATCTGCTGCCAGAAGACATCGTCGATGAATTGTCCAAGCTGCAGGACAGGGTGCCGCCTTTTGATCCGGACCTCGCCATTGCACAGATTACCAAGTCGCTCGGCGCACACCCGGAGCAATTGTTTGCCGAATTTGAGCGCATTCCGGTTGCCTCTGCATCGATCGCGCAAGTGCATTTTGCGGTGCTCAAAGATGGCCGCAAGGTCGCCGTCAAGGTGCTGCGTCCTGGTATGAAGGCATCGATAGACAAGGACGTGGCGCTGATGCACGTCGCCGCCGGCTGGCTGGAAAAACTGTGGGCCGACGGCAAACGCCTGAAGCCGCGCGAAGTGGTTGGCGAGTTTGACAAATACCTGCACGACGAGCTGGACCTGATGCGCGAAGCCGCCAACGGCAGCCAGTTGCGCCGCAATTTTGCCGACTCCAAGCTTTTGCTTGTGCCGGAAATGTACTGGGACTATTGCTCGTCTTCCGTGATCGTCATGGAGCGCATGAACGGCATCCCTATCTCGCAGACGGCCAGGCTGCTGGATGCCGGCGTCGATATGGAAAAGCTGTCGCGTGACGGCGTCGAGATTTTTTTCACACAAGTATTTCGCGACGGTTTCTTCCACGCCGATATGCATCCCGGCAATATCCTGGTGTCGATGGACAAGGAAACCTTTGGCCGTTACATCGCGCTGGACTTCGGCATCGTCGGCACGCTGACCGATTTCGACAAGGACTACCTGTCGCAGAACTTTCTGGCTTTCTTCCGCCGCGACTACAAGCGGGTGGCAGAGGCGCATATCGAGTCCGGTTGGGCGCCGAAGGAAACCCGCGTGGATGAACTGGAATCCGCCGTGCGCGCCTGTTGCGAACCTATCTTTGACCGGCCGCTGAAAGATATCTCGTTCGGCCAGGTGCTGCTGCGGCTGTTCCAGACTTCGCGCCGCTTTAACGTGGAAGTGCAGCCGCAACTGGTGCTACTGCAAAAGACGCTGCTCAATATCGAAGGCCTGGGCCGGCAGCTGGACCCAAATCTGGACCTATGGAAAACCGCCAAGCCGTATCTGGAACGCTGGATGAGCGACCAGGTCGGCTGGCGCGGCATGCTGGAAAAACTGAAGGCCGAAGCGCCGCGCTACAGCCATATCTTCCCGCAACTGCCGCGGCTGGCGCATCAGGCGCTGACACTGGCGAGTGAACCTCGGCAAGATGCGGCGTTGCTGGCCAGCCTGCTGGCGGAGCAGAGGACGACCAACAGGCTGCTGCGCATCGTCATCTACTTTGGCGGCGGCATGATTGCTGGTGCGCTTGTGGCTCAACTGCTTTTGCACCTGTACTACATGTAAACAAAAGGAGTGATGCCATGGAACCGTTTGAAACCCGCGACCCGACTGCCAGCAGTTTCTGGGACGAACGCTTCCAGCGTGCATTCACTCCTTGGGATAAAGGCGGCGTGCCGAAGGCCTTGCAGCAGTTTGTTGCACAGGCGAAGCGGCCGCTGGTTACGCTGATTCCGGGCTGCGGCGCTGCCTACGAAGCTGTTTTCCTGTCCGAATCCGGCTGGGACGTGACCGCGATCGATTTCTCGCCTGCCGCTGTAGCGACTGCCAGAACAGCTGCCGGCAAATGGGCGGAACGCATTGTTGAGGCAGACTTCTTTAGTTTCCAGCCTGCGCGCGGGCTGGACATGATCTACGAACGCGCCTTCCTGTGTGCGTTGCCGCCCAAGATGCGGCCGGCCATTGCTGCGCGCTGGGCAGAGTTGTTGCCGTCCGGCGGCCTGCTGGCCGGTTATTTCTTTTTTGATAATTCACCCAAAGGCCCGCCGTTCGGCATCGCCCCGCAGGAGCTGGACGACTTGCTGCTGCCCGCGTTTGAACTGCTGGAAGATGCGGAGGTCGCGGATTCAATCGCCGCCTTTCAGGGCAAAGAACGCTGGAAAGTGTGGCGCAGGCGCTAATTTGGCGGCAGAATCGATTTATTCGCATCTGCCTGCAATTGCTTGGCTTTATAATTGCCCGCAGCAAAATGTTGCGGGTTTTTTATTGCGGCCTGGAATAACGGGCCTGCTCTCTACTGTCTGGCCGTGTGGCCGCTCTTCTGGTTTCTAGCTAATACTCTCATGAACACTCTGATCTGGTTTGTCGTGCTTTATTGGGTTATCTCGGTAGGCATAGGCCTGTATGCCGCCCGCTATGTGAATAACTCCAAGGATTACGCCGTTGCGGGGCGCGCGTTGCCGATGTACGTCGTCACGGCCACCGTGTTTGCAACGTGGTTCGGTTCTGAAACCGTGCTGGGCATTTCGTCCACCTTCGTCAAGGAGGGCTTGCGCGGCGTGGTGGCTGATCCCTTTGGGTCTTCTTTGTGCCTGATCTTTGTCGGTCTGTTCTTTGCGCGCCCGCTGTACCGCATGAATCTGCTGACGATAGGCGATTATTACCGCAACAAGTTCGGCCGCGCGGTTGAGGTGCTGGTTACGATCTGTATCGTTGTTTCCTACCTGGGCTGGGTGGCGGCGCAGATCAAAGCGCTGGGGCTGGTATTCAACGTCGTCTCCGGCGGCGACATCTCGATGAACGTTGGCATGATGATAGGCGCGGCCAGCGTGCTGATCTACACGCTGATGGGCGGCATGTGGTCGGTGGCGATCACCGACTTCATCCAGATGATCATTATCGTCATCGGCATGCTGTACATAGGCTGGGAAGTATCCGGCATGGTCGGCGGCCCCGGCACGGTGATCGCGCACGCGGCCAATGCCGGCAAGCTGGAGTTCTGGCCAGCGCCGACCGGCAAGGAAATGCTATGGTTCTTCGCCGCGTGGATCACGATGATGCTCGGCTCGATTCCGCAGCAGGACGTATTTCAGCGTGTAGCCTCGTCCAAGAATGAAAAGATCGCCGGCCGTGCCTCGGTACTGGGCGGCGTGCTGTATTTCTGCTTTGCGTTCATCCCTATGTTTCTGGCTTATTCGGCAACATTGATTGATCCTAAGATGGTGGAAAGCCTGATCGACAAGGATTCGCAACTAATCCTGCCGACGCTGATCATGACCAAGGTGCCTATTTTTGCGCAAGTGATGTTCTTCGGCGCCTTGCTGTCGGCGATCAAGAGCTGCGCCAGTGCGACGCTGCTGGCGCCTTCCGTGACCTTTTCGGAAAATATCCTGAAGGCAATGCTGCCCAAGCAGACCGACAAGCAGTTCCTGTTCATGATGCGTGTCGTGGTGCTGGTGTTTACTGCAATAGTTACTGTGTTTGCAATGAATACCGGTTCCAGCATCTACAAGATGGTGGAAAACGCGTACAAGGTCACGCTGGTGGCGGCATTTGTGCCGCTGGCTTTCGGCCTGTACTGGAAACGCGCCACCAGCCAGGGCGCACTGGCTTCCATGCTGCTGGGTCTGGCCGTGTGGATCACGCTGGAAATGGTGGCGCCTGAAGGCTATTGGCCACCGCAGCTCGTGGGCGTGCTGGTCAGCCTGGGTGGCATGATCGTCGGCTCGCTGATGCCGCAATTCGTCAGGAACCCGGCAACGGCCCATGTTAATTCCGTATAAAGCGGCGGGCTAAAGCGGTGCGGTGCGCAAATTTACCTAAAAAACCTTTATAATTCAGGGTTTTATCAGGTTTTTTTGGGGCGACAGATGCCGATTTATGCTTACCGCTGTGAAGAGTGTGGCTTTGCCAAGGACGTCTTGCAAAAGATGTCCGATGCGCCGCTGAGTGATTGTCCTAATTGCGGCAAGCCCAGCTTCAAGAAGCAGGTGACCGCTGCAGGTTTCCAGCTCAAGGGTTCGGGCTGGTATGTCACTGATTTCCGTGGCGGAAACAACGGCGCTGCCGGTACTTCCGCCCCTGCTGTCGGCTCTGGAGCTTCTGGCGGTTCGGAAGGCTCCGATTCGGCCTCTTCTTCCAAAGACAGTTCCGGCGCTTCCAGTTCTGCTGGTTCTGCAGGCTCTTCCGGTACAAGCGATAGCGCCGGCTCGGGCTCCACATCCGGCGGCAACGACACCAAAGCGGCCTGATGGCTGTTGTACTGTGCATGAGCGCAGCCTGTCCGGGTTTGCAATTTGACTAATAGAATGGCGAGTGTAATGCGTAAATATTTCATTACCGGTTTGCTGATACTGGTGCCGCTGGCAATTACCCTGTGGGTATTGAACGCCATCATCAGCACCATGGACCAGTCCCTGCTGCTGTTGCCGGTGCAATGGCGGCCTGAGGCGGTTGTGGGTTTCCACATTCCCGGCCTCGGCACCATCCTGACGCTGCTGATCATCTTTGTCACAGGCTTGCTGACGCAGAATTTCATCGGCAAATATCTGGTATCGATATGGGAAGGCTTGCTGAACCGCATTCCCATCGTCAATTCCATCTATTCCAGTGTCAAGCAGGTATCGGATACGTTGTTTTCATCGTCCGGCAATGCGTTTCGCAAGGCCATGCTGGTGCAGTATCCGCACCAGGGTTCGTGGACCATTGCTTTCTTGACAGGTGTGCCTGGTGGCGATGTGGCCAACCACCTGCAAGGCGACTATGTCAGCGTCTATGTGCCCACCACGCCTAACCCCACATCCGGATTTTTTCTGATGATGCCCAAGGCAGACACGATAGAGCTGGATATGAGTGTTGATGCAGCACTGAAATACATCGTTTCCATGGGCGTAGTCGCCCCCGAGCATCTGCCGGTAAAAAAAGACGGCGCTCCTTTGCAGCCATGAAGCATTCAGCGCCGGTGCGCTACATCATTTTCATGATGGCTGGCCGGCCGGAATTATTGATAACTTTGAACTAAGACAGGTAATTAGATATGTCCATGCGTACCCACTATTGCGGCCTCACCACTGAGGCTCTTCTCGGTCAAACCGTCAGCCTGTGCGGCTGGGTGCATCGCCGCCGTGACCACGGTGGTGTCATCTTCATCGACCTGCGCGACCGCGAAGGCCTGGTGCAGGTGGTGTGCGATCCAGACCGTGCGGATGTATTCTCCGCTGCCGAAGCAGTGCGCAGCGAGTTCTGCCTGCGCATCACCGGCGTGGTACGCAACCGCCCTGACGGCACCGGCAACACCAACCTGAAATCCGGCAAGATAGAAGTGCTGTGCCATCAGCTGGAAGTGCTGAACCCGTCGGTAACGCCACCGTTCCAGTTGGACGACGACAACCTGTCCGAAACCACTCGCCTGACGCACCGCGTGCTGGATCTGCGCCGCCCGCAGATGCAAAACAACCTGCGCCTGCGTTACAAAGTCACGATGGAAGTGCGCAAGTTTCTGGACGCCAACGGCTTCATCGATATCGAAACACCGATGTTGACCAAGTCAACTCCAGAAGGCGCGCGCGATTACCTGGTGCCTTCCCGTGTCAACGCAGGCGAATTCTTCGCGCTGCCGCAATCACCGCAGCTGTTCAAGCAGTTGCTGATGGTTGCCAACTTCGACCGTTATTACCAGATCACCAAATGCTTCCGTGATGAAGATCTGCGCGCTGACCGCCAGCCTGAATTCACACAGATCGACTGCGAAACCTCGTTCATGAACGAACAGGAAATCCGCGACATGTTCGAAGGCATGATACGCCTGGTGTTCAAGAACACGCTGGACATCGAGCTGCCTAACCCGTTCCCTGTGATGAATTTCGACACGGCGATGGGCATGTATGGTTCGGACAAGCCGGATATGCGCGTCAAGCTGGAATTCACCGACCTGACCGACGTAATGAAAGACGTAGACTTCAAGGTCTTCTCCGGCGCAGCGAACATGCCTAAAGGCCGCGTGGTCGGTTTGCGCGTACCGGGCGGCGCCAACATGCCGCGTTCCGAGATCGATGCGTACACGCAGTTTGTTGCAATCTACGGCGCCAAAGGCCTGGCTTACATCAAGGTCAATGAAAAAGCATTGGGCCGTGACGGCCTGCAATCGCCTATCGTCAAGAACCTGCACGACGCAGCGCTGACGCAGATACTGGCGCAAACTGGTGCGCAGGATGGCGACCTGATTTTCTTCGGCGCAGACAAGGCCAAGGTCGTCAACGATGCGATCGGCGCGTTGCGTGTGAAAATCGGCCACAGCGAATTCGGCAAGAAAAACGGCCTGTTCGACGACGTCTGGAAGCCATTGTGGGTCGTTGACTTCCCAATGTTTGAATACGACGAAGCCAATGAGCGCTGGTCCGCAACCCACCATCCGTTCACAGCGCCAAAAGACGGCCATGAAGACCTGATGGAAACCGATCCGGGCAAATGCGTGGCCAAGGCCTATGACATGGTGCTGAACGGCTGGGAACTGGGCGGCGGTTCGGTCCGTATTCACCGTGCCGATGTACAGAGCAAGGTATTCCGCGCACTGAAGATCGATGCGGAAGAAGCGCAGCTGAAATTCGGCTTCCTGCTGGACGCATTGCAATACGGCGCGCCTCCGCATGGCGGCCTGGCCTTCGGCCTGGACCGTATTGTGACGATGATGACAGGTTCGGAATCCATCCGCGACGTCATCGCTTTCCCGAAAACCCAGCGCGCGCAGGATCTGCTGACGCACGCACCGTCCCCTGTGGACGAAAAACAATTGCGCGAACTGCATATCCGTCTGCGCAATACCGAACCAGCAGTGAAGTCCTGATCGTCTGGACAAAGCTTGTTCAATGGCATAATGAAGGCGCGGTGATCCGCGCCTTTTTTTATTTTTACGCCGGGAATTCGCGGTCAGCGTTGTCAGTGCCTTATGCTGGCTACCGTACTGATTAGCGTGGATATTGCGAATAGAATCCATTGCAGCGCTGCAATTAGTGGTTGCAACGGGTTGTGCCGCATGTACCGTATCCCGGGCAATAATTGTGGATGATGATGTCTTATAAAATTCCTGAATCTGTGCTGGTTGTCATACACACGGCGGAACTGGAAGTGCTGTTGATAGAGCGGGCGGACAAGCCCGGTTTCTGGCAGTCCGTTACCGGCTCCAAGGATGCGCCGGACGAGGCACTGGCACTCACTGCAGCCCGCGAGGTGCAGGAAGAAACCGGCATTGATGTATTGGATGCAGGGGCAAGGGCGGCTGGTGTGCTGTCCTTGCAGGACTGGCAACTGTCCAATATTTATGAAATTTACCCGGTGTGGCGCCATCGTTATGCGCCGGGGGTAACGCAAAACACCGAGCATGTGTTCAGCCTGCAGGTGCCGCGCGATATCCCGGTACGACTGGCGCCGCGCGAACACCTGCAATATGTGTGGCTGCCTTACCGTGAAGCGGCGGATCGCTGTTTTTCATCGTCGAACGCGGAAGCCATTCTGCAGTTGCCGAACTTTTTGAAGACATAAGCCGGTATAGTCCGGCATGACGGGTGACCTGACATGAAACTGCGTATCGCCACCTACAATATCCACAAGGGAGTCACTGCCTTCGGCATGCGCGCCCGCATCCACGGCATCAAGGAAGCGATAGACCTGCTGGATGCCGATCTGGTCTTCCTGCAAGAGGTGCAGGGCCAGCATGACCAGCACGCGATCAAGCATACACATTGGCCGGCGCAATCGCAACACCATTTCCTGGCCGGCGAGAGCCGGCATTCTGCCTACGGCATGAACGCCTTGTATGAACACGGCCACCATGGCAACGCACTGCTGAGCCGCTTCGAGATCGCGTCGTCGGCCAACCATGACGTCTCCGACCACGCCTATGAACAGCGCGGCATCCTGCACACCGTGATCCGCGCGCCTGCCGCCGACGTGCACTGCTTTGTCATCCACCTGGGCCTGTTTGCCGTCAGCCGCAGGCGCCAGGTGCAAGCGTTGATCAAGGAAATCCATAACAGTCTGCCACCCGATGCACCGCTGATCATTGCCGGCGATTTCAATGACTGGAGCAACAGCCTCAACCATACGCTATACGCGGAACTAGGCGTGGTTGAGGTATTCGACGACGGCACCCGCCATGCGGGTGTAGGTTCGATGCCGATGCGGGTCGCCGCAATGGCCGGCATAGGTCCCGGCGCCAAACCCAAGATCAAGACCGGCCGGACCTTTCCCGCTGGCTTGCCATGGCTGCGGCTGGACCGCATGTATGTGCGCGGCTTCAAGGTGGAGACTGCTCAGGTGATGAGCGGCGCTCCATGGTCGAAACTGTCCGATCACGTGCCGATTGTCGCCACGCTGGAGTATTCGCCGCAGCCCGCTTAAACTACGCCCATGCGTAAACTCAATTTTGTGGGCGGCAACGATGTCCGGCTCCTGCATTGTGGTGCAGAATATTTTTCTGCGCTGACGGAAGACATCGACAACGCCCAGCAAGACATTCTGCTGGAAACCTATATTTTTTCGCTGGATGCCACCGGCCTGCTGGTTGCCGAAGCATTGGGCCGTGCAGCGCAGCGGGGCATCAATGTCAGGGTCATTGCCGATTGGCTGGGCAGTGGCGACCATCAATCCAAGCTGTTGCTGGAAACCTTTGAGCGTTCCGGCGTCAAGTTCCGGCGCTTCAATCCCTGGTTCCGGCGCGGGCTGGCGCGCACGCACCGCAAGATTTGTGTCATCGACCAAAAAATCGCCCTGGTGGGCGGCCTCAATATCATCGACGACATGATTTCCGACGATGACGCCAGGACGCCGCTGGCTTTCCCGCGCTGGGATTTTGCAGTGCGCCTGACCGGCCCGCTATTGAGCCAGATCCATCTGGAGGTGTATGCGCAGTGGCTGCGGCTGGGCAAGCTGGCGCTGAAGTCTCGTCTGCAGCTGCTGCTGAACCTGCGCGAAGAAACCCAGCCGGATGTCAAGGAGCCTAGCTTTGCCGCCTTCATCGTCCGCGACAACCTGCGGCACCGCGCAACTATCCAGCGCGCTTATTTGCAGGCGCTGGGTCTGGCGCGCAAAAAAGCCATCCTCGCCAACCCTTATTTTGCTCCCGGCCGCAAGTTGCGCAGTGCGCTCATTTCCGCGGCTTCGCGCGGTGTGGACGTGACGCTGCTGATCGGCGTCGGCCAGTTCCATCTACAGGATGCAGTTGCGCACTCTTATTATCCGAAGCTGATGAAGCATGGCGTCAAGATTGTCGAATACCGCAAGACGCAGTTGCATGCCAAGGTGGCCGTGGTGGACGATGAATGGGCTACGGTGGGCTCCAGCAATTTTGACGGCCTCAGCCTGTTCGTCAACCAGGAAGCCAATGTGGTGATACGCGATGCCGGGTTTGCACAGGAGCTGACCACGCACCTGGAACAGGGCGTGGCCGACGGTGTGCTGATCGCGGTAGAGGATTACAACAACCAGCCGTGGTTTAAGCGCGCCTGGTATGGCACTGCCTACATCATCTACCGCAGCCTGATGCGCATCGCGACGCTCGGGGGTTATGCTTGATACTGCATGGCGTGGACTTTACGTCGGCGCCTTCGCGGCGAAAGGGCATTACCATCGCGTCTGGCAGCATGGAAGGCGGCGTGTTCGTATTGCAGTCACTGCAATCGCTGCATGATTTTGCCTCTTTCGAAGCATGGCTGCGGCAACCCGGTCCGTGGGTGGCGGGTTTTGACCTACCGTTTTCCTTGCCGCGCGAGCTGGTCGAGCATCTGGGCTGGCCTTTGCAATGGGCGGAGTTGATTCAGCATCTACGAACCATTCCACGCGCCGAACTGCGCAGCACCTTCAAGGCTTTCTGCGATGCGCGTGAAGTAGGCAACAAGTTTGCGCATCGTGCTACCGACCGGCCTGCCGGCTCTTCTCCTTCGATGAAATGGGTTAATCCGCCAGTGGCCTATATGCTGCACGCGGGTGCGCCGCGTCTGCTGGATGCGGGCGTGACTATTCCTGGTTTGCTGGTCGGGGATGACCGTGTTGCGCTGGAGGCTTATCCAGGCATGCTGGCGCGGAGTATTACGCGGGCTTCTTACAAAAGCGATGATCGACTTAAGCATACGGCTGAGCGGGCGCAGCGGCGGCTGGAGATTGTTGTTGCGCTGGAGGCGGGGCGGTATTTGCTGGGTGTGCCGTTGGTGTGCGGCTCGTTTCGGGATGTGTTGATTGCGGATGGGAGTGGGGATTTGTTGGATGCGGTGTTGTGTGGGTTGAGTGCGGGGTGGGGGTGGTTGCGGAAGGATGATGGTTATGGATTGCCGGAGTTTGATTTGTTGGAGGGGTGGATTGTGGGGGCTTAGCGCTTTTTCTCTTACTTGGTGTGTGCTTGTTGTATTTTGGGATTGCTGGCCGGGGGTAGCCCGGCGGCTACTTACTTCTTCTTGCTTCGCCAAGAAGAAGTAAGCAAGAATAAGGCGACCGCAGACTTGCCCTACGGGTGATGGCGCTTTGCGCCATCACATTTTGCTGCATTACAAAAAATGGGAAATGGGCGAAACTCGCCTTCGGCTCAAACAACACCCATTTCTGATCCATTTTTTGTAACGCACAAAATGCTGCGTCCCCAGCGGGGGTAGGTCAAAAGCAAATCAAAAGCAACTTCAACTTCGACTTCAAAAGCAACCCCAACTTCAAGATCAGACCGCCTTAGTTTGGTCAACTGCGTGCTGCTGCAAATTTTTCAAAGTAGCTAAGGCTTCCCGGGTTCGCCATCGCATCGCGGTTGGCGATTTTATCTATGGGCGTGCCCATCAGCAGTTTCTTGATCGGCAGTTCCATCTTTTTGCCGGACAGTGTGCGGGGGATTTCTGCTACGGCGAATATTTCGTTGGGCACGTGGCGTGAAGATAGCGCTGTGCGTATCGTGGTTTTGATGGCGGTGGTGAGTTCGTCGTTTAGTTGCTTGTCTGCGCGTAGTACGACAAACAGCGGCATATAGGATTCGCGGCCCAGGTATTCCAGGTCTACTACCAGGCTGTCCAGTACTTCGGGCAGGCTCTCTACGGCGCGGTAGATTTCGCTGGTGCCCATGCGGATGCCGTGGCGGTTGATGGTGGTGTCGGAGCGGCCGTAGATGATGGCGCCGCCGCGTGGGGTAATCCTGATCCAGTCGCCGTGGCGCCACCAGCCGGGGTAGACGTCGAAATAGCTGTCCAGGTAGCGGCGGTTTTCGGGGTCGTTCCAAAAAAACAGCGGCATTGACGGCATCGGTTTGGTGACGACCAGTTCTCCCACTTCATCGTTGAGCGCCTTGCCTTGTTCATCCATCGCATACACGGCAATGCCCAGGCTGCGGGCCTGGATTTCGCCGGCGTACAGCGGCATTATCGGGCAGGAGCCTACAAAGGTGGCGGCGATGTCGGTGCCGCCGCTGATGGAGGCCAGCATGATGTCGCTGCCGACTTGCTGGTAGATCCATTCAAAACCTTCTTCCGATAGCGGCGAGCCCGTCGAGCCTACCGAGCGTATGTGGTCCAGCTTGGCGATCTTGCGTGGTTCTAAACCGGCTTTCATGCAGTTGGCGAAGTAGGCGGCGCCGGCGCCGACGAAAGTGGCTTTGGTGTGCTCGGCAAATTTCCACAGCGTGCCCAGATCGGGATAGCCGGGGTTGCCGTCGTACAGGCAAATCGTGCTGCCCAGCAGCAGGCCGGTGACCTGCGAGTTCCACATGATCCAGCCGGTGGTGGAGAACCAGTGGAACCTGTCCTGCTCGCCCAGGTCCATCTGCAGGCCGTGGCCCTTCAGTGTTTCCAGCAAGGTGCCGCCCTGGCTGTGCACGATGGGCTTGGGCATGCCTGTCGTGCCGGACGAATAGACGATCCACAAAGGGTGGTCAAAGGGTAGCTGTTCAAACTGCATTTCTACATCGTGTTGCAGCAGGCTGTCCCAGGACGTGAAATTGCCTTCGGGTAGGGTTTCATTCAATACTGGCAGCAGCACGACCTGCTGCACGCTGGGCAGCGATTGCTGCAGCGTTTGCACTACGCTCAGACGATCGAAGGGTTTGCCGCCGTAGCGGTAGCCGTCCACGGCGATCAGCACCTTGGGATGGATCTGTGCGAAGCGGTCCAGCACGCTGGGGCTGCCCATGTCGGGTGAGCAGCTGGACCAGATTGCGCCTATGCTGGCGCAGGCGTAAAACGCGATGACGGTTTCAGGGATATTCGGCATATAGGCCGCCACGCGGTCGCCGCGTTCCACACCCATTGCGCGCAAGGCATGAGCCACCGAAGCGATCTGGCGGCGCATTTCCTGCCAGCTTATTGCATGGACGCGCCCTTCGGCAATGTCGGGCTCTGACTGGAACAAAATGGCCGGCTGTTGCGAACCGGCTTCATCCAGATGGAAGCGGAACACCTGCTCCGTCAGGTTGATCTGTGAGCCTTCAAACCACTTCGCGCCCGGCATTGCGTGCGTGTTGAGCACTTTGGCGTAGGGCGTACTGCTTTTTACATCGAAGTATTGCCACATGGTTTCCCAGAAATCTTCCAGGTTTTCCACCGACCACTGCCACAGTTCGTTGTAGTCGCTGAACTGCATGTCCCTGTTCTTGCGCAGCCATTGCATGTAGTCATGCATGCGGGTTTTGGTGACGCGTTGTACGGAGGGAGTCCAGAGTAATTTACTGCTGACGTCGTTCATGCGGAATTTTCCTTGGCGGATTGATGTGAGGTAGCGTGGGGAGTGGCGTGCTGAGTACCAAGCGCTGCTGCGCGTATGCCGGCAGTGATGAAGCGCTGCAGATGCGGCGCGGCCACGGCGGCATTGCGGGCAGGGCAGCGGCCCTCGGAAAGTCTTTCCATGCGTGTGTCTACTACGTGGTGCAGCAGCGCGCCGAGCGCGAACTGGTAGCACCAGAAAATGATTTCTATCGGTGCCGCCGGCAAGGCGCTGCTGAGGGCGGCAATGAATTCCCTTGCCATCGGGTCGTAAAACTCGCGCGTGATGCGGGCGCTGGCTTCATGCTGGTCGATGACGCCGCGCATCACCATGCGGGAGAAGTTGACGCCGTCTGGTTGCTCGTTGAGTTTTAACACCGGTGTAATGAAGGCGGCGATGATGGCATTCAGCGCCATGTCGGGGTCGGTATGCTGCTTGGCCTGGTGCAGGTCGGACAGGCGCTCGGCGATATAGCTGCTGCGGTGTTCGTAGATGGCGTGATACAGCTCGTTCTTCGCGCCGAAATAATAGCCGACCAGCGCAACAGGCACTTGCGCCTCGTGAGCGATGTCCCTGATCGACACGCCTTCATAGCTTTGCATGGCAAAGCATTTTTCTGCAGCGACCAGGATAGCCCGCTTTTTCCCGCTTAAATCATTCACTGAGCTCATCGGCTTCTTTCTTGTGAAGATCAGGGTGCTTGGACCTGCCTTGCGGCAACCGGTTGGGCGGCCCAGGCTGGATCAATAACCGTCATCATTGGCGCCGGATCGGCAAGCCGGGTGACGTCTCGGCTTTCAGCCATTTCATGAAAAGCAATTGCTTGGCAAATCGATTGTACGTTCGTACAAGCTTTTGTCTATGCGCGGTGCAGCAATTCGCCTGCCGTCGCATATGTGCGGTGCAGCATGATCCCATGCTCAAAAAAAGCCCGCCTTCAGGTCAAAATAAGTGGCGCGCATGCTGAAATACAGTGCAAAAAGCAGGTAGGGCGTGTGAAAATACAGCGAGGATTTTTCAGGCAAGGGCAGGGGCAGGCGACAACAGATGAGCGATACCGTCAGGATAGATAAATGGTTGTGGGCCGCGCGGTTTTTCAAGACCAGGACCTTGGCAACAGGCGCGGTGGAGTTGGGCAGGGTGCTGCAAAACGGCCAGCGCGTAAAACCGGCGCATAACGTCAAGCAGGGCGACATGCTGGAGATACAGCATGCGGAGCAGGTGTGGGAAGTGCAGGTGCTGCGCGTGCTGGAAGTGCGCGGCTCGGCCACTGTTGCGCAGACCATGTACCAAGAGACTGCGGAAAGTGCGGAAAAGCGCGCGAATGCAGCGCAGGACAGAAAATATTTCCGCGAGCCCGGTGCATCAATAAGCGGCAGGCCTACCAAGCGGGATCGCCGCTTGCTCGACTTCACCCGCAGTTGAAGATGGAAGCCGGGATTGCGGCTATCATGTTCCTTTTGGGAAAGAAAACTCCTGGAACACGGGCAAACCCGCGTAAACCCGGCAAAGCAAGTAGATACTCTCCTCTAAACAGGGTCACATCGCGGTTTCCGGTTTGACTTTTATAGCGCCGTGCCTAATAGTACGAGCGTTCGATTAATTCACATAGTAGCAAGCACAAAAGGCAACTATGGATCATTCAACACGATTAAGTGCATTATGAATATGACATCGAAATTTATGCGTAAAGGCGAACTCACCCGCGCCGCGATTCTGGACGTGGCGCTGGATGCAGCCAGCCGCGACGGCATCGAGGGTCTTACGATAGGTTTGCTGGCCGACAAAATGAACATGAGCAAGTCCGGCGTGTTCGCGCATTTCGGCTCGCGTGAAGACTTGCAGATCGAAGTGCTGAAGCTGTATCACCACCACTTCGAGCAGGAAGTGTTCTACCCCAGCATGAAGGAAGAGCGCGGGCTGCCGCGGCTGCAATCGATGTTTGCGCTGTGGGTCAAGCGGGTGACGGTCGAAATCGCCTCCGGCTGCATCTACATCAGCGGCGCGGCGGAATACGATGACAGGCAGGGGCCGATACGCGATGAGCTGGTCGGCATGATACACGCGTGGCAGGGCGCATTGCGCCGCGCCACCACGCAGGCAATACAGCTAGGCCATCTGCGCTCCGAGGTAGACCCCGAGCAGATCGTGTATGAGATGTATGGCCTGATCCTGGCGCTGCACCACGATGCGCGTTTCCTGCGCAAGCCGGGCAGCGTGGACAGGGCGGAAATCGGATTTGAAAGATTGATCGAAAACTATTCGCGGCAAACCGCAGAGCAGGTCTGAGACGCCTGCACTAGAAAAAATTTAAAGACAGAGATTCAGATACAGAGATTCAGATAAAGAAATTCAGATACCTGGATTCAGACACATTCGTTACAACAATTTTATCTGGCCTTCGCGGGCCATCAGGAGAAAAACATGGGTCAATACGTCGCTCCCTTGCGTGACATGCAGTTCGTTTTGCATGAATTGCTGCAAGTGGAAAATGAATTCAAGAACCTGCCGAAATATGCAGAAATCGACGCCGACATCATCAACCAGGTACTGGAAGAGGGCGGCAAATTCACTTCCGAAGTATTGTTCCCGCTGAACCACTCCGGCGACCGCGAAGGCTGCCATCACGACAAGGCCAACCATACCGTCACGACGCCAAAGGGTTTCAAGGAAGCCTACAAGCAGTACGTGGAAGCGGGCTGGCCTTCACTGTCCTGCGATCCGGAATACGGCGGCCAGGGCCTGCCGCTGGCACTGAACAACTCGTTCTATGAAATGCTGAATTCGTCCAACCAGGCATGGACCATGTATCCAGGCCTGTCGCACGGCGCGTATGAATGCATCCACGAGCACGGCACGCCTGAACAAAAATCACTGTACCTGCCGAAGCTGGTATCCGGCGAATGGACAGGCACCATGTGCCTGACCGAAGCGCATTGCGGCACCGATCTGGGCATGCTGCGCTCCAAGGCAGAGCCACAGGATGACGGCTCCTACAAAATCACCGGCAGCAAGATCTTCATCTCTGCCGGCGAACATGACATGTCGCACAACATCGTGCATCTGGTACTGGCCCGCCTGCCAGGCGCGCCAGAAGGCTCCAAAGGCATCTCGTTGTTCATCGTGCCTAAATTTCTGCCGAATGCAGATGGCTCCAACGGCGCGCGCAACCCTATCTTCTGCGGCGCAATCGAAGAAAAAATGGGCATCCACGGCAATGCGACCTGCCAGATGAATCTGGACGGCGCCACCGGCTGGCTGATCGGCGGCCCCAACAAGGGTCTGGCTGCTATGTTCGTGTTCATGAACGCGGCACGCCTGGGCGTGGGCATGCAGGGTCTGGGCCTGACTGAAGTGGCGTACCAGAACGCGCTGGTGTACGCCAAGGACCGCATCCAGATGCGCAGCCTGTCCGGCGTAAAAGCACCGGACCGTCCAGCCGATCCTATCATCGTGCACGCCGACGTGCGACGCATGCTACTGACGGCAAAAGCCTATGCCGAAGGCGCGCGCGCTTTCAGCGGCTATGTCGCGCTGCAGCTGGACAAGGAACTGAACCACCCAGACGAAGAAGTGCGCAAGGAGTGCGCCGATGAAGTTGCGCTGCTGACGCCTATCATCAAGGCCTTCATCACCGACAATGCATGGACAGCTACTTCCGAGTGCCTGCAGGTGTACGGCGGCCACGGCTTCATCTCTGAATGGGGCATGGAGCAGTATGTGCGCGACGCCCGCATCAACATGATCTATGAAGGCACAAACACCGTGCAGTCGCTGGATCTGCTGGGCCGCAAAATCCTGATGGACAACGGCGCAAAGCTGCGCAAGTTCGGCGCCAAGGTACAAGCTTTTGTCGAAGAAAACGGCACCAACGAAGAACTTGCGGAATTCATCACACCGCTGGCAGACCTGGGCGATAAGGTCACCAAGCTGACTATGGAAATCGGCATGAAAGCCTTCCAGAACCCGGATGAAGTCGGCGCCGCTGCTGTGCCTTACCTGCGTGTAGTGGGCCACATGGTCTACGCTTACTTCTTCGCGCAAATGGCAAAAATCGCGCTGGCGAAAAAAGATTCCGGCGACACGTTCTACACATCCAAACTGGCGACCGCCCGTTTCTACATTGGCCGCCTGCTGCCTGAAACAGCAATGCTGATCCGCCAGGCACGTTCCGGTTCCGCCAACCTGATGGCGCTGGAAGCAGACCTGTTCTAAGCCAAGCATCAAGCGCCCGGGCAGTCCTTTTGATACAACAATATGTCAACAGGACTGCCGTGGGTGTAACTCCACATGACACACATGAGGTAAAAAATGACTAATTTCATCGTAAAAAAAGTGGCGGTACTGGGCGCCGGCGTGATGGGCGCGCAGATTGCAGCGCACTGCGTCAATGCCAAAGTACCGGTCGTGCTGTTCGATCTGCCGGCCAAAGAAGGCCCTAAAAACGGCATCGTGCTGCGCGCTATCGAAAACCTGAAGAAGCTCAATCCTGCGCCGCTGGGCAACAAGGATGACGCTGCCTACATCGAGGTCGCCAACTACGAAGACGACCTGGAAGTGCTGAAAGGCTGCGACCTGATCATTGAAGCCATCGCGGAACGCATGGACTGGAAGCATGACCTGTACAAGAAGGTCTCTGCTTACATCGCGCCAAACGCGATCTTCGCATCCAACACATCTGGCCTGTCGATTACCGCGCTGTCCGAAGGCTTTGATGCAGAACTGAAAGCCCGCTTCTGCGGCGTGCATTTCTTCAACCCGCCGCGTTACATGCACTTGGTGGAACTGATCCCTACCGTGGCCACACGCCCGGAAATCATCGATCAGCTGGAAGGCTTCCTGACGACGACATTGGGCAAGGGCGTAGTACGCGCCAAGGATACGCCTAACTTTATCGCTAACCGCGTCGGTATCTTCGGCATGCTGGCTACGATCTACGAAGCTGAAAAATTCGGCCTGACCGTGGACGTGGTGGATGACCTGACAGGCAAAAAACTGGGCCGCGCTTCTTCCGGCACTTTCCGCACCGCTGACGTCGTGGGCCTGGATACGATGGGCCACGTCATCAAGACGATGCAGGACAACCTGGCAAGCGATCCTTTCTTCGCCATCTACAAAACACCGGACGTGCTGGCCAAGCTGGTTGCCGCGGGCGCGCTGGGCCAGAAGGCCGGCGCTGGTTTCTACAAAAAAGTGGGCAAGGATATTCAGCGCCTGGATTTTGCCAAGGGTGAATACGTCACCGGCGGCGCCAAGGCGGATGACGTCGTTGCACGCATGCTGAAAGAAAAAGATCCGGTCAAGCGCATGAAGACGCTGCGTGAATCGAGCAATCCGCAGGCGCAGTTCCTGTGGGCGATTTTCCGTGACGCTTTCCACTACATCGCCTTCCACATGGAATCCATCGCCGACAATGCGCGCGACATCGATTTCGCAATGCGCTGGGGCTTCGGCTGGAATACCGGTCCTTTCGAGACATGGCAGGCATCCGGCTGGCAAGAGATTGCCAACTGGGTCAAGGAAGATATCGATGCCGGCAAGGCGCTGTGCAATGCACCGCTGCCAGCCTGGGTATTTGATGGCCGCACCGGCGTGCACACGCCGGAAGGCTCCTGGTCCGCCAGCGGCAACACCTACGTACCGCGTTCCGAGTTGCCGGTGTATCAGCGCCAGGCTTTCCGCGCGCCGGTACTGGGCGCAGGCGCACCCGATGGCAAGACTGCCGGCACGACCTTCTTTGAAGATGAATCCGTCCGCATCTGGCACCAGAGTGACGACGTGCTGATCCTGTCGTTGAAAACCAAGATGCATGTGATCGGGCCTGGCGTTATTGACGGCATGGAAAAAGCAATTGCCGAAGCCGAGAAAAATTTCAAAGGCCTAGTGATCTGGAATGCAGACGCAGCCGAAGGCGGCGCCTTCTCTGCCGGCGCGGATCTGCAGGCGATGCTGCCTTTGTTCATGTCCGGCGGTGTTAAAGCCATCGAACCGGCCATCGCAAAATTGCAGCAGGCACACCAGGCATTGAAATATGCGAGCGTGCCTGTCGTTGCAGCAGTGGCTGGCCTGGCATTGGGTGGCGGTTGCGAGCTGGCGCTGCATGCAGCAAAACGCGTAGCGTCGATAGAATCGTATATCGGCCTGGTGGAAGTGGGCGTAGGCCTGGTTCCCGCCGGTGGTGGGTTGAAAGAGGCAGCAGTGCGCGCGGCGAAAGATGCCAAGGGCAATGACCTGCTGCAGTTCCTGAAAAACTACTTCACCAATGCAGCGACTGCAGCGGTATCCAAATCCGCGCTGGAAGCGCAGAAAATGGGTTACCTGGCTGCGGACGACGTCATCGTCTTCAATGCCTACGAGCTGCTGCATGTCGCCAAGGTGGAAGCACGGGCGATGTTTGACGCAGGCTACCGTCCGCCGTTGAAGGTGCAGGTGCCGGTGGCAGGCCGCTACGGCATGGCAACCATCTCCGCGCAGCTGATCAATATGCGCGATGGCGGTTTCATCTCTGCGCATGACTACAAGCTGGGCACGATGATCGCCGAGATCGTCTCCGGCGGTGAAGTGGAGCAGGGCAGCGTAGTCAACGAACAATGGCTGCTGGACATGGAACGCAAGGCCTTCATGGAATTGCTGAACCATCCGAAGACGCAGGAACGCATCATGGGCATGATGCAGACCGGCAAACCGGTCCGCAACTAAGCGCAAAAAGCGCAAAAAGCACTGTAACGGGAAAGGTCGTCTACGCATGGATATGCTGCAAATGGGTAAAGAAGCGCTGCACAGTCAGCCTTTCAGCAGACTGCTGAAGGCCAGCCTCAGCCGCTTTGATACCGAAGGTACCGAATTGCGCATTGCCATCACCGATGACCTGAAGCAGCAGCATGGCTTCGTGCACGGCGGCGTGCTCAGTTACGCCGCCGATAATGCGCTGACCTTTGCCGGTGGTGCCGCGCTGGGAACCGCAGTCGTTACATCGGAATACAAGCTGAATTACCTGCGTCCCGCCATAGGACAGGAAATCATTGCACGCGCCGTGGCCGTGCATGCTGGAAAAACGCAGGCCGCCTGCCGTTGCGACCTGTTCGTGGTGAACGAAGGCAAGGAACTGTTGTGCGCCATTGCGCAAGGCACGATTGCGAAGCTTCCCGTCGCGCCATCAAATGAATGAATCAGGAGAAATGAAATGACAAAACAACTTCAAGACGCCTACATCGTCGCCGCTACCCGCACCCCTATCGGCAAGGCGCCGCGCGGCATGTTCAAGAACATGCGTCCGGACGACCTGCTGGTGCGCGTGCTGCAATCCGCGTTGTCGCAGGTGCCTAACCTTGACCCTAAGCTGATCGAAGACGCGATTGTCGGTTGCTCGTTCCCGGAAGCAGAACAAGGTCTGAACCTGGCGCGCATGGGCGTGCTGCTGGCCGGCCTGCCTAATACCATAGGCGGCGTTACCGTCAACCGTTATTGCGCATCCGGCATTACTGCGGTTGCCATGGCGGCTGACCGCATCCGCGTCGGCCAGGCCGACGTAATGATCGCCGCCGGCGCAGAATCGATGTCCATGGTGCCGATGATGGGCCACCACCCATCGATGAACATGGCTATCCTGAAAGACGAAAACGTCGGCATGGCCTACGGTATGGGCCTGACCGGTGAAAAGGTCGCCAACCAGTGGAAAATCTCACGCGAAGCGCAGGATGCATTTGCACTGGCATCGCACCAGAAGGCACTGGCAGCACAGGCCGCCGGCCTGTTCGACGATGAAATGACATCGGTCGAAATCATAGAACGTTTCCCTAACCTGGCCACCGGCCAGATCGATATCAAATCCCGCACCGTCAGCAGGGATGAAGGCGCGCGCCCGGATACATCGCTGGAAGGCCTGGCAAAACTGAAACCGGTATTCGCCGCCAAGGGCAGCGTTACTGCAGGTAACAGCTCGCAGACTTCCGACGGCGCAGGCGCACTGATCATCGTCAGCGAAAAAATTCTGAAAGAATTCAACCTGACGCCGCTGGCGCGCTTTGCTTCCTTCGCAGTACGTGGCGTACCGCCGGAAATCATGGGCATCGGTCCAAAATTTGCGATTCCTGCTGCCTGCCGCGCTGCCGGCATCACGCAAGACCAACTGGACTGGATTGAGCTGAACGAAGCATTTGCCGCACAGGCACTGGCCGTAATTCAGGACCTGGGCCTGGACCCTTCCAAAGTCAACCCTATGGGCGGTGCGATTGCCCTCGGCCATCCGCTGGGCGCAACCGGCGCTATCCGCGCGGCAACGGCCATCCACGGCATGCGCAGGAACAAGCAGAAGTACAGCATGGTGACGATGTGCGTAGGCACGGGCATGGGCGCTGCCGGCATTTTCGAGAACATGTAATGGCACGCCGCCCATCCGCTGTACGGCCTCTGGCCGTCGCGCTGGGCAGCACGCTGCAGCGGCACGTATTGTAGCCACAGACAACGACCGCACCTGAGTAATCTCGTGCGGTTTTTTTATTATAAAAATACAGAGACAGGACACACAATGGATATCTTGACCCAAAAAGAAAACGGCATTCTGAGCATCAGCTTCAATCGCCCGGAAAAGAAAAATGCAATCACCGCCGCCATGTACCAGACCATGGCCGATGCACTGAAAGACGGCGAAACCGATACTGCCGTGCGTGCCATCCTGATCAGCGGCCGCCCGGAAATTTTCACTGCCGGCAATGACCTGGAAGACTTCATGAAGAACGCGCCCAGCGTGTCAGACGAAGCCAATGTGCCATCGGTACGCCAGTTCATGCAGGCACTGAGCCAGGCCAGCAAGCCAGTCGTGGCAGCTGTATCCGGTGCCGCAGTAGGCATAGGTACCACCTTGCTGATGCATTGCGATCTCGTCTACCTGGCGGACAACGCCAAATTGTCCATGCCGTTCACGCAGCTGGGCCTGTGCCCCGAGTTCGCGTCCAGCATCCTGTTCCCGCAAATCGTCGGCTACCCGCGCGCGGCGGAAAAACTGATGCTGGGCGAAGCCTTCTCCGCGCAAGAAGCTTGGGAAATGGGCCTCGCCTCCAAAGTGCTGCCGCTGGAAGAACTGCTGCCGTACGCACAAAAGCAGGCCGCCAAACTGGCCGCGCTGCCAGCCAACTCCATCCGCACTACCAAGCGCCTGATGAAGGGCAACCAGTCTGCAGCGGTGGTCGCGAAGATGGAAGAGGAAAACAAGAATTTCGGCACGATGCTGGCCGCACCGGAAGCGAAGGAAGCGTTCAAGGCTTTCTTTGAAAAGCGCAAGCCGGATTTTTCTCAATTTTCCTGATTGTATTGACGGAGTTCTATTGGCTCCGTAAAGCGTCTCAAAATGTGGGATTTTGCCGATGTATACGGATGGGGTGGAAGTGCATATCCACCCTCGTCTTAGAGGCAGAACATTTACTGCTTTCCAGCTAGTGAGTGGAAATGTGGTCCATTTGGTTGGTGCCGAATCCTTCCGCCCAGCCACTCTCATTTAACGTGTACGCTTCAACCGAAAAGCCATTCACGTAGTCACAAAATCCCGGTTTGAGGCTTAGGATTTTAATCGCATCCAACGCGCTGTTTTCTGTATCAAACACGCCGATTAATTTGTAGGTTTCACTGTCGGATTCTCCGTACGTGTGATGCACAACAAACACGATTTTTTTAGCGTTCATATTTATTTTTTTCGAATTGGTAAAACCTTCATCAGCTTATCTTAACGGCTGATTACGCTCAGTACTAGTCCAAATTTATTTTCCCGAACCGCATCGTTTGTAACTTTGCTATTACGCCAACCGCGCCATCATCTGCTCATGCACGTAACGCGTAGGCGGTAGCCCGACGTGGCGCGTGAAGGCGACGCTGAAGGTGCTGGCGGAGCTGTAGCCCACACGTTCCGCGACTTCCGCGATGCCGCTGTCTTTTTTCAGCAGCATCTTCTTGGCCAGGGCCATGCGCCATGTCAGCAGATATTCCATCGGGGCCACGCCTACTGCGCGCCTGAACCGTTCGAAAAAGACCGAGCGCGATAGTGCGGCTTCTTTCGCCAGCTGCGCGACCGTCCATGCTGCTGTCGGATTCTCGTGCATGCGGCGTATCGCCAGTGCCAGACGTTCATCGGCAAGGCCGCGCAGGAGCCCGGGCGACGCCGATGTGCCGTCGTTGCAGCGCAGCGCTTCGATCAGCAATACCTCCAGCAGGTGCGCGAGGATGACGTCGCGTGCGGGCCGTTGTGCCCTTGATTCTTCTCCCACCAATTGCACCAGTGTGGCTAGCCGCGGCTCGCCGCGCACCAGCACCAGTTGCGGCAACAGTGACACTAGCAGGGCCGCATCGGGCGAGCCGAATATGCAGTGGCCCACCAGCAGGCAGACGTCCGTTGGGCCATCTTGCGAACCTACGCGGGATTCGCCATTGGCCAGCAAGGTGTGCGGCGTGTCGCTGTCTTCCTCTGTCATCGGCACGAGGCTTGACATCGTGAATCCATGTGCGGAAGGCACCAGCACAAAATCCCCTTGTTGCAGCGTGACCGGTTCCTGGCCGTCCACCGCGAGCCGGGTAGAGCCCTCCAGCAATACGCAGTAGAAGGTTTGCCCGAATTCTGCGCGGCGCACCTTCCAGCGGCCGGCACCGCGGACGACCTTGGAGAATCGCGCGTCCGGCTGCAGCAGCGTGACAACCTCGGCCAACGGATCAATAGGGTCTGACATTTCAGGACTTTTGAATGTGAAATATGGACTTTTGATTGTAGCAGATCCTGATTGACTCACCTATAGTGGCGCTACCCCAACCATCTACAGGAATTCTCATGAAAACCGTCCTTATCACTGGCTGCTCATCCGGCTTCGGCCTTGAAATTGCCAGGTACTTTCTTGACCGCGACTGGAAGGTCGTTGCCACCATGCGCACGCCGCGCGAAGATCTGCTGCCCCATTCTGAGCACCTGCGTGTGCTGGCGCTTGACGTTACCGACGCGGATAGTATTCGGCAGGCTGTGGAGGCTGCCGGGCCGGTCGATGTGCTGGTCAATAACGCAGGGATCGGTGCGCTGGGCGCGCTGGAAGGCATGTCCATGGAAACAGTGCGTGAAGTCTTCGAGACCAATACCTTCGGCACCATGGCGATGACACAGGCGATATTGCCGCAGTTCCGCCAACGCAAAGCCGGCGTCATCGTCAACGTAACTTCCAGCGTGACGCTGAAGCCGCTCGCGCTGCTGGCCGTCTACACCGCGAGTAAGGCGGCGATTAATGCATTTACCGAATCGCTGGCGCTGGAACTGGAGCAGTTCAACGTGCGGGTGAGTCTTGTACTGCCTGGCCGCGCGCCTGAAACCAGTTTCGGCGCCAACGCGCAATCGCGGATGCAGGGGACTATTCCTGAATCTTATGCCGGTCTGGCACAACGGGTGTTTGGCGACTGGTCGCAATCGACTGAAGTCACACATACGCAGGACGTGACAGAAGCGGTATGGCGTGCAGTGAACGATGCCGCATCGCCGCTACGCATTGCTGCGGGTGCGGATGCAAAAGCCCTGATGCCGGCAGCGTGAGCTGATATGGAGAGGGTACGGCAGAAGCGGACTTGATCTGCTCGCCGCCGAACCCGGTTCCTGGCGCTGGCTTAGTGCGGGGCAAAAACCTTGCCCGTACCAGCCATGCTGTCCAGCGCTACAACCGCGTCATCCGGCAGGATGAGCGTGCCTGCAGCCAGGTTCTCGTGCAGATGTGTGACCGACTTTGTGCCAGGGATTAACAGCACATTGGGCGAGCGGCGCAGCAGCCAGGCCAGTGCGACCTGCATAGGCGTGGCATGCAGGCGTGCGGCGACTTCCGACAGCGTGGCCGACTGCAATGGGGAAAAGCCGCCCAGCGGGAAGAAAGGCACATAGGCAATGCCGTCGCGCGCCAGTTCGCTGATCAGCGCATCGTCGTTACGGTGGGCAAGGTTGTAATGATTTTGCACACAGACGATATTGCAAATGCTGCGCCCTTCTGCTACCTGTTGCGGCGTGACATTGCTCAAGCCTATGTGCCGCACAAGTCCCTGCGCCTGCAAGCCAGCCAGTACGGTGAGCTGTTCCGCTATCGATCCTTCGGCAGGCTGCATAGGGTTGATCATGATGCGCAGGTTGACCACATCCAATATATCCAGCGCCAAATTGCGCAGGTTGTCATGTACTGCCTGTGTCAGTTCTGCCGCTGAAAACGCAGGCAGCCACGAAGCATCCGCACCGCGCCGGGCGCCGATCTTGGTGCAGATGAGCAGATCGTCACGGTACGGGTGCAGTGCTTCGCGAATCAGCTGGTTGGTCACATGGGGGCCATAAAAATCGCTGGTGTCGATGTGGTTGACGCCGGATTCAATCGCCGCGCGCAGCACTGTCAGCGCTCCTACATGGTCAGCGGGTGGTCCATACACGCCGGGGCCGGCGAGCTGCATGGCGCCATAACCCAAGCGCTTGACTAGTTTATTACCAAGAAGAAAAGTTGTAGATGACTGAGACATGAAAGACCTCCGTTGAAAGAAGTCCCTAGTGTAGGTGTATAAGCTTCGTTCGATAAGTGGCTATAATCGGTACAGCCTGTGCCAAAATAAGCACAATGAGTTGGCGCTTTAGATTGGCACAATAGGTGGATACAACGAGCGAGCAAAATGAAAATTGACCTGTCCGACCTGAATGCCTTCCTCGCAGTGGCGCGCGCCCAGGGTTTCCGTGACGGCGCGCGTGCCAGCGGCGCCAGTGCTTCCGGCCTCAGCGAAGCGGTACGGCGGCTGGAGGCGCAGTTGGGCGTGCGACTGCTGAACCGTACCACGCGCAGTGTCGTGCCCACCGAAGCGGGCAAACGACTGCTGGCGAGGCTCAACCCGGCGCTGACAGAGGTGGAGGCAGCGCTGGAAGAGGTCAACGACTTCCGTAATCGCCCTGCGGGTACGCTGAAGCTCAATGTACCCGTCAGCGCGGCACGGCTGCTGCTGCCGTCCATCGTGCCCCGCTTTTTGGCCGAGTATCCCGAGATTCGTCTGGAAATCATGACTGACAGCAGTTTTGTCGATGTGGTGGCAGCAGGCTGCGACGCCGGCATTCGTTACGATGAGCGGCTGGAGCAGGACATGATTGCCGTGCCCATAGGCCCACGCGTGCAGCGCTTCGCCACCGCAGCGGCACCCGCTTATCTCGATCAGCGCGGCCGTCCGGAGCATCCGGGCGAGCTGCTGCAGCACGCTTGTCTGCGGCTGCGCTTTCCCAGCGGCGCCATGCCGCCGTGGGAGTACACGCGCGATGGCGAAGTGGTGCGGGTGGATGCGGACGGACCGTTGCAGGTAGATGTGGGAGGGGGCGTTGATCTATTGATAGACGCCGCCATCGCTGGCAGCGGGGTCGTGTATCTGTTTGAAGACTGGCTGCAGCCGCATCTGGCAAGCGGCGCGCTGGAACCCGTGCTGGAGCCGTGGTGGGCGCCTTTTTCCGGCCCCTTCCTCTACTATCCAGGCCGTCGACTGGTCCCGGCGCCGCTGCGCGCGTTTATCGACTTCATCAAGAACCATTAGTTTCATCTCCGCATTTGTCTTCCCGTTCGACAGGGTTTGAGCGAGGAAGGGTTGTTGCGGAATTTATCAATTGCGTTTCATCCTGTAGCGTATTCTCATGTGGAAATATAAATACTCGACCTGGGCCGCTGGGCGCAGCAATTCGCGCAAGAGGCAGGCAGCGGTTCGCGCGATGCACTTGCGCAGTCTGAAAGCGATATGGAAACACTGGTTGCTGCAAGTGAGCAACGGGAAGCCGAGCGCGATGAACTGTTGGCACAGATAGCCAGCAGCAAGGCTGCCCGCGACCAGGCGCTGGCTACCGTGGCGGAGCAGGGCGAAACCATAGAACGCCTGACCATCGGGCTCAACGACGCGCGCCAGGTTGCCGCCGACGCCATTGTGGGCAAGTCAAAAGACAGGCTGGCGATTGACGGCAAGGACGCGCAACTGGCGGACCAGCGCCTGCAGATAGAGCGCGGCGTGGTAGCTTCAGTGTCGGAATCCAATGCACGCCTTGCTGTGCAGATGGCGCTGATCGGCGCCGTTACCGCGCGTGATAATTTTGCGGTCGAGGCCAAGGATCTGCGCACCCAACTCGCAGCTGACTCTGCTGAACGCAGCAGCTTGCGGGCCGAGATGGAAGTATTGCGCGCCTGGGCATAGATCGCACACGTATCTGCCCAGTCAAGAAGATCGATATCGGTTCAGAGTTTGCCTGCGCGGTCCATCGCAATCGGGCAGTGCAGTTCATTGTCTACTTTGGGCGAGCGCATTTGCACGCCAGTGTGCCGCCGAACACATTCGGGCCTCAGTTGTCTTTAGTTGCCCTTCGTTGTCCTTTGTTGTTCTTTGTCGTCGTCACCCAGCCTCCAGTTGTAATCAGTCTGCCCGCTTCATCAACATCCGTCCGCCAGCGATTATTGCGCGAAAGAATCTGCGTACTTTCTTTACGCAATGCCCCGCGATGGGGCCTTTTTAACGCGGCGTGCACCAGCATCTGGCTTTGCCGATGATGGCTGAAAAGCTTCGTTACAAAACTATCGACGTAGAAAAATCTGACCAGGCTGCGTGTGCTGAACATTATTTTTTCGGGTGAGGCTTCCTTTATCTGGTGAGTGAAAATTTCCCGTAAGTCCCGCCGTTGTAGCGGTCTTGCAGATTCTGGCTGGCGTGAAGGCGGTGGCGCTCGGAAAAAGCAATTTTGATTTCTCATCCCTCATTTTTTACAACTGTCAGTATTGTCTTACAGTGCCGCGTGACCCCTGCTGATATCAGCTTAACCGAAGAAAAATTAAAGTTCTATTAAATTAATTTTGCTTTCAGTTTAAGAAAACGATAGATCTTTAAAAGGGAAAATATCATGCGGCCACGTGTACTTCTTGTTAGTTCCGAAGCTGTTCCACTAGTAAAGACGGGCGGTCTGGCGGATGTCATCACCGCACTGGCGCTGTCGCTCGAAGAGCAGGGCGTGGACGCGA
>JAYSKH010000469.1:0-12593 GCA_043726505.1 Undibacterium sp. | reverse complement strand
CAAACAGGGGCTGACGGTTACGCAGGTCAAATAATCCGGTTTAGTGCTGCCTGCAAGACCGTAAGGAGACGGTCTTGCAGGTTCACGTCAGTTAGATAGCGTTTCCGCGTAGAAGTGCCCTCGAGCGCGCTGACTAGGCAGAAGCGGCAATCTTGTGCAGTGCCACGACCAGCTTGTCCATATCGCTTTCCGAAGTAAAAATCGATGGCGTCACGCGCACGCAGGAGCCCGAAGCCAGACCATCGCGGTAGACGGTGAAAATACCATGCTCGTCCAGCAGACGTTTCGATAACGCGATATTTTCTGCCAGCGACGTACGCCCTTTCAGGCGGAATGACGCAATGGCGCTGGTCAGTTGCGGATCCGGCGAAGCCAGTACCTCGATACCGGCAATCTTGCGCGCCGGTTCGACCCAGCGGTTGCGCAGCAGCCGCAGCCTGGCCTGCTTATTGGCCACGCCTACCTGGCCATGCAGCTCCAGCGCGAGCGGCAGCGCCATGTAGGCGGCGAAGTTGGCAGTGCCGGTATGTACGCGCGGGTAGATGCTGTTGCTCTCTGGCTGGCCCATGTAGGGATCGATGTCCTGAACCCGGCCGCGCTTGATGTACACGGCACCCACGCCGACCGGCGCACCTATCCATTTGTGCAGATTGATGCCGACAAAGTCGGCTTGCAGATCAGGGATGCGCATATCGAGCTGGCCAAAACCGTGAGCAGTGTCGACAATGACGTCAGCGCCGCGTGCACGTGCCATGCTGGCGATTTCCGCTACCGGCAAGACCATGCCATTGCGGTGGTTAACATGGGTCAGCAGCAGCAATTTGAGGCGCGGGTGCTGGTCAAGCGCCTTGGCGTAACAGGCGATCACCGACTCGTGCGTAGCCGGTTCCGGCAGGTTGATAGTGGCCACGTCAACGCCGCGCCTCTGCCGTAGCCAGCGCATCGCGTCTATCATGCTGTCGTAATCAACGTCGGCGTAAAGCACGGTATCGCCGCTGCCCAGATGACGGTAGCCGCTGATCAGCGCCTGCAGCGCTTCGGTGGCGCCGCGCGTGAAAACGATCTCATCAGGCGACACACCCAGCGCCGTGGCGGTGCGCTGAAGCGCCGCCCTGTAATCGCCCGGGAAATCGGTGCGGGCGTACCAGGAGTTGCCGCGGTTGACTCTGGCAATATGGCCCTGGTAAGCCTCCAGTACCGGACGCGCCATCGAACCCCAAAAACCGTTGTCCAGCAATACTACCCGGTCGTCCATGTCGTACTGGGCTGCCATGCTGGCCCAGTATTGCCGGTTCAGCGCCAGTGCATCGGGACTGACGCCGGCCGGTGGCGCCGGCATGGCCGCTGTTGTCGGCACGGGTGCGCCGGATAAGCCGGATAAGCCGGATGTTCTGGCTGGCTCCGTCGGCGCTGCTGCCAGCGCCGACGGAGCCAGCGGCAGCAGCATGCCGGCGCGCAACCACGCGCGCCTGGTCTTGCTCGTCTGATCAGCCATTAGAACTTCATCCGATATTCGATATACAGATTGCGTCCGTCGGTATCGTAGGGTGCATTGCGTGAGTAGATTAGGCCGCGGCTGGCCTGGAACGTGGCTTCGTCCGGGTACTTGTTAAGTACGTTGTCGACGCCTACTTTCAGCGATTGCGTTTTGCTGATCTTATAGCTGGCGGCCAGGTCGAGGAAGCGCATGGCGCCGAAACGCTGGAAGATGTCGCCGGTAGCGTTGCCGCTGCTGTCGGTCCACGCGCCGTAATAGCGTACACGCGCCAGCGCACTCCATTGAGCGATGTCGTAAGTGCTGCTGAAAGTAGCCTTATTGCGTGGCAGCTGCTGTTCGAACACAATACGCTGGGCGGGGTTGGTGACGACGCTGGAATTACCGTTGTCGACCTTGGTGATGTTGTAGTTGTATGCGGCTGTCAAATTGAGGCGGCCGCCACCGATGTTGCGCAGGTAGTTGCCGACGATGTCAACGCCCTTGGTGGTCGTGTCGAAATCATTGGTGAAATAATTGATCGACGTGTAGTGCAGCGGATTAGGAACGCCAGCCGGAATGGCAAACGAAGCCGAGGTACTGAAACGGTCGCTGACCTTGATGTCGTATATGTCTACCGAGCCGGAGAAGCCGTAGCTGCTTTTCCAGGTCGCACCGACAGTCAGGTTTTTCGATTTTTCCGGTTTCAGCGCTTTGGCGCCGAGCCGGACCGCAAGCGGATCGTTGACCGAAAGGCGACCGCTGGTGAACAGCTGCAGCGTGGTGGTGTCCAGACCCTGGGTAGTGCTGCTTGTGTTGAGCTGGCCCGGTGTTGGCGCGCGGAAGCCGGTAGAGTAGGAGCCGCGCAGCGCGAAGTCGGGTGTTACCGCATAGCGTGCCGACAGCTTCCCGTTGACGGTATCGCCGAACTCGGAAAAATGTTCATAACGTGCTGCACCGCCCACGCTGAAGCGTTCGGTAAATGGCACTTCAACGTCGAGGAAGGCCGCGTAGCTGTTCTCGGACCAGTTGCCGGCTTGGCGGTCGCTAAAGCCTGGCGAGCCGTTGGAGTTGGCGTCCAGTCCCAGTGCTGCGCCCGGTCCTACTGCGTAGGAGGCCGGATCGCCGGCATTGACGCCATAGGTTTCTTTGCGAAGTTCGGTGCCGAAGGCTACGTTTACCGGCTGCGACAAGCCAGCGACGGGCATCTCGTAGTTGAAGCTGGCATTCAGGATTTTTTCTTCCTGCGTTAGCTGACCCAGGTAGAACGACGTCGGGCTGTTTGGTCCCAGGGAGGCATTGATCGAATTGCCCAGATGATAGTCTATGCGGTTACGGCCGAAGGAGCCACTGACATCCCAACCCAGATTGTCGGCGAGGCGGCCGCGCAGGCCAGCCACCAGTTGCAGGTCGGTCTGTTTGTTCGAGTATTGCGGGCTGTAGCCTGTTGGATAGAGCGAGCGCAGATTCCAGCCCGGGAACAGCGTGGTGACCTTGTAGGAGCCGGGAGTGGTGTCCGGATTGCGCCAGTTGAAGTCGGAAGTGCCGTCGCTGTCGCCGTACATCAAGTAACTATATAGCGTGGCTTTGTCGGACAGATCGACGGTGGCGTTATAGCCGATGCGTTTGTTTTCCAGGTCAGGCTGGCCCCAGCGCTGCACCGGGTTCGGCACATTCAGATCGGGATGGGCAGCCTGGAAGGCGATGGCGTCGGGCCGTTGCCGCGTGCGCGAGGTGGGGTCCGATTTAGTCCATTCGGTGAACAACGTGACGCGGCCGGTCTCACCAAAATTAAAACCGGTCTTGCCACTGAATTCTTTGGCTAAACCGTCACCGGCGGTGTAGCGCGACGCATGCAGTGACACATCGGTGTCTATGCTGTCGTCGAGAATGATGTTGATGACGCCTGCAATAGCGTCCGAGCCATACTGTGCCGATGCGCCGTCACGCAGCACTTCGATGCGTTTGATGGCGCTGACAGGAATTTGCGCCAGATCGGCAGCCTGAGCGCCGCGCGCGCCGAGCAGGGCGCTGCGGTGGAAGCGCTTGCCGTTCACCAGTACCAGGGTCTGGTCAGGCGACAGGCCGCGCAGCGTTGCCGGACGAACGAACACCTGGCCATCAGCCAGCGGCAGGCGCTGTACGACAAAAGATGGCACCAGTTGCGCCAACACGCTATTGAGATCATTCGATTCGACCGAGGCGATGTCTTCGCGGGAGAACACGTCAACCGGCGCCATGGTGTCGAACTGGGTGCGGTTGGAACGATGCGTACCGGTGACGATCACGTTCTCGGTTGCGCTTTCAGGCGCTGCAACTGCGGTCTGCGAAGCGGGAGCGTTGGCACCTGTGCTGGTTTGTGCGTAAGCAGGCATGTAGGCGCTGGCGGCGGATGCGGCGAGCAGCGCGACAGCGCTTGCAATGTGGGTACGTTGGAATGTCATGAGGCTGGTCTTTATAGTGATAGTCAGTAATCCAGTGTTCTGCGAAGAAGCGCCGCATGGCCTTGGGCTAGTTGAGGTGGCTAGGGCATGCGCATCTTATAGAGCACTTGTTACACGCTTATTACTTGAGTGCAAATGTTTGGCAGTGTTTGCCGAGCCCAGGAACTCTGGCAGGGCTGACACCATGAATACACCGTCTAAATAGAAGTGCAGAGCTACTCAAGGGGAAGGTGCAGCGCGGCGCGGAAGGCTTGCTACTTGCCTGGTAGAGACTAAGGCTTGCACCAGCAAGGAATTGCAGTGACGCGGGGATATCGCTCTGTTTTAAGCGCGGAGGTGATGTTTGATGTGTCGCAAAGCCAGGCTCAGGCCAACGAGCCAGCATGCAAGCGGCAGACGCAGGTAGCGTCTGCTGCCGAAAATATCTCGCCGTAATGACACAGTGATGACGCCGTGATGCTGTGGTATTCGTGACACATTCGTCCGACGGAACGTCTGCTGGTCGACAATATCGGTATGCGGATGCCATGCTTCAGCTCCGGCTTGCAAAGGCCGTTCATTCCACGTGTTCCACCATCAGCTGCACCCGCGTCACGCCATTGTATTCATTGGCGTCCAGCCTGAATGCGACTTTTACCTTGTCTGCCAGTGTGTCGGTATGGCCGAACCAGATTGCGTCGTAACGCTGGCCATTCCTTTCCAGCAGCAGCTTCAGATGCCGTTCTTTCAGGATGCGTTGTGAAATAAGCCTGAAATCATCACAAAAAACCGGCGGCGCAAATCCCTGGCCCCAGACTTGGCTGTCCAGCAGGCTGATGAAGTCGGTGGTGTAATATGCATCTTCCAGCGGGCCATCGGTTTCCACAACCCTTTCCAGCTGATGCTGCTGCAGCCAGCTTTTGCCGACGGCTTCAAACGCGGCCTGGAAGGCCGGCAGATCGTCCGCGCGTATCGTCAGGCCGGCCGCCATCGCATGGCCGCCGAATTTTTGGATCAGCGTGGGTGCATGTTTGGACACCAGATCCAATGCATCGCGCAGATGGAAACCGGGGATGGAGCGGCCCGACCCCTTGATCAGCCCTTCGCCGCCGGGCGCAAAGGTGATGGTAGGGCGGTAGAACTTGTCTTTCAAACGCGATGCGACGATGCCGATCACCCCCTGGTGCCAGCCTTCATCAAATACGGTGATGGTGCAGCTGTTCTGCGGCTTGAAGCTGTCCAGCAGCGCCAGCGCTGTATCCTGCATCTCGGCTTCTATCTCGCGCCGGTCGCGGTTGATGGCGTCCAGTTGCTGAGCGATTTCCCAGGCGCGGCCTTCATCATCAGTGGTCAGGCATTCTATGCCCAAGGCCATATCGGCCAGGCGGCCAGCGGCATTCAGCCGTGGCCCCAGTGCAAAACCAAGATCAAACGGGCTGGCAGTACGCGCTTCGCGGCCAGCTGTGCGGAACAATGCGGCGATACCGGCATGCATGCGACCCGCGCGCATGCGCTTGATGCCTTGTGCAACGAGGATGCGGTTGTTGGCATCCAGCTTGACGACGTCGGCAACGGTGCCCAGTGCCACCAGGTCCAACAGCGTATCGAGCTTGGGCTGATTCTGCGTATCGAAGATGCCGCGTTTGCGCATCTCTGCGCGTAGCGCCAGCAACACATAAAACATGACGCCGACTCCCGCCAGGTTCTTGCTGGGGAAGCCGCAGTCCGGCTGGTTGGGGTTGACGATGACACGGGCCTGCGGCAGCGTGTCTGCCGGCAGGTGGTGGTCGGTGACCACGACTTCTATGCCCAGTGCATTGGCAGCAGCAACACCGTCTATGCTGGCGATACCGTTATCGACCGTGACGATGATGTCAGGCGATTTTTCTCTGACGGTGAGCGCGACTATTTCCGGCGTCAGACCGTAACCGTATTCAAAACGGTTGGGCACGATGTAGTCGACCTGTGCGCCAAGCATGCGCAAACCGCGCAAGCCGACTGCACAGGCAGTGGCGCCATCGCAATCATAATCGGCGACGATGACCATACGCTTGTTTTGCGCAATGGCGTCGGCCAGGAATATAGCGGCTTTGTCGATGTGCAGCAAACCGGCCGGTGCGATCAGCGCATTCAGTTCGGTCATCAATTCTGCGGTTTCTTTGGTGCCACGCGCAGCGTACAGCCTGGCCAGCACTGGATGCACGCCGCTTTGGCGCAGCATTTCTGAGTCGCGCAGCGAATAGCCGCGGGTGGTAATACGTGTCATGGTCGGGCCAAAGAAATAAGCGGTGTAAACGAAGGCTTGATCCAGAATTTTCGCAACGACCACGGTGTAATCGTGAAAGTGGCCAGCGTTGCCGCATCGGTGGCGTTCAATGTCAGCTGTTCCAGCTTTCCTCCTTGTAGCGCGGCGGCAGCTGGCGCGAACCATGCAGCTTCCAGTGCATGCATGGCATCCAGCCATGCGCCCCAGTCTTCGTTCAGTGCCGGTTCCAGTAGCGCGTCCAGCAAGATGCGGCCCTTGCCGGCTGCCAGGGCCGCAGCTGACTCAATATTGGCGCGGTAAGCGTTTTCCTGCGGTAGGGCCTGCGCGCTGCCGCCCCATAGCCACACGGAGTTGACCGGCTTCAGGCCTTGCATCTCACGCTCGCTATTGACCTTGTCGGCGAACCACAGCATCTGTATCTCGTTTTGCAGCTTGCGCCATTGCAGCTCATTGCCACCTTTGGCCATCCAGATATCGATATTGTGGCCGCAGGCCGCATCCGGCGTCGCGGTTTGCAAACCGGCCCAGTCGTCCGCACGCAGGAACCAGGTACGGGCGTCTCCATACATCAAGGTCTTGCCCAGTTCTTCACACATGGCTTGAGCAGAGACAAACAGTGCGCGCGCTTCTGCATCGCTGAGATCCAGCCGGCGTTGATCCGTCAGCACCAGATGGTCCCTGGCAATGTGGATATGCATGGGGCTGAGGGTAAACCAGTGGCCCTGGGCCACTGGCAAGCCCAGCGCCAGCATTTTGTTATGCGTGTCGGCGGGGCTGGTGACGGCAAAGCCACTGGAGGCGGCACCACTGGCTTCCGACAGCAGGGCTTCGTGCGGCAACAGCCTGGAAAATTCCTCAAACTGCCGTGTTTGCAGTGCTTTGGCTCGGGATATCAGCAGCGATAACGCAGGAATCTTCAATTCCCTGGCCAGATCCTGGGCCAGCGGCAGGGGCGGAATGGCAAACGGCAGCAATAATTCTAAATGTTTCATGCCGCCATTTTAGGGCAAACACGCCAGCTAGTCTAAAAAACGCTTCGGATGCGAATCCAGTCAGGGATTTCCGGATTTTCCTATTCGCTCACGGCAAACCAGCCCAATATGGCGATGGGCAACAGCAGCGCCCAGAATTGCAGGTGCATATACGCAAACGCACCGCCTATTGCACCCACGCCAAATGCGACGATGGGCCATAGGAATTTGGTGATCCTGCCGCGCACTGCAGTGTCGGCGCTGCCGCGCAGGATATCAACCAGGTCGATGACCAGCTGCGTCACATTACCAGTCATGACGGTAGTTGGTGCAATATCGCTCAGCGCCAGCCTGCTGGCGGCGTTTTGCACACCCATGGCTGCTGCGCCCGACATGCCCGCCAGCAGCACGATGACCGCCTCGGTATCTGTTATCGGTAGCGCAAAATAGCCCAGCAGCATAAAGGCCGTCAGAAAGCTGACCTGGACCGTGAACAGCGTGCGCAATGGCGCCTTGCCGGCGCGCTCCAGCCAGATGACGATCATGCGCGTTAGCGCCACCGCGCCGACGAACGCGGGAAAGGCCAGGAACTTGATCAGCACACCATGAGAAGGGCGCGCCAGCTCACTGCCTATCAGCACGAAGTTGCCGGTCACATGCGCGGTGAACAGACCGAACAGCGCCACGAAACCCACTGTGTCCACGTAACCGGCCGTAAATCCCAGGCCTATGCCCATTGCCCTGTTCTGGCTCATGGGAGGCTCCTTGTATGGCGTTTGGCGTCCATCGAATACTGTCCTGGGCCTGCCAGCGCAATCGAACCGAACACGATCAGCAGCAGCCAGCCAAACTGGCCATCGGCGATACTCCAGTCTGGATGGACAAACAGCATAGCGACCAGTAGCAGCGCAATGACCGGCAGCGCGGCCAGCCGGGTCAGCAGGCCGATGGCGATCAGTACAGGACACAGTACTTCGGCAAACAAGGCAAACCACAGAGAGAAGCCGGCTCCGAGATGGAAGGGGTCTTCAATATGTTGCAGTTCGGTGCTGTAGTGCAGCAGCTTGGGAATGCCGTGCACATACAGTAGCAGCGCCGCGCCTGTCAGACGCAGGTACAGCAGGCCCAGGTCGGGCGACGAGAACGGAAAGGATTTATAGGGTTTGACAGCAGTTTGCATGATGTGAGTCCTAATTGAGTCTGTGAATGTTGAGCGGTTTATGCGAATTTTCCGGCAATGACAAAACCTGCGGTCATTGCTACTACCAGCAGTGCGCCTATCGGCGTGGGCGGAGCCGGTGACGGAATATCCAGCCAGCGGCAGATCGCTCCTATCGCCAGGCCCAAGCCTGCGCCTATCAGAATGTCCATGTTTATTTTCTTTCTTTTTCTATTGCGTGGCCGCCGCAGAATTGCTTGTTTTTTGCGGCGTGCGCAACCAGGAAGCGGTCCACCAGCCAGTAGCCTATGCTCATCATGAACACCAGGAACGCGCCGGTCAGCACCGGTGGTGAAGGCACGGGTATGTGCAGCAGCTGGCAGCCT
This sequence comes from Undibacterium sp., assembly GCA_043726505.1. Classification (GTDB taxonomy): domain Bacteria; phylum Pseudomonadota; class Gammaproteobacteria; order Burkholderiales; family Burkholderiaceae_D; genus Undibacterium. The sequence goes on along the minus strand of JAYSKH010000469.1, from coordinate 3,914 downwards.
ACTCCCGTGACAAAAGACAGAATCAGCCCGAGCAGGATTTTTGAATAAGACATGATGAATCTCCTTGATGAGGGCTATGCTTAGAATGCAAAGCAGCTGCAGCCCATCGTGCCCCAGAAGCCTGAAAAATCAGACACCGGTACGGTGGATTTACGCGCTCTGTCGTGCGAGTGCCCGTGCACGCCGCAAGAGCCTTTGCACTGGTGTGGCAGCATTGCCGTTTTTTGTTGCTGGCCTTTGGCGGCCGCACGGTAGTGACCGGGAACCTTCGCCACCGGCGACCAGTCAGGCAGCACCGGAATGGCGGGCGGCGCCAGCGGCGTGAATTCTGCTGCGCCATACACGATCCTGCCGTCTACAACCGTCAATACCGATTCTATGGATTTGATACTGTCTTCATCGACGCTGAAAAAATCTGCCGACAACACCGCTAGGTCAGCCAACTGGCCAGTCTTGATCTGACCCTTCTTGCCTTGCTCGTTGGAGAACCAGCTGCTGCCGGTCGTCCACAAGGCCAGTGCTGTGTCGCGTGACAGCCGGGCAGGGTTGTCGTACAGGCGCATGCCGCCTACCGTGCGGCCGGACACCAGCCAGTACAGCGCGGTCCATGGGTTGTAGCTGGCCACGCGGGTCGCGTCGGTGCCAGCGCCGACAGGTATGCCGGCATCCAGCATGCGCGCAATCGGCGGTGTCAGTTTGGCTGCTTCTACGCCGTAACGGTCGACAAAGTATTCACCCTGGAAGGCCATCCTGTGCTGGATCGCAATGCCGCCACCCAGTTCGCGCACGCGCTCGATATTGCGCGGTGAGATGGTTTCCGCATGGTCGAATATCCAATGAAGGCCATCGAAAGGAATGTCCCGGTTGACCTTTTCAAACACGTCCAGCATGCGGCCTATCGATTCATCATAAGTGGCATGCAGCCGGAACGGCCAGCGCTGGCTGACCAGGTGGCGCACCACTTTTTCCAGTTCGTCTTCCATGCCTGCGGCCAGATCAGGGCGCGGTTCCAGAAAATCTTCAAAATCGGCGGCAGAAAACACCAGCATTTCGCCGGCGCCGTTGTGCCGGTAAAAATCGCTGCCGTCGCCGGGTTTTACCATCTGCGTCCATTCCTGAAAATCTTCCAGTTCCTGGCCTTTCCTTTGCGTGAACAGGTTGTAGGCAATCCGCACCGTCAACTGCTGTTCTTTGGCGAGCTGGTCGATGATGGCGTAGTCTTCAGGATAGTTCTGAAAGCCGCCGCCGGCATCGATTGCGCTGGTCAGACCCAGCCGGTTCAGTTCCCGCATGAACTGGCGGGTGGAGTTGACCTGCTGGTCCAAGGGCAGCTTGGGGCCTTTGGCCAGCGTTGCATACAGAATCATCGCATTGGGGCGCGCAATCAGCATGCCGGTTGGGTTGCCGGAGGCGTCACGCTGGATCTCGCCGCCGGGCGGATTGGGCGTGTCTTTTGTGTAGCCGACTGCGTTTAAGGCTGCGCGGTTCAGCAAAGCGCGGTCGTACAGATGCAGGATAAACACCGGTGTGTCTGGCGCCGCTGCATTGATTTCATCCAGCGTAGGCATACGTTTTTCGGCAAACTGGAATTCGGTCCAGCCGCCGACAACGCGCACCCATTGTGGATGCGGTGTCCGCAGCGCCTGTTCTTTCAGCATACGAAGTGCGTCGGCCAGCGATGGTACGCCTTCCCAGCGTAGCTCCAGATTGTAGTTCAGGCCACCGCGGATCAGGTGAATATGCGAATCGTTGAGTCCCGGCACAACAGTGCGCCCTTGCAGGTCTATCATTTTTGTCGCGGAAGTCTGGTGCTGCTGCATTTCTTCCATGTCACCGACGGCGAGGAATTTGCCATCCTTGATGGCAACTGCGCCGGCCAGTGGCTGCTCGCGGTTGACGGTATGAAATTTGCCGTTGAAGAAGATGGTGTCTGCTGACATGCTGGGCTCCCTGATTCTGTTGGTCGATTTTTTATTCCGGGTTTCATTGATCAGCAATGCGGGTATGCTGGTCAATGAATGCTGGAAATGCTGGATGAGGATTCAACCCGCCGGCGGGCGGCGGGTGTGCTCGGTGAATCTCTTGTAGTACTGAAAAATCAGTGGCCTTCACTCGCATTGAACATGGTTTTGGCATAAATCAGGCCCAGGCCGTAGCCGCCGCCATTGGTGATCGCTGTGGCGACAGTTTCATTATAGGTTTCGCTGCGTGCCCAGTCGCGTTGCAGTTCCAGCAAATATTGTAACGAGGTCATCGGGCGGGCACCCGCCTGTATCATGCGTTCCATCGCGCGCTGATGGGCTTCATCCGACACGTCGCCGCTGGCATCTGCGATTACATACACTTCAAAACCCTGGTCCAGCGCGGACAATGCAGGTCCGACGATGCAGACCGAAGTCCACAAACCGGCCAGCACGATCTTGTCTTTACCAATCGCATTGACCCGGTCGGCAATGCGGCTGTCTTCCCAGGTATTCATCGTCGTGCGGTCGATCACGGTTTCATTCGGGAAAACGGATTTGATTTCATCAAACATCGGGCCGGAGAAAGATTTTTCCGCCACGGTAGTCAGTATCGTGGATACCTTGAATTCTTTTGCTGCCTTGGCGACCAGCGCTGCATTGTTGCGCAGCAGGACGGGGTCTATCGACTTGGTGGCAAACGACATTTGCGACTGGTGGTCGATCATGATCAGAGTGTGGTTGCTGCCGTCGAGCAAAGTTTTACCTGGTTGAGCTTTTGCGATTGCCATGATGTTCTCCAATGATGATAAAAGTTAAATTTAAATTAAGTTTAAAAAAGCAATTTTCTTTCTGTTGCATCAGTTTAGTGACAGTATTTTTGATGATAGATCTAAGTGCCTTGGGCTACTCGTTCTCGTCTTAATATTGTGTTCCTGAGCTGATGTGTCACAGTATGGACGTAATAATTAAGAAAGAAAAACGGAAAATTTACGATCTTATTATCGAAAATATCGAATATTAAAAATGAATGAAATGACCGCGTAGTGTCGAGGGCTAACGCTATGAAGAAAAGGGGGAGTGTCGCACCATCGCTGTTTGTAATCTTGCATATTCGTGCGCAGACAGAGCTATTTAGAACGATTAGATTTTTCTAACAACGATATTGTGAATGTGATAACCTCGTGGCATGCTATTGCACTTCTTATCACTGTGACTTATGTCTCGTTTCATGCAGTCAGTAGAGCCAACGCACTTTGCTTTTTTGTGTGTTGCGTGCATAGGACCTTTTCTCTGACGGATAAGTCGCTTGTCGATGTGGAAAATCCGTGTCTGATCGAACGTTGCAAGAGGGCGAATTGAGGTGGGGTGAGAAGTTGCTTGCAGCTTTACTCTGGGAAATTGAGGAGGTGGGGCGACAGAAAATGAATTTCTCTCACTATTTTTAAATAAATTTCTTAACAGCTGGCGGCAAAATGCAATCGACTAAATCTCGCATTTGTGGTGGAAAGGTAAGTTGGATAACACGGAGGTTGCTAATAGCGTGGATAACAATTGTAATGGTTGGCGGGTGTGCGAGCACAGGTAATGCACTGACTGACTATAAAGGTGCGGACGCGGGATATGTTGTTTTGTCGCTGGGGCAGTCCGACAACAAAGTAACAATGTCGCCGATCCTTTCAGGGTATCGACTGGAAACTTCAGATGAGCTTGAGTTCCAGTACTCTTCTGATCCTAAAGGTGTCGTGCCTTTAGATGATTGGCAATCAGGGACTGGTATGGCCGTTGCGAAGAAGCTGCCTCCGGGCGAATACGAAATTAACCATGCTCATTTTTCAATTGGTTCTAGCGAGTTCAGGTTTTCAGTACTGCTAGCTAAGCCTATCCGCTTTTCGATAAAGCCTGGTGAGACGTCTTATATTGGCTCTTACCTGATGAGTTTAACGTCAAAGA
>JAYSKH010000468.1:0-12937 GCA_043726505.1 Undibacterium sp. | reverse complement strand
CCGGCGGCTTCGGTTGAGGCCGCCGAGATGTTGCCGCCATGCGCCTCGGTAATTTCGCGCGCTATAAACAGGCCCAGGCCTGTGCTGGTGGATGGCCGCTCTGCCTCATGCCCTTCCATCGACAGCTGCACCAGCGGGTTGAAGATGGCCTGCAGCGAGTGCTCGGGAATCACAGGGCCACGGTTGCCGATATGCACGACGACGGCATCGGGACCGCCAGCGGCAAGAATCGTAATCGGGAAAGCCCTGGAGCTGTATTGCGCGGCATTATTGAGCAGGTTGGCAAACACCTGGTGCAGGCGCACGCTGTCAAAATAGCCGACCAGCTCTCCGGAGGTATCCAGTTCAAACGCGCAATCCGGATGGGCCGCGCCGGCGTCGTTCATCACCGACTGGCAAATCTCTTTCATATTGGCCAGGCTCAGCGTCACCGGCATCTCGCCGCCCAGCTGCGTGCGCGCGTATTCCAGCAGATCATTGACCATCGTTGTCATTGTCGCCGCGCTGCGCTTGATGCGCGCGCCTACCTTCAGCGTGCGTTCATTGCCGACTTCGGCGCGTGACAGGAAATCGCCCGCCATCGTGATGGTCGTTAGCGGGCTGCGCAGGTCATGCCCCAGGATGGCGAGGAAGGTGTCGCGCGTGCGGGTGGCCTGGTCCGAATAGGTCACCGCCGATTCGGCCAGCGCCTGGTCGATGGTTTCGTTAAACCGTATCATGTCGTGGCTGGTGGCTTCGGTCACCTGTTCTACTGTCGGCAGCCACAGCCGCAGCACGGTAGCCCGCAACGCGCGGTATTCCGCCGTCAGCTGCACCAGCGTGTAGCCGCTTACCTGCCTTTGCGTACCGTGCGTGGATGCCGCGCTCTCTGCGCCGATGCGCGCGGGCGCCATGCCTTTGGATTTTTCGTATTGCTGCGTAGCGTTTTCGGTGGTATCGATATCCAGCGCGATCGCCGCCAGCATCTGCCGTGCATAATCATTCTGCGCCAGCGTGGCTTTGCTGCCGGCATTGGGCTGCAGGCTACGCGCAAAGGAGTCCCATTCAACGAGGATTTCTTCGATGTGTTCGTTGATGAAGTGGGAGAGTTTCATTGTGCGCCGCTGTCTGCCTGGCAGACAGGGCAGTATCCTGGTGAGATAAACCTGTAATCGGCCCCATTGTAGCGCTTTAATGGCTGAGAAGCCTTGCAGTGCCATATCTTTACCCATATCCGCAGATATACGAAGAGATAGGGAGCCTTCACAGCCAAAAACACCCGGTTTTCCTCCTTCGCACCTTGATGCCAATTAAAATTGACAAATAAAGACCCCACAGCGTATCTTTGTGGACGATTTCAGTGACAATTTGTACATCGAGAAAACAGCCCTACCGGGCTGCAGCAAGCCGGCCCGCCATCCTGGGCCTGACGGACAGCATTACCCCGCTACCAGAAGACCAAAAATATGTATTCCAACCCCACAGGACGAGACAAATGCCGAACACCAAGCGCAGAAATTTTCTGTCGAATGCTTCCACACTGACACTGGGCGCCCTTGCTTCCACCACTGGCATAACTGGCATAACTGGTATAAGCAGCAGCATCGCCGGTATTGCCAGCCTTACCGCGAACAGCGCCTTTGCGCAAAGCGCCGAATTCAACCTGAAGTTTGCCAGCAACCTGCCGATTACCCATCCGCTGAACGTACGCGCGAAAGAGGCGGCAGACGCCATCCGCAAGGACACCAATGGCCGCGTCAGCATACAGATTTTTCCTAGCAGCCAGTTGGGCACGGATACCGACATGCTGTCGCAGGTGCGTTCCGGCGCGATAGATTTCTTTACGCTGTCGGGCCTGATCCTGTCCACGCTGGTGCCGGTGGCTTCCATCAATGGCATCGGCTTCGCATTTAAAGATTACCAGCAGGTATGGCCGGCGATGGATGGCGAGCTGGGCGCCTTCATCCGCAGCAATATAGAAAAAGCCAACCTGCATCCGTTTGAAAAGATCTGGGACAACGGTTTCCGCCAGATCACCAGTTCCTCCAAACCCATCAACACGCCTGCCGACCTGAAGGGCATGAAGATACGCGTGCCGGTCAGCCCGCTGTGGACGTCCATGTTCAAAGCCTTTGATGCGGCCCCTGCCAGCATCAACTTTGGCGAAGTATATTCGGCACTGCAAACCAAGATTGTGGATGGCGAAGAAAACCCGCTGGCCGTGATCCAGACAGCCAAGCTGTATGAAGTGCAGAAATACTGCTCGCAGACCAACCATATGTGGGACGGTTTCTGGCTACTGGCCAGCGGCAAGAACTGGGCCAAGCTGCCGAAGGATATCCAGGCCATCGTTACCAAACATTTCAACGCCGCCGCCCTGAATGAGCGCGATGACGTGCGCCGCCTCAACAATACGCTGGAAGTGGAACTGAAGACCAAGGGCCTGACCTTTAATGCGGTGAACCCGGATAGCTTCCGCGCGGCGCTGAAAAAATCCGGCTTCTATGCGGAGTGGAAGAAAAAGTACGGCGCCGATGCCTGGGCCCTGCTGGAAAAATATACCGGCAAACTGGAATAAAGAAACAGCCTCATGCAAACCAGCCACACACTCGCCGGCACAGCGGAGGCCGGCGTTTCCGTTGCGCCTTCGCGTTATCCAATCTTGCACAAGCTGGACAGGCTGCTCGCCTGGGCCAGCGAAGTACCGGCTGCCATCCTGGTGGCGCTGGAAATACTGATCCTTTTGGCCGGGGTCACGTCCCGCTACGTTTTTAACTCTCCTATTACCTGGTCGGATGAACTGGCTTCCATCCTGTTTCTGTGGCTGGCAATGCTGGGTGCCGTCATCGCACTGCGGCGCGGTGAGCACATGCGGCTGACCACGCTGGTGAACCGGCTGCGGCCCGGCGCCAGAAGCTGGGTGCAGCTTGCCGCGCAGCTGGTGGTGGCAACCTTTGTACTGGAAATTATCCTGCCAGCCTATGAGTATTTTCAGGACCAGTGGATGATCACGTCACCGGCGCTGGAGATCCATGACGGCCTGCGCGTGGCCGCGATAGGCGTTGGCGCGGTGATGATGATGGCCATTGCGCTGATACGCTTGCTGCAACAGGCCGGTGGGCGGCAACTGGTCATTGCACTGATCTGCTTTGGCCTGCTGTGCGGCGCTCTGTGGATGGCGCAGCCGCTGTTCTTCAAGCTGGGCAATATCAACCTGCTCATCTTCTTCGTCGGCGTGGTGGCGGTGTGTGTGGGCTGCGGCGTGCCGATTGCGTTTGCCTTTGGCGTGGCCACGCTGTCTTATTTGGCGCTGACGACGCAAACCCCGCTGACCATTGTCGTCAGCCGCATGGATGAAGGCATGTCGGCGCTGATCCTGCTGTCGGTGCCGCTGTTTGTTTTTCTCGGCCTGCTGATAGAAATGACGGGGCTGGCCAGGGCCATGGTGGATTTCCTGGCTTCGCTGCTGGGCCACGTGCGCGGCGGCCTGGCCTATGTGCTGCTGGGTGCGATGTACCTGGTGTCCGGCATCTCCGGCTCCAAGGCGGCCGACATGGCAGCCGTGGCCCCGGCGCTGCTGCCGGAAATGAAAAGGCGCGGCGCGGAAGATGGCCGCATGATCGCGCTGCTGTCTTCGTCCGGCGCGATGTCGGAAACGATACCGCCCAGCCTGGTGCTGATTACGATAGGCTCGGTCACCGGCGTATCGATTGCCGCGCTGTTTGCCGGCGGCCTGCTGCCGGCGCTGATCGGCGCGCTGGCGCTGGCGGTGGTGGTGTTTTTTCATACCCGCAACGAAGACCTGTCGGGCACACAGCGCGCCAGCGCCAGGCAGATCATCAAGCTGTTCTTTATTGCATTGCCCGCGCTGGCCCTGCCCTTTGTGATACGCACCGTGGTGGCCGAGGGCATTGCCACGGCGACCGAGGTGTCCACCGTGGGCATCGCCTATACCTTTGTGGTGGGCCTGCTGGTGTACCGCCGTTTTGACTGGAAGCGCCTGTACCCTATGCTGGTGGAAACGGCATCGCTGTCCGGCGCTATCCTGTTCATCATCGGCTGCGCCACGGCGATGGCCTGGGGGCTGACGCAATCCGGCTTCTCCCACATGCTGGCGGAGAGCATGTCTTCTGTCCCCGGCGGCAAGGCGGGTTTCATGGTGATATCGGTGTTTGCCTTTGTCATCCTGGGCAGCGTGCTGGAAGGCATACCGGCGATTGTGCTGTTTGGCCCGCTGCTGTTCCCGGTAGCGCGCGCAGTTGGCATCCATGAAGTGCATTATGCGATGGTGGTAGTATTTGCGATGGGACTAGGTCTGTTCGCGCCGCCTTTCGGCGTCGGCTTTTATGCCGCCTGCGCCATCGGCCGTGTGAACCCCGACCATGCAATGAAATATGTATGGCCTTATCTGGGGGCGCTATTCATCGCGCTGATTTTGATTGCGGCAGTGCCGTGGATATCGACGGGATTTTTATAATGGACAATATATGAATCGAAATAATTCAAACTACGGTTCAATTGCCATTGAAGCGGCATCTGCTGCTGCGAAGGGCGTTTCGCCGATTCTTGCATGGGAAATTGCTGCGGCAAAAAAATTCCCTAACAGTCCCACATCGGCAACAAAAAACTGTCCGAAATGTGCGTTCCTTGGACTGGCGGAATCCGGAGAGATCATTGGAATTCCTTCCGGCAGCTATACAAAATCCAAAGACAATAAAAAATATGCCCTAAGCGCATTAAGTCTTCTTCGGTCCCGCAAGCTCACACTTATCTCCTCGAAAGATCTTTGGATCAGAGTAATGGAGGGCGTAGATAAACAACACAATAGTCAAATGGATGTTGTACTTGCTTTATGGGATTCTGGAAGAATAGCAAATACACGTTGATATAAAAAATATCTCCAGAATGCCCACTCTTACCTCACTGCTCACCGAAGTCCGCGCCTGCACGCTGTGTGCGGAGCATCTGCCGCTGGGGCCACGGCCCGTGGTGCAGGCAAACGCTTCCGCCCGCATCCTGATTGCAGGCCAGGCGCCGGGCCGCAAGGTGCATGAGACCGGCATACCGTTTAATGACGTCAGCGGCGACAGGCTGCGTGAATGGCTGGGCATGACGCCGGAAGTCTTTTACGACGACAAGCTGGTGGCTCTGGTGCCGATGGGTTTCTGTTTTCCTGGCAGCACCAAGGCGGGTGATCTGCCGCCGCGGCCGGAGTGCGCGCCAGCGTGGAGGCAGCCCCTGCTAGACCACCTGCCCAGCATCAAATTTACGCTGGTGATAGGCCAATATGCGCAGGCCTATCATTTCCCCGGAGGCCGGGCCTCGGTGACGGAAATTGTGCAAGCCTGGCGCAAGCACTGGCCACATACGGTGCCACTGCCCCACCCAAGCCCACGCAACAGGCTGTGGCTGAAACGTAATCCCTGGTTTGAAGAAGAACTGCTGCCCGAGTTGCGCGCTCGAGTGAAGGAAGTGCTGTCCTGAGATCAGGACAGCTGATGATGCGTATACTGAGTTGCGCTGAGTTGCGCTGAGTTGCGCTAACTTAAGCCACCCAAGCTACTACCGCAGCACGTAGCCGTCTTTGCCAATAACCGTCAGCTCAATGAAGCTGATGCCGTCGCGGCTTTTAGGGCCGTAGTTCAGGGTCAAGCCACCCATGTCGTATCCGCCCATGCCTTCTAGCGCAGTGACCAGGCCTTCGCGCGTGGGCTTGGCACCGGCGCGCTTCAAACCCTCTACCAAGACCTTGGCGGAGATATAACCTTCAAACGTCGGGTAGGAATCAGACAGCTCTGAACGGCTTTTCAGCGCCGTCAGGAATTCCTTGGAAATGGGCACGCTGGCGCTGCGCGGGTTGGGGAAGACCTGCGTCATGCCGAGGCCGCGCGAATCCTTGCCCAGGCCTTGCAGGAACACCTGCGAACTGACATTGGATAGCGTGACTAGTTGCTGGCCGCCACCTGCTTCGCGGTACTGCTTGATGAAGGCGGCGCAGGGTTTGGCCGTGCAGAACAGCAGCACGGCCTGCGGCTTGGCATCAAATATTTTCTTCACTGCACCTTCAACGGCGACGGTATTGCGCTCGTAACTGGCGATCAGCGGTTCGGGCAGCTTGTTTTTCTTGACGGATTCTTTCAAGCCCTCTAGTGCATCCAGCCCGAACGAGTCATTGGAGGCCAGCACGGCGAACTGTTTCAGGCCCATGCCGGCAAGTTGGGTCACTGCGGAATGCACTTCGTCGCGGTATTTGGTGCGCACGTTAAACAGGTAATGCTGCGCCGGCTCGTGCAGTGAAGACGCGCCGCTGACCGGTGCGATCAGCGGGATCTTTGCTTCGGCTATCAGCGGCAGCACGCCTTCGGTCGTTGGTGTGCCGCGGTACAGAAACAGCGCAAAGGCTTTTTTGTCGGCGATCAGCTTACGGGTATTTTCTGCTGTGCGCTTGGGTTCAAAGCCGTCATCCAGCGATTCCAGCACGATCTTCCTGCCGAACAGGCCACCCTGCTTGTTGATGATGTCGAAGTACAGCTGCGCTCCGGCGGTTGCCTGCTTTACTTCTTCGGCTGCCGTACCGGTAAAGCCTGCCGACTGCCCTATCGTGATTGTGTCGGCGGTGATGCCGGGTTCAGCCAGTGCCGCGCCGCCTGCCAGCATGGCTGCCAGCCCCAGGCCCACTCCTGCTACCAAGGCCAGTTTTCGATGTGCTTTCATTTTGTCCCCATGGTTGAAAATTGCCAAGCTCAACAGCGTGTTGCTGTGCCGCCCGGAAATCGCCGTTTCCTTGGGTGGACATTGTTCTAGGGCAGCGGCAACATTCAGAAGCCGGCTGCCGCACAATTACAAAAACAACAATTGCCGTAAAGTATTTTTCTGATGGTATATGTTACCACTCGGCAATGCAAGGCCAGATTACGCCCATCAGCTTGTGGCTGCTACGTGCAGAGTGCTTTACCCCTGGTGAGAAAGCGCGCATATTCATCGTCCGGCACAAACAGGCCGCCGGTAGTCCACAGAATATGCGTTGCATCCGCCATCAAAGAACTCAAACCGTTTTGTTGTAAATACGCCCGGCCCGCGTCCGACTCCAGCAGCATCCCCGGTCCGGAAAAACCGGCGGCGGCCGAAGGTTCTATGCGTATGCCTTCGCTGGCTTGCAACTGAAACAGGTAGCGGAACAGCGCATCATCTTCCACGGTAAACACGCCCGACAATAGCGGCCGCATAACTTCCACCGCCAATTCAGACGCCACCGGCACGGCAAGGCCATCCGCATCGGTATGGTTATCCAGGCCGATGTCGTAGATGGAGATGCCCGGCCTGTCTGGAAACAGCATGCGCAGCAGCACGCAAGGGGAAGCGACCGGCTCTGCAAAGAAGCAATGCACATGCGCGCCGAATACCTGCTTCAGGCCGAAGCTGACGCCGGCCGGCGCACCGCCGACGCCGCAGGGCAGATAAACGAATAAAGGATGCTGCGCATCCACCGTAATGCCCTGCTCTTGCAGTTGCGCCTGCAAGCGTGATGCGGCCACCGCGTAACCGAGGAACAGCGACAGCGAATGCTCGTCGTCGACAAAATAACAAAACGGGTCTGCCTGCGCTTCGCTGCGGCCGGCGGCAACAGCTTTTTCATAATCGCCCTCGTGCTCCACCACCTGCACGCCGCGCTTGCGCAGCCGTTCTTTCTTCCACTCTTTGGCATCGGCTGACATGTGCACCGCCGCCTTGAAGCCCAGCGCCGAAGCGATGACGCCTATGCTGAGGCCGAGATTGCCGGTGGAACCCACGGCCACCGTATATTGGCTGAACAGCGCACGCGCCTGCGGCCCCGCCAGTTGCAGATAATCCGATCCGGCACCGATGAGGCCGTGTTCCATCGCCAGCTTCTGTGCAAACTCCAGCACTTCATGAATGCCGCCGCGCGCCTTGATGGAGCCGGCAATCGGCAGTGCATGGTCGCCCTTGATCCAGACTCGGCCTGCGGTAGTGGCGCTGTCAGCACCCAGCAATATCTTTTGCAGCTGCGGCACGGCGATCAGTTCAGATTCAATGATGCCGCCGCTGGCCGCCACTTCAGGGAATAGCTGCGCCAGCAGTGGCGCAAAACGTTGAAGCCGGTCAGCGGCTTGCTGGATATCCGCCTGTGTTGGCAGCGCTTCACCAGTGGCAGCACTGCCGAGGCCGGAGTTAATCCATAGAAAGGGAGTTTTGCTTTGAAGGCTGGCTAATGCGTGGCCTTGTTCTTCGCTGGAAACGATGCTCATGCGGCGGTCTTCCGGTGTAGTGTCGATGTTGCCGATTCTACACCTTGGTCAGCCTCACGGAGCAGCGATGGCGGCTGGCATGTATGTCCTCAGCCTGCCTGACCGGATAATATCCGCGGCCCTTGCAGCGAGTCGATATGGGCGACCAGATAAGGCTGTTGCCCGGCAGGCAACGGACAAACAGAAACCGGCCCATCCACGTCCAGAGACTGCAACAGCGCAACGAGTCTCTCCGGTTCCGGGTGAAACAGTTCCAGCTGCGTCAGCGTCAGGCCCAGGTCCTGCATGCGGCTGGGCGGTAGCGCTTCCGTCTCCCACTGTATCAGCGACGGCGCGGTGCCGCCCAGCACCAGCTTGCCATCTTGCGGGATGCTGATCTGCCAGTTCAGCGCGCCCCGGCTCATCGGTTCTATATCACCCAGCGCTTCGGTGCTGGCGGCATGGCTCGTGTGGATGTCTGCGGTCCTTGCTACCCAGCTTGCCAGCCTGGGCGGCGTATCCGGCGTCAACTCATCCAGGCCAAACCAGCGCGGTCTGCCGGGCGCTGGTGCAGCGGGATTGATGGCGATGACTTCCAGATACACCGTGTCACCCAGCCGCAGCAGCATATTGTGCGTGCCTATGCGCGGATGCTCTCCGCCAGACGCGGGAGATACGCCCAGCGCGCGACGCACGTAATCGGCGCCTGCTTCCAGCGTGGGCGCGGTGACGGCGATATGGTCGATGAAGCAACGTGGCATAAGAGTTTCGGGCTTGAGGGATAGTAGGGCTTTAGTCAAACAGAGTGCCGCAATTAACAGTGCGGCTTTGCACGCCGCGCTGCATCTGGTCGAAGCCTGCATCGTGGCCCACATTATCGGTCATCACACAGTAGCTATAGCCGGGACCGCTGACTTTGGTGACCCTGCGCCCGTCCGGGCTGATCTTTTCCTGCGTCGTGCGCTCCTGCGATACGCCTGCGGCGGCAATGCCTTTCGCGAGTTTCGATTGCATGCTCTCCGGCTGCGCGTGCGCGATGGAGGGAAACTCCTTGCGCAGCTCCTTGTCCAGCTTGCCAACGCTGCGCATCGCATTGGCCGTAAGGTCACTTGGTGCAGCGGCGGGCGCAGTCTGTGGCATCTGCTCGACGACAGCTGACGGGGCTGGCGGAATATTGATGCGCGGCGCATTGTCCGGCTGTGCCAGTGGCGGCAAGGGTATGGTCACCGGTTGCGGCTTGACCTCATGCTTCAGCGGTACAGGTGCAGCGCGTGGGGTCTCTACCTGTTCAGGCGCAGGTGAAAAGAAACTCAGCGTCAATGCGCTGTCATGCCCTTGCAACACCGCCTGGTGCCGTGCCCCCAGCCACAGATACACAAACAATATGTGCAACGCGATAATCGCCGGCAAGGCCAGACGCCGCAGAGTGTTTTTTTGCGCCGCGGAGTCCGCGTACAAAGAGAGATATCCTGTCATTGGTTCCCGTAAGTGCTTCTATGTGCTTTCATATGCTTCGATTTGACGAAGATGACTATGACCAGAATGTGACGCTAACAGTATTGCTGCCATATTGACAGCAGCAAGCGCAAAAAAGTTTCAACAAAAATGGATCGCATCCGCTGCCAATAGTCGTTACAAATTGTTTCATGATTAACAAAATGCCCGTCATCGTAAAGCCGTCTAAAACGTTCTAGCTCCTATACTTGAGTAATCCGGAAGCAATAACAACAGATTCTCTTTTTTGAGGCACTCTTAATATGCCCGTACCTTCGCCACACAGCACACGGCGCCTTTTTGTCTGCGGCGTATTGCTACCAGTACTGTTACCCGCTGCGCTAATGCTTGCAGGCTGTGCATCTAGCAATGCGCGGGGCCAGGCATCCGGCAAACCCGCTTTGAAGCAGGCAGAACTGACCAGCGCAGTCAACCGCATCAGCTGGGGTGTCACCTCCTCCACCGAACAGCAGGCGCTGACGCTGGGCTACGACCGCTACCTAGAGCAGCAGCTACACCCTGGCGCTGCAGTTTTGCCGGCGCAGGTACAGGCACAGATTGCCGCGATGACGATCTCGCAGAAACCTGTGGAACAACTGAACCTGGAGCTGGATCAGCAGCGCAAGAATGCCGACGCCATCACCAATGATGATGAAAAAAAGGCCGCCCAGCAAGCCTATCAGCAAGAGCTGAACCGGCTGGCGCGCGAATCGGCCACCCGCTCCTTGCTGCGCGCGCTGTATTCATCCAACCAGTTGCAGGAACAGATGACATGGTTCTGGATGAACCATTTCAACGTCCACCAGGGCAAAAGCAATATCCGCCTGCTGGTCAGCGACTATGAAGAGAAAGCGATACGGCCGCATGCACTGGGCAAGTTCCGCGATCTGCTGGCGGCCACGCTGCACCATCCGGCGATGATACGTTATCTGGACAATGAACAAAACGCCGTCAACCGCATCAATGAAAACTATGCACGCGAACTGATGGAGCTGCACACGCTGGGCGTTAATGGCGGCTACAGCCAGCACGACGTGCAGGAAATGGCGCGCATCCTGACCGGCGTCGGCGTCAACATGGGTACCACTACCCCCAACGTTAAAAAAGAGCTGCAAAACCAGTACGTGCATCAGGGCATGTTTGAATTCAACCCCAACCGGCATGACTACGGCAACAAGCAGTTTCTGGGGCAGACCGTGCGCGGCCGTGGCCTGGCCGAAGTGGATGAGGCGATAGACAGGCTGAGCCGCAGCCCAGCCACTGCGCACTTCATCAGCCACAAACTGGCGGTGTATTTTGTGGCCGATGAACCGCCGCCGGCGCTGGAAGAAAGAATGGCGCAAACCTTCCTGAAGACCGATGGCGATATTGCGGCCACGCTACGCACGATGTTTTCATCGGCGGAGTTCACGCAGTCGCTGGGGCGCAAGTTCAAGGACCCGGTGCACTATGTGGTGTCTGCCGTGCGCCTGGCCTATGACGATAAGGCCATTTTGAATGCCGGGCCAATGCTGAACTGGCTCAACCGCATGGGCGAGCCGCTGTATGGCCGCCAGACGCCGGACGGGTATCCGCTGACCGAAGCCTCATGGGCCAGCCCAGGGCAGATGAATACGCGGTTTGAAATCGCCAAGGCCATAGGCTCGGGCAATGCCGGCCTGTTCAAAACCGATGGCCCGCAGCCGCAGGAACGCGCCGCCTTCCCGCAACTGGCCAATGCGCTGTATTACCAGTCGCTGCAAAAAACGTTGAGCCCTGCCACGCGGCAGGTACTGGACCAGGCGAGTTCGCCGCAGGAGTGGAATACCTTCCTGCTGTCATCGCCAGAACTGATGCACCGCTAGACTCACGGACGCTAGGAGAATTCTGATGAAACGCCGCACCCTGTTGAAATCCCTTGCTATGTTGCCTGCTGCCTCGTTTGCAGGCAACCTGTGGGCCGCGCCCGCCACCAAGACCCGGCTGCTGTTTGTCTTCATGCGCGGCGGTTATGACGCGGCCAACCTGCTGGTGCCGATTTCCAGCCAGTTTTATTATCAGGCACGGCCTAATATCGCCGTGCCCAAACCGAGCACCGACCTTAATTCCGCGCTGCCCATCAATGCCGACTGGGGCTTGCACCCTGCGCTGCGGGAAAGCATCTACCCGCTATTTACCGCGGGCCAGGCAGCCTTTGTGCCGTTTGCCGGTACCGAAGATGTATCGCGCAGCCATTTTGAAACCCAGGACAGCATAGAGCTGGGCCAGCCGCTGGACCGCAGCCGCGATTACCGCTCCGGCTTTTTGAACCGGCTGGCCGGCACCCTCAACGTGGATACGACCGCAGCCATCTCCTTTACCGACCAGCTGCCGCTGATCATGCAGGGCAGTGTGCAAATTCCAAACACTGCATTGCGCTCCGTCGGCAAACCCGCAGTGGATGCGCGCCAGAGCAAGCTGATCGCCTCCATGTACCAGGGTACGCCGCTGGCGCAGCAGGTCAATGAAGGTTTTACCGTGCGCGATGACGTGATGAAGGAAATGATAGGCGAGATGGATGCCGCCAACCGCAACGCTATCACCGCCAAGGGTTTTGAACTGGAAGCGCGGCGCATTGCCAAGCTGATGAAGGACAAATACCGTATCGGTTTTGTTGATGTCGGCGGCTGGGATACGCACGTCGGCGAAGGCGGCGCCACCGGCTACCTGGCGGGCCGGCTGGATGAACTCGGGCG
The DNA here is from genome assembly GCA_043726505.1 of Undibacterium sp. GTDB lineage: Bacteria > Pseudomonadota > Gammaproteobacteria > Burkholderiales > Burkholderiaceae_D > Undibacterium. The sequence continues at coordinate 504 of JAYSKH010000468.1, read as the reverse complement.
CGGCCTGGCTGGCTTTGCGCAGGAGATGGGCAGCGACTGGAAGGACACGGTAGTCATCGTCGTCAGCGAGTTCGGCCGCACCTTCCGCGAGAACGGCAACCGCGGCACCGACCATGGCCACGGCAGCGTCTACTGGGTGCTGGGCGGCGGCATCCACGGTGGCCAGGTCATGGGTGAACAGATCAGGGTAGAACAGGCCACACTGTTCCAGAACCGCGATTATCCCGTGCTGAACGAATACCGCGCGATGTTCGGCGGCATGTTCGCGCGCATGTATGGGCTGAATGCGGGCCAGGTGGAACGGGTTTTCGGCGCGAAGGCTAAAGACATCGGATTAATTTGAGGAAGCTTCGAATACGTCCGACACCCAACGGTAACAACAGAATTCGTCGAGTTTTATCTGCTTCTGGTCCGTAGCAATAAATCTTCTACCTCAGCGCCATTCCCCTCACCCCAGCCCTCTCCCGCACGCGGGAGAGGGGGCTTTATCGGCACATCGAGGAC
>JAYSKH010000467.1:0-15705 GCA_043726505.1 Undibacterium sp. | reverse complement strand
CCGACATGAACAGGCTGCGCTATGTGTTCGACGCGGTCACGTCGATCCGCCGCGCGCTGAACGGCCGCGTGCCGCTGATCGGCTTTTCCGGCAGCCCATGGACCTTGGCTTGCTATATGGTAGAAGGCCAGGGCTCGCGCGAGTTCCATACCGTCAAGAGCATGATGTACAAGCGTCCGGATCTGATGGACCACATCCTGCGCACCAATGCGACGTCGGTTGCCGCCTATCTGAACGCACAGATCGATGCCGGCGCGCAAGCCGTGATGATCTTCGACAGCTGGGGCGGTGCACTGGCAGATGGCGCCTACCAGCGCTTCTCGCTGCAATACATGCAGGACGTGATGCGCCAGTTGAAGCGCGACAAGGACGGTGTGCGTATTCCCGCCATCGTCTTCACCAAAGGCGGCGGCCTGTGGCTGGAACAGATCGCCGATATCGGCGCCGATGCGGTAGGGCTGGATTGGACGGTCAACCTCGGCCAGGCACGCGCCAGGGTAGGCGACCGGGTGGCGTTACAGGGCAACCTGGACCCGGCAGTACTGTTTGCCGGCCCCGACCAGATCCGCGAGCAGGTGACTGCCGCGCTGACGTCTTACGGCAAGCCTTCCGCCGGCCACGGCCACGTATTCAACCTCGGCCACGGCATTTCCCAGTTCACGCCGCCGGAGTCGGTAACAGTGCTGGTGGAAACCGTGCATGAAGTCAGCCGCAAGATGCGCCAAACGGGAGCGTAAACCTTGTGTAGGCGGCGATAAAGGGGCGTCCGGACACGCTGGATGTTGGTTCTGCCGCATCTGTTCGCGGTTGGATGTAAGCGATTATCGCCCCGTCTGCCCACCCGCCTTGCTAATACGTCATGTTGCTATGCAAAAGCTAGCATCCATGCGGCTGGCAGGGCAGAAGTGCCTTGCAGGCCAATGAAATAGACGCAACACAAACCTCATTTACTTGCACATTTTTTGATAGTTATGCACAAAAATGAGAAGGCGCTGCAAGCAAGAAAAAAATAATTTTCCTGTCTTCGTAAAAATTTATAAGTGGTTGATTTAAAACAGATTAGTTTTTTTGTTGAGAATCACTAATTCCCAAAGAACCCGCGTAAACGCTAGCGAAAGCAGATGTCAATAGGCCTTTCTCCACAAAGTTATCCACAGGACTTGCAGGTTTACAAAAAAACACTTATGAAACCTGAAGTTAGCGCATTTCCTCAAGGTTTACATTAAGTTCGTGGAACATTTAATCCTCACAATCGCGCTTGACACACCGCTGGACCGTGTCTTTGACTACCGCTGGACAGCACAGCAGGAAGGCGAAGCTGTGCCGCAGGCAGGCCAGTTGGCGCTCGTGCCTTTCGGCCGCCAGGAGGTCATGGGCCTGATCGTGCAAACCGGTAATACCACCGACGTGCCCGCCGACAAAATGAAGGATGTGCTGGCCGTGCGCAGCCAGATCGCGCCGCTGTCCGCGCACTGGCTGGCGCTGTGCGGCTTTGCCGCCGAGTATTACCAGCGGCCGCTGGGTGAGGTGGCAATACCGGCGCTGCCCAAAAATCTGCGCGCCGCCAAACCGGTGTCACTGCTGAACAGCCTCAAAAAGCTGGCCAAGGCCGGCCTCGGTAATGACGCCAGCCCCAATACCGAACCCGGCCTGAATCCGGCGCAGCAGCAGGCAGTGGACGCGATTGCCGGCAGCAGCAAATTTGCCAGTCATCTGCTGTACGGCGTTACCGGCAGCGGCAAGACTGAGGTCTATCTGCAGGCCAGCGCCCGCATCCTGCAACAAAGCGAAGACGGCCAGATCCTGATCCTGGTGCCCGAGATCAACCTGACGCCGCAACTGGAAAGCCATCTGCGCAGCCGCTTTTCCGGCATACAGATCGCCACCTTGCACAGCGGCATGGCAGAAGGTGAACGCCTGCGGCACTGGCTGGCCGCGCACCTGAGCCAGGCCCGCATAGTGCTCGGCACCCGGCTGGCGATCCTGTCTTCGTTGCCGAACCTGAAAATGATCGTCATCGATGAAGAGCACGATCCTTCCTACAAGCAACAGGAAGGCTTGCGTTATTCGGCGCGCGACCTTGCCATCTGGCGCGCGCGACAACTGGATATTCCGGTCGTGCTAGGCTCCGCCACGCCGTCGCTGGAGAGCTGGCTGCACGCCCGCACTGGCCGCTACACCAAGCTGGCGCTGCCGGAAAGGGCCGTCAAAAACGCCGTCTTGCCCGCCGTCACGCTGATTAACACCGAGCGTGAAAAAGCCCAGAACGGCATTACGCCAACGCTGATAGCAGCCATGCGTAAGCGTTTAGAGAAGGGTGAGCAATCACTTCTATTCTTAAACCGGCGCGGTTATGCTCCCGTGCTGGCTTGCGATGCCTGCGGCTGGATCAGCGACTGCACGCGCTGCACTGCGCATCTGGTGCTGCATAAAGGCGACCGTAATCTGCGTTGCCATCACTGTGGACTGGAGCAGCGCATCCCCCGTTCCTGTCCTACTTGCGGCAATATCGATCTGCAACCGCTGGGGCGCGGCACGCAAAGGATAGAAGAAGGTTTGCAAGCTATTTTCCCGGAGGCAAGGGTATTTCGTATCGATGCGGATTCCACGCGCCTCAAGGGCAGCGCCGAAGCCGCGTTTGAAACAGTGCACCGCGGCGACGTCGATATCCTGATCGGCACGCAAATGGTTGCCAAAGGGCATGACTTCAAGAACCTGACCTTGGTCGGCGCGCTGAATCCGGACGCGGCCTTGTTCTCGCAGGATTACCGTGCGAGTGAAAGACTGTTCGCGCAACTGATGCAGGTGGCAGGGCGCGCCGGCCGTGCCGCCACCAAAGAGGGCGGCAATCCCAGCGAAGTGATGGTGCAGACCCGTTATCCACAGCATCCGCTTTACCACTGGCTGATGGCGCATAATTACGACCGCTTTGCCGACGATTTGCTGGAAGAGCGCCGCCAGGCCGGCATGCCGCCGTATATCTATCAGGCGCTGCTGCGTGCAGAAGCCAGGGAGTTGCAGATTGCACTGGATTTCCTGCAAGAAGCCGCCGTGTGCATCGATCACCCCGGCATCACGATGAATGACCCAATACCGATGACAATGACCCGCGTCGCCAATATGGACCGCGCGCAGCTATTGGTGGAATCACCGTCACGGCCCGCCTTGCAGGCTTTTGCCAAACTGTGGATAAGTCACTTGCGCGCGATGAAGACGCGCGTCAAATGGTCGGTGGAGATCGACCCTGTGGATATCTAGCAGCGCATCTACGCTGACAAGCCGGCTGCCTAGGAGTTCAGCGCGGGCGGCAGCAGGCCTTCTTCGACCATTTCGCGGATGACCTTGACGGTGTCGATATCAGATTCCTGATAGGCCGAGCGGCGGTACTCGTTATACATCTCGTTGGCTGCGTCTTCCGCCTCGGTATGGCCGTCGTCATACGCAAAACGCACAAACAGTGCCTGCGGCTGTGGTTCTTCTATCGTCATGCGCAAGGTCGAATGCGGAATGTCGTTCTGCGCTGCCACGTCATAATGCACATGGTGCAGGGCCTCATACTGCACCTGGTCGCTGACGATCAGGTCGCCAAACTTCAAGGTGCGGGACACGCCCTGTGCCGAACGCTCGGTAATCGTGCAGTCGTCCAGGTAGGGAACAAAAAACTTTGGCGATTCCGCGCGCACGATCAGTCCGCGCCATAATTGCTCGCGGGTAATGACTTGCGTCATCGGGTTGTTCAGGTCGTTAATTTCTATCAGATGCTCGAATTTCATAATGCCCTCTTAAGCTATCCGCTATTTTATGCCAAGCGCATCTTTAGTGCGAAATTACAATATAAACAATTTGTGCACGGGTTTGCGGTTTTGGTCGGGCCAAGCAGACGTCTGATGGCAAATACGCTAGCCATCGTAACAAGCTTAGCGCAGCGTTTGCATGCTTTTCGCATCTGCGGGCCATTCGCACTTACAATAACGAGCTTGCGCAGGAATAACGAACTTGCGTATTACCGCCTCCCCGAGTCTCGAATTCTGATTGTCCCCGAAACATGTCCCACGGTTTAAATACTCCCCAACGCGACGCAGTTAACTATCTGGACGGCCCCTGCCTGGTGCTGGCCGGCGCCGGTTCGGGAAAAACCCGTGTGATCACACAAAAAATCGCCAATTTGATCGAGCAGCACGGCTACGACGCGCGCAGCATCGCCGCGCTCACGTTCACCAACAAGGCCGCGCTGGAAATGCAGGAGCGTATCGCCAAGCTGCTGCAGGAACCCAAGAAGGCCAAACAGCTGACGGTATCCACCTTCCACTCGCTGGGCGTCAAGATCCTGCGGCAGGAAGCCAATGCGCTGGGCTTGAAGGACAGGTTTTCCATCATGGACAGCGATGACTGCTTCTCGCTGGTGCAGGATCTGGCCATCACTACAGACAAACAGCTGATACGCCGCATACAGACGGCCATGTCGCTGTGGAAAAACGGTCTGGTGGACCCGGAGGTCGCACTGAACCAGGCCAAGGATGAGGAAGAAGCCAGCGCCGCCCGCATCTACCGCAGCTACGTCGCCACGCTGAGTGCCTACCAGGCGGTGGATTTTGATGACCTGATCCGCCTGCCGGTAGAGCTGTTCCGCACCAATGAACAGGTGCGCGACAAATGGCAGCGCCGTCTGCGCTACCTGCTGGTGGATGAATACCAGGATACCAATACCTGCCAGTACGAGCTGGTCAAGCTGCTGGTAACCGGCATCGGCAAAAAACCGATGTTCACCGCCGTGGGCGACGATGACCAGGCGATTTACGCGTGGCGCGGCGCAACGATAGAAAACCTGAAGACGCTGCAGGTGGATTTCCCCGACCTGCAGATCATCAAACTGGAGCAGAACTACCGCTCCAGCACGCGCATCCTGCAGGCGGCCAACTCGGTCATTGGCAACAACCCCAAGCTGTTCGACAAGGCGCTATGGTCCGAGCACGGCCTCGGCGACCCCGTCAAAGTGCTGGGCATGCAGGATGACGAGCAAGAGGCCGATCAGGTCGCCATCATGATCTCCGCGCACCGCTTCGAGCGCCGCGCCAAATACTCCGACTATGCGATCCTGTACCGCGGCAACCACCAGGCCCGCGTCATCGAGCAGGCGCTGCGCAAGGAGCGCATTCCGTACACGATCTCCGGCGGCCAGAGCTTTTTCGATAAGGCCGAGATCAAGGACATCATCGCCTACCTGCGCCTGATCGCCAATGAAGATGATGACCCGGCCTTCATCCGCGCCGTCACCACGCCGCGCCGCGGCGTAGGACAGTCCACACTGGAAGTGCTGGGCTCCTTCGCCGGCCAGTGGCAATGCTCGCTGTTCGAGGCTGTGTTCAAGGGCGGCATAGAAGCCTTGCTGCCGGAGCGCCAACTGCGCCCGCTGCGCGAGTTCGGCAACTTCATCAACCATCTGGAAATGCACGCGCACCGAGAAGACCAGGCCACCGTGCTGCTGGACGACATGATGAAAGAGATCAACTACGAAGGCTATCTGTACGACAGCTTCGACGACCGCGCGGCGCAAGGCAAATGGCAGAACGTCATCGACTTCACCAACTGGCTGAAGCAAAAGGGCAGCGGCGGCAAGGAAGGCACGGACGACCACCGCAGCCTGCTGGACCTGACGCAGATGGTCGCGCTGATGTCGATGATGGAAGGCAAGGACGAAGAGCCGGACGCCGTGCGCATGTCCACCTTGCATGCATCCAAAGGCCTGGAATTCCCGCACGTATTCCTGGTCGGCGTCGAAGAAGGCATCCTGCCGCACAAGGGCGACCCGGACGCCCCGGCAGAAACCATCGTCGCCCGCATAGAAGAAGAACGCCGCCTGATGTACGTCGGCATCACCCGCGCCCAGCGCAGCCTGCACATCACTTGGTGCAAAAAGCGCAAACGCGCCGGCGCACCGGTACACTGCGACGTATCGCGCTTCGTCAAGGAAATGAAACTGGATGAGGGCGATGCGGTGCCGACGGAAGAAGAAGCAATTACGCCACAGAACCGGCTGGCGAATTTGAAGGCTTTGCTGGCGACACCGAAAGCCGTTTGATTATTCGGCAAGCCTGCGCGAATATCGCTTGGTATTGGCGAATAGCCGCACTGTGCGACAATGCCCCACTTTGCTATTGCCAAAATATCCAGTATGACCCTGCCTGCCGTACCTGCCTTATCTACGCTGCTTGAACGCGATGCGCGACGTATCGACCATTACGCTGCAAGCGCCGACGTCGCAGGTTTCCTGCATCCCGTCCAGCAAGCGCTGCTGCACCGGCGCGGTTGGCTCAAGATGCTGGCTCCGCGCGCGAGCGGCGGCAGTGAGATGCCCTTACCGCAGGTAGTGCGTCTGGAAGAAGCCGTCGCCGCCGTGGACGGCAGCATGGGTTGGGTGCTCACGCTGTGCGCGGGTGCAGGCTGGTTCGCGGGATTCCTGGCGCCGCAATTGGCACGCAGCATTATCGGCACGCCACGCGTCTGCCTGGGCGGTAGCGGCGCGGCGACCGGTCATGCTGACCAAGAGAGCGACGGTTATCGCATTTCTGGCCGCTGGGATTATGCCAGCGGCGCGCCGATGGCCACTCACTTCACGTTGAATGCCGTGCTGCGCGCAGATGGGCAGCCCTTGCTCGATGAACACGGTACACCGCGTATCCGTGCCTTCCTGGTGCCGGCAGCGCAGGTGGAAATAGTGCCGTCATGGCGAAGTGTCGGCATGTGCGCTAGCGCATCGCACAGCTACCGTATTGATGCGCAGTGGGTGGCTAAGGAACACGGATTCACCATCAGCCCCGACGCGGCCAAGGCGGACGGACCCTTGTATCGCTATCCGTTTTATTCTCTGGCCTTCGTCACACTGGCCGCCAACCTGGCAGGTATGGCCAGCCACTTCATGCAGCTGGCACGGCCCTGCATCAGCCGCCGCCGCCACGCCGTAAAAAATATGCCGCTGCTGGAGGTGCCTGAGGTTGCCGCACTTTTGCAAGAAAAGGCGCAAGTCTTTGCTGCTGCCCGCACCCGGTTCTACGACGTGCTGGACAGAAGCTGGGCGCAACTAAGCGCCGGTACAGCGCTCAGCCCGGAAGATATGCTCACAGTGCAGCAATGTTCGCTGGCATTGGTCGCCGCCTCACGCGTTGCCGTTGATGAACTCTACCCGTATTGCGGCCTGTACGCTGCGCAGAAAGAGAGCGCCATCAACCGCGTCTGGCGCGACTTTCACACCGCCAGCCAGCATTCGCTGCTGCTGCCGGCTTAATTACCTAGCCTTTTGATACGAGGCCTGATTGACAGTGATTCAGGCCTGACATTACCGGTTTTTCCTGCTGGCCCGGCACTCACGTTCCAGATTGCGCTCGCCCTCGGCTAGCCCGGTGTACACGCCACAGGGCCACAGGTAGTCGTTGATGTACCAGTACGGTGGTTCGGACGCGCAGATGTCGGCTTGTGCCACGCGCCAGTTGCCGTCGGCCTTTGCCAGCACGACCCACAGCATCTTGTCCAGGTCCGGGTTGCAGGATGCGGCCTTGCTCCAGTCCACGGGTTTGCCATCCGCCTGCAGCAGGCCTCCCACCAGTACCGCCCAGTTGGCATCCGCATTGAGGATGTTGACCTTAAACTTCACTGGCTGGCCGGCCAGCGTAGAAATGACCGGGCGCGCCGCATCCAGGATGTCCTTGCGGTCTGCGGTGGATGCGGGGCCGGCAAAGCTGGCGGCGCAGGCCAGCAGCAGTGCAAGGCCGGTGGCCAGTTGCCGGCTGATGCGGGAAAGCGTTCGCGTCATTTTTTGTCCGTCAGCGTCTTGATCAGGTGCTGTGCCGCTGCCGGTGCGCGCTCCTTGGCGCCGTTGATGAAATACACAAACACATCGCGTTCCTTGCCTTTGGGCTGCTGTTCGCCTGCATAGGGCAGGTCGTCCGGCTGGCCGCCGCTGCTCCATAGCTGCGCGCGTGCCGCCCATTTTTTCAGCGCGGGTTTGCTGTAGCCGGTGTCGATATCCGATTGCGCGCTCATCAACCGCGCATAGACAAAGTCGGATGTGATATCGGCAAAGGAAGGGTAGTCTTCCGAGTCGGTAAACACGGTGGCGATCTTGTGCTTCCTTGCCAGCGCCAGATATTCTTCACACAAGAAGCTTTCATGCCGTGGGTCCAGCACATGGCGCAGTTTCAGCTTGCCCAGCTTGTCCGGCAGCAGTTTGAAAAAGGCTTCGAGGTCGTCGGCGTCAAAGCGTTTGCTGGGGGCCAGTTGCCACACGATAGGGCCTAGCTTGGCATCCAGTTCGGACAAGCCGCTGTGGATAAACTTATCCACAGATTCGCCAGCCTCAGCGAGCACCTTGCGGTTGGTCGTATACCGCAGCGCCTTGACCGAAAACATGAAGTCATCCGGCGTCTGCGCATGCCAGTTGGCGTAGGTCTCGGGTTTGAAGGTGCCGTAATAGGTACCATTGACTTCAATTGCAGTCACTTGCCGGCTGGCATATTCCAGTGCCCGTTTTTTAGGCACATCGGGCGGGTAAAAAGTCTCGCGCCAAGGATCGTAATCCCAGCCGCCTATGCCTACCCGAATATCGACACCCTTTTCGCTTTTGCCCATCGCCCCCCCCTTGTACGGTTCATATTGCCGGCCGCGCTGCAAGCCAACAGCATATGCCAAAGCGCACTTTAGCGCAGCATGCTTTCCGGTTGCCGGGACAAAAATAAGGGAGTAACTTAATGCCTTCATTTGGCAGCGATTTGCCAACTTTAGCGGAGCAACTGAGGAGGGTGTATGGCAGACATATCGGCAGACATATCGGCAGACATATTTTCCAAATTTATTGGTCAGTGGCAAGGCAGCAACACCTTGATTCTGAGCTGGAAGAATCCGCCTGAATACCTGTCCGACACAAATCTGACAGTCAGCGAGGCTGCCAATGGCCACATGCTGCAACTCAGTTATGACTGGAGCCACGACGGCAAGCCGCAGCAAGGCACGCTGCTGCTGGCCTATGATGCAGAAAAAAATCTGGCGACTGCTGCATGGGGTGACTCCTACCACATGGACAAGAAGCTGTTTCAGTGCGCGGGCGCCATTGGCGCCGATGGCGTTGTTGATCTGCTCGGTTCATTCGAGGCGCCGCCGGGTCCGGACTGGGGCTGGCGCATCGTGCTGACTCCGGTTTCTGCAAGTGAGATGCAGATCGCCATGATGGTGATCCCGCCGGGCGAGGAAGAACAGGCGGCTGTGCGCGGCGATTACCGCAAGAAGGCGTAAGCAAGCTGCTTAAGCCGCCGGCTGGGTTTTTACGCTGCGCAGCGAAATAGTTTCCCACGCTGCGACAACAATCAATATCGCCGTCATTGCAGCGCTTAGCCCCAGTGGCGTCAGGCCGTGAATAGAAAGCAGCAGCACCAGTAACACCGCGATCAGGGCGAGGCCGACCAGGTGCGACAGCGGCACGCGGTCCAGCGGCGACGTTAGCCATTTGAAAAAGACGTTGCCGAACAGGAACAGCGCTGGTCCGCCGACCATCGTGGCGATGGCGCGGCTGTCCAGATGGCCATCCGGGTGTGCCAGCAGCAGTTCATCGCCTACCGCACCGACGATGATGCCGCCGACGATCAGCAGATGGATGTACGTATACACCAGGCGGGCGATGCGGCCCGGGTCTTTGGACTTGCTGATGTGGTGGTTGCCGCGCCGGGCGCCGATGTTGAAGTAGATCCACCACATCGCGACGCTGCCGGCAAAGGCGATAACAAACGCGGCGATGCAGGAGGGCGTCCAGCTCAGCTCGGCAAAGGTGGCTCCGGTGACCAGAATCGATTCGCCCAGCGCGATGATGATGAACAGCGAGCAGCGCTCGGCCAGGTGGCCGCCTTCCACATTCCAGTCCGCCGTTGTGGAGCGCCCGAGGCCCGGCGTCCAGAAGCCCAGTGCAGGCGAGACCACGTCAATGGCCATAGCCGCCACCCACCAACACCAGCGGCTGTCTTCACCAGCCAGGCCACCGGCTATCCACGGTATGGCAGACAGCAGCAGCCACGCCAGGATGCGCATGAAGTTGCGTACCATGTCCCGCCCCGCATCGCGTATCGCCCACAATGTGAATAAGGTGCGGCCTACCTGCATCAAAACATAGATGGCGGCGAACAGCAGACCTTCGCTGCTAAAGGCCTTCGGCAGCGAGGCCGACAGCACCAGGCCAGCCAGCATCAGCACAAACAGCATCAGCCTGACGCTGGCGCGTTCCGGGTCCAGCCAGTTGGTGATCCACGACGTGTAGATCCATACCCACCACACGGCCAGAAACAGCAGGCCGGTCTGCAGCGCGCCGACCGGCGTCAGCTGCTTCAGCAGCGTGTGCGATAGCTGTGTGACGGCAAAGACGAATACCAGATCAAAAAACAGCTCAATGTCGGTGACACGCGCGTGTTCATGTGGGCCGCGCTGCCGTAGCAGGCCGCTGTTATGCTTGTTGTGGATGTTTGCTTCGCTCATGCCGGATCTAACTCCTGTTTCTAATGTGCAGGTCTTTGCTGGATTATAGGCATGCCGGGCGGCTTGGTGTAAAGTCGCGTGGTACGGTTTTTCCGCACGTTCATACGTGCTTACCCCTTAGCGAGGCTCGCCATGCCGCTTGCGCCGAACAGGATTTCCAGGGACAGGGCCAATTATGCCGGCGCGCTGTCGGCTGCCGAAGTAACGCTGCTGCTGGAAGACGATGGACTGCGCATACTGCAAACCGCCGCACAGCCGGATGTGCTGACGTGCAGGCGGCTCAACGAAAGCCTGTTTGCGCAGCGGCCGGAGTTGGAGTTCCGCGTGTACGATGGCGACGGCGCCGTATGCGACCTGTCCTTTTTAAAATACATGGACAATGTGCGCCATTTTTCCGCCGATTGCCTGGAGCAGGCAAGCGGCATCGAACACCTTTCCAGCCTAAAAGGCCTGCACAGCCTGGCGATAGGCATAGGCAGCCTGCGGGATTTCAGTTTCCTGGATCTGCTGCCCGCCGGGCAGCTGCATACGCTGTACCTGGGCAAGACGGTGCAGGCACAGAGCGCTGCGCAGCCTGGCCTGGCACCGGTGAGCCGTCAGCAGGGTTTGCGCACGCTGTATCTGGAAAGCCAGCAGAACGGCCTTGAGCAGATCGCCAGCCTGCCGCAATTGTGCGATCTGACGCTACGGGGCATGACGCTGCCAAACCTGGATTTCCTGCACGGCCTGCCGCCGTTACGGCTGCTGGACATCAAGCAGTGCCGCATTGGCGACTGGTCAGCGCTGGCTGGTATGCAACGCCTGCAGTTTCTGGAACTATGGCAGATACGTGGTCTGCAAGACCTGTCTTTCATTTCCTCCATGGCGGGTTTGCAAAACCTGTTCCTGCAGGCGCTGCCGCAGGTGCAGACCTTGCCCGACATGTCCGGTCTGCACAGGCTGCGCCGCGTCTATCTGGAAGCACTGCCCAAACTGCGCGATATCCATCCGCTGCAGCAGGCGCCTGCGTTGCAGGAGTTTATCCACGTCGCGGGCCGCCACTGGCAGGCAGAGGATTACGGCCAGTTGCTGCAATCGCCCACGCTGCAAAAAGCCTGCGCCGAACTCAGCAGCGAAAAAAAGAACGGCGCATTCCGCGAGCTATTGCAGCGCCATAATGTGCAGCTCTACCATTACACAGACTTTATCTTCGAGGAGTAGTGATGTATATCCTGTACGGCACACGTGGTTCCGGTTCGGCGATGGTGGAGGCGGCCTTGCAGATCGCGCATGCACAGTTCCGGTCTGTGGATGCCGCGTCATGGCAAGAAAGCGCTGGGCTGGAAGCGCTGAAACAGGTCAATCCGCTGGCGCAGATTCCCACGCTGGTATTGCCGGACGGCGCGGTGCTGACTGAAAGCGCGGCTATCCTGATCCATCTGGGCCTGGAAATCCCTACAGCCGGTTTGCTGCCGGCAGACAGCACATCACGTGCGCAGGCGATACGCGGCTTGGTGTACATCGCCGCCAATTGCTATGCGGCAATCGGCATCGTCGATTTTCCGCAGCGCTGGTGTGCTAATACCGACAACGACGAACAGCAACGCATCATTGCCGGCAGCAAGCAGCGCCTGCATGAGTTGTGGGATATCTTTGCCGACACCTATGCGGCATCGTTATTGCTGGACGCCAATCGCCTGACCGCGGTGGGGCTGATGGCGGCGATAGTGTCGCGTTGGTCCGGTAGCAGAGCGCATGTGGCTGCATCCCGCCCGGCATTCAGCGCCTTGCTGGCACAGCTGGACCAGCATCCACAACTGGCGTCCGTTATTGCAAGGCACTGGCCTGCTGCGTGATCATACGTGACCGGGACCGACTAGGGCCGGTATGTAGAGATTTGTAAAATTACCAATAAAATCTCAAAAAGACGGCTTGCATCCACTACACTGGTAATCTCATTTCATGCCGCAGTCCAATTGACGTGCACACGGGGTGAACACAGACACCAATGGGACGGGACGCGGCCATGGCAAAAAAAGCGGAAACTGAAAACCTGACGACCTATGTCGTCATCCTGGCGGCGCTTGGTGTAGCGGGCATTCTGGCCGGCATCTGGTTCTATAAAGCGTCGCGACCCCAAACGGCGGCGCCGCCCAGCTATCTGGACCTGAGCCTGCCCACCGTGCATATCCCAGGCTACGGCGTGCGCGCCGATGTGGCCGTGGCGGCAGACGGTGAAGATGCGGACTGGTTGAAGCAGCAGCGCGAACCTCTCGGCAGCCTGTTCCAGAAGACGCTGGTCGCCGCCGATCCGGAAGAAATACGGACCACCAAGGGTTTGCTGGATCTGCAGGCCAGCATGACCAAGGTCGCCAATTCCAGCCTGCGCTCGGACAAGGTCAGAGGTGTTTACCTGACCAATTTCCTGATGCAGTCTGAATAAATCCGTTGCGGTAGTCTGAACCTAATCCCGGCGGCGGAACGCCAGCCAGCCGGCAATCACGGTAAACGTCGCCACAATCGCCACCACGATCCAGAAGCCGGATGCATGCTGCGCCAGCGGCACGCCGCCCACGTTCATGCCAAACAGGCCGGCGATGATGTTGATCGGCAGCGCCAGCACGGTCACTACCGTCAGTACAAACAGCGAATGGTTGTTCTGGTCATTCACGCTGGCAGCGATCTCCTCTTGCAGCAGCTTGATCCTTTCCTGCAGCGACGCCATATCGCTCAATACCATCGCAAACTCCTCGGTGGACTGGCGCAGTTCCTGCACGTCGGGTTCAGCCACCCAGGCCGGCGGCTTTTGCAGCAGGCGGAACAGCGCTGCAGGCTCCGGCGCCAACAGCCTTTGCAGGCGCACCAGCACACGGCGCAATTCACCCAGCTTTACCCGTTTCGGGTTCAGCCTGTCGGCTAGCAGATTGTCTTCTATATCGTCCACGCGCTTGATGGAATTGCGCACGATGCCGATCAGTACGTCGGCCTGGTCGCGCAGCAGGTGGATCAGCAGTTCCGTCGGCGAGTGGAACATCGCGCCGCGATTGACTGCATTGCGCAGTCTGTCCACCGACTGCAGTGGCTTGCGGCGCGCACTGATGATGACATTCTGTTCTACGCTCATCCACAGTGTTGCGATATCGGAAGCCTCGAAAGAAAAATCGTGCAGCACATCATTGACGACGGCAATCAGGCCGTCATTCGCATGCTCGATGCGCGTGGAGCGTGAGCCCTCGTGCAGCATTTCGTAAAATTCCTCCGGCAGCCGGCTATGCTCATGCAGCCATTTTTCAGCCGCGACATTGGCCAAGTTGAAGTGCAGCCACACGAAGGAGCCGTCGTTGTCATCGCGCCGCGATTGCAGCCAGGCCAGCATGTCGCCCGCATTGGTTGCAACGCCGGGTTTGCCGGGTTCAAATATGTAGCCGCATATCAGCCCGGACTGGTCCGAACCGTAAGACAATTGATCAATCTGCATGCTGCGCCTGGAAGAGGAGGGTGGTTTTGTGGACATTTTACCTGCAAGCTGTAGCAGATTGATGACAAAGCATAGGCCAGCCTGTAGGCCGGTTCAATAAGTGTAAGCGCCAACTACTTGCCTTACCTTTTGCAGCGCCAACCGCAGCGCGTCCGGCGTAACCGAGCCCAGCGCCAGGCGAAGTGCATGCGGCACGTGCGCGGATATTGTGAATGGTTCGGCGGTGGATACGGCAACGTTTTCGCGCAGCAGCGCCGCTGCTATCTGGTCTGCCCGCACCTCTTCCGCCAGCGGCAGCCACAGAAAATAGGAGGTCGGATGGCCGCTGCACGGCAGCCCTGCCAGCTCCTTAGTGGCGATGGCTTGCCGCAAGGCTGCGTCGCGCCGCTTCTCGGTCTCCAGCCGGGCGACGGTGCCGTCTTCCAGCCAGCCGCAGGCCAGTGCCGTCATCACGCCCGGCGTATTCCATGTGGTGGCCCTGATGATGCGTTCTATGGCAGGCACCCACTGCACCGGCGCGGCGACAAAGCCAACCCGCAGCCCGGTCGCCACACTTTTGGACAGCCCGGACACATACACGGTGATTTCCGGCGCAAACGTGGCCAGCGGCGGCGGCGCCTGCTCCGCCAAAAAAGCGTAGGCCGCGTCTTCAATGATCAGCAGCCCGTGCTTGCGGGCGATCCTGGCCAGCCGCTGCCGCCACTCCAGGCTGGCCACCCAGCCCAGCGGGTTATGCAGTGTCGGCATCGTGTACACGGCGCGTACGCGGCGGCTGCTGCACAGTTTTTCCAGCGCATCCAGATCCATTTCGTGGCTGGTCTGGCTGGTCTGGCCGGTCGCCGGCACCGCCGCCAGTTCCAGCCGGTGCGCTTCTGCCAGCACCTTGAAACCCGGATAAGTCAGTGCGTCTGCCGCAACCACATCGCCGGGCCGCAGCAATGCCATGACGGTGGCCGCCAGTCCCTGCTGCGCACCGTTCATGATCAGTACCTGCGCGGCATCCACCTGCAGCCCTCTGCTGAGCAAGTGCTGCGCCATGATAGCCCGCTCATGCTGGCGGCCACCGTGCGGCTGGTAGCGTAGCAGTGCTTCCAGGTCGCCTGAAGATGCCAGCTGGCGCAAGGCTGCGCGCAGCAGTTCGGCCTGGCCGGGCAGTGAAGGATAGTTGAAATTCAGATCCGCCATGCCGGCGGGCGTTGGCTGCTGGTCTATGCCCAGGCCTTCGGGAAGCGAGGTTTCGCGGACAAAAGTGCCGCGCCCCGCTTCGCCGCTGACCAGGCCCATGCTTTCCAGTTCTGCATATACGCGGGTTGCTGTCACCAGCGCCAGTCCTTCCTTTGCTGCAAGCTGGCGGTGCGTAGGCAGGCGCGTGCCCGGCGACAGGCGGCCGGCGCGGATATCGGCGGCAAAGGCATCCACCAGCAGTTTGTAGCGGGAACGCGGCATAGCAGGCTGTATCCATGACAATAATTTGATTGTACTGATTGTGGGCCATAGAATGGTTTGACGCAAATTCGCACTCCGATCACTCCACCCACACATCACTCACACCCACAGGCAGACCATGCACATCGCTATTCTCACCTTTGAAGGCTTTAACGAACTCGATTCGCTGATCGCATACGGCGTGCTGAACCGCATCAAGAAACCAGGCTGGCGCGTGTCCATCGCCAGCCCTACGCCAAAAGTAAAGTCAATGAACGGGCTGGTGATAGAAGCGCAGGCCACACTGCAGGATG
>JAYSKH010000466.1:0-6748 GCA_043726505.1 Undibacterium sp. | reverse complement strand
TAGCGTTGGCGGATATGCTTCGTTGTTTTCAGCGTTGACCATTTCTTTGCTGATGATTTCTGGCGTTAGCGCTTTTTTATCCAATAGCCAATACAACCTATCGCAAGTATTAGCATGACCCAGAACGACCATTCACTCAAAGCGCTAACGCCAGAAATCATCAGCAAAGAAATGGTCAACGCTGAAAACAACGAAGCATATCCGCCAACGCTAATGTACTTGCTCGGAAATACCATCAATCCTAAAAAGCCAAATAAGAAAAGTAAAGTCGCCAAAGGTTTCCTTTAAATCATTATCTAGGTTCATTGCCGGCTTTTTCGCAGACAAACTTAGTCGGATACAATTTGCTCAGCAAGAACTTCAAATCTGGTTTCACCTACAATCGACTCAATCCCCCAAGGTTGATTTGTGTCCACCTGCATGAGGTGTCGCCCCAGTTTGTCGATCCGCTCGTTTTCAATGATGCACCCTATGTATCCTGATTGCAGATAAGTGCTGTCATCCCGAAGGTTTGCGCTACTTACTACAGGTACTTTTTCAACGAACTCATGACGCACCCCACCAGCATCAACGAGCGAGCATTCAACAAAACCAGGGAAATCATTATCAACGAAGCGCTCTATTTCCACTACAAGATTAAACATTGCGCGAATCCCTATGCGAATCTTTCCCTTCCCTACCCCAAACACTCCCCATGAAACCTCAAATGATCCTGAATAAAGGAACTGATGAAGTAATACCCATGGTCATAGCCTTCATGCCTGCGCAAGGTCAGCGGCTGCCCTACTGCGGCGCATGCTGCTTCAAACTCTTGCGGCAGTAACTGCTGTTCCAGGAATTTGTCTGCCAGGCCCTGGTCTATCAGGATGCCGGCGGGGTATGGGGCTTGTGTTTTGGATTTCATCAGCACGCTGGCGTCGTGGCGCTGCCATTTGGCTTCGTCCTTGCCGAGGTAGTTGCTGAAGGCTTTGTGGCCCCATGGGCACAGAGTGGGTGCGGCGATGGGGGCAAAAGCGGAGACGGATTTGTAGACGCCGGGGTGGCGCAGCGCCAGTGTCAGTGCGCCGTGGCCGCCCATGGAGTGGCCGAAGATGCCTACGCTGTCTTTGCGGGCGGGAAAGCTTTGCAAAATCAGCTCGCGCAACTCCTGCACGATGTATGTTTCCATCTTGAAGAATTTGCTCCACGGCTCTTGCGTGGCGTCCAGGTAGAAGCCGGCGGCGGTGCCGAAATCCCAGCTGTCTGCTTCACCGGCGATGCCGGTGTCACGTGGGCTGGTGTCTGGCGCTACCAGCATGATGCCGTGCTCGGCGGCGAAGCGTTGCGCGCCGGCCTTGATCATGAAGGTTTCTTCATTGCAGGTGAGGCCGGCCAGGTAAAACAGCACCGGCACCGGGCCGTCTTTGGCCTGCGGCGGCTGGTACACGGAGAAACGCATGGGCAGGCCTATGCTGCCCGATGCGTGCCGGTAAAAGCCCTGTATGCCGCCGAAGCAGCCGTGTTCGCTGATGGTTTCCAGCATAGGGGCTCCCGTATTTAGTAGATGACGACGGAGCGTATGGATTCGCCGCTCTTCATCAGGTCAAAACCTTCATTGATGCGGTCCAGCGGCAGCCTGTGCGTAATCAGGTCGTCGATGTTGAGCTTGCCTTCCATGTACCAGTCTACGATCTTTGGCACATCGGTACGGCCGCGCGCGCCACCGAAGGCGGAGCCTTTCCATACGCGGCCTGTGACCAGCTGGAAAGGTCGGGTGCTAATTTCCTGCCCTGCTGCGGCCACGCCGATGATGATGGACTGGCCCCAGCCCTTGTGGCAGCATTCCAGCGACTGGCGCATAGTGGTGGTGTTGCCTATGCATTCAAAGCTGTAGTCAGCGCCGCCATCAGTCAGCTGCACAATCGCGTCAACCACGTTTTCTACCTGCGTGGGATTGATGAAGTGGGTCATGCCGAACTTGCGCGCCATTTCCTGGCGGGCGGGGTTGATGTCAACGCCAATGATCTTATCCGCGCCGACCATGCGGGCCGCCTGGATCACGTTCAGGCCGATGCCGCCCAGGCCGAATACCACGACATTGGCGCCGGCTTCCACCTTGGCGGTGAACAGTACCGCGCCTACGCCGGTGGTGACGCCGCAACCGATGTAGCAGACCTTGTCAAAAGGCGCGTCGGAGCGGATTTTTGCCAAAGCGATTTCCGGCACGACGATGTAGTTGGAGAAGGTGGATGTGCCCATGTAATGGAAGATGGGCTTGCCGTCCAGCGAGAAGCGGCTGGTGGCGTCCGGCATCAGGCCGCGGCCTTGCGTGCTGCGTATCTTTTGGCAAAGATTGGTTTTTTGCGACAGGCAGAATTTGCATTCGCGGCATTCCGGCGTGTAGAGCGGAATGACGTGGTCGTCTTTTTTCAGGCTCTTGACGCCGGGGCCTACGTCCACCACCACGCCTGCACCTTCATGGCCGAGGATAGCCGGGAAGATGCCTTCCGGGTCTGCGCCGGACAGCGTGTAGTAATCGGTATGGCAAATGCCGGTAGCCTTGATCTCTACCAGAACTTCGCCCTCGCGCGGGCCGCCCAGTTCTACTTCTTCTATCGTCAGCGGTTGTCCCGCCTTCCAGGCGATGGCTGCTTTGGTTTTCATATTGTTCCTTTGTCTGATTTATCTGTATTGTCTGGATTGCCTGATGTATCCGGCGGCAGAAGAGCCGCGCATACTAGCAGATCGCGTGAATCCGGGCACAGGCACGGCGAGTTGGCCGGGCGCGTGTGCGGATCAGATCAGCCGGCTATTTTTTTCCAGCGGATTGAGCGATGAATCTAGCGATGCATGCTGCGACTGCTCCAGCTGCTGCGGAGTCATTTTGAATTCGACGATGTGCTTATGCCTGTTGGCTTTTTGCATGCCGTTGATGGCCGCCAGACTGAGCCAGTTGTGGGCCTGCACCAGGTCCACCGCCGTACCGTGACCGTAAGCATACATCAAACCCAAATTAAACTGCGCCCTGGCGTTTTCCTGCTCGGCTGCCTTGGTGTACCACGCAAGCGCCTGTTTGTAATTCTGTTCCACGTCCTGGCCGTTGTCATAGCGCAGCGCCAGCTTGAATTGCGCGCCGGCATGGCCGGAGGCGGCGCTCTTTAGATACCAGTCCAGCGCGGCGCGACCGTTTTCCACCACGCCCAGGCCCTGGTCGTACATCAGGCCCAGCTTGTAGCACGCGGTAGGGTGGCCCTGCTCGGCTGCCTTGCGATACCAGCTGGCGGCCTGTTTCATGTCATGCGCGACGCCTTCGCCGGTTTCATACACCAGCGCGAGGTTGAACTGCGCCTTGATATGGCCCTGCTCTGCGGCTTTCAGATACCAGACGATGGCTTGCTTGTGGTCTTTGGGTACGCCCTGCCCGGTGTCATACAGCAGGCCAAGGTTGAACTGGGCGCTGGCGTAGCCCTGCTCCGCCGCCTTGCTGTACCAGGAAATGGCGCGCGGATAATCGGCCGGCATGTCCTTGCCGTTGCCGAAGATCATGCCCAGATTGTTTTGCGCAGCGGCATCGCCCAGCATAGCGGCTTTTTCAAACCAGGTAATGGCCTTGCGGTGGTCGCGCGGCATGCCCTGGCCGGTGATGTAGATCAGGCCTATATTGTTTTGCGCGCCGGTGTGCGCCTGCTCGGCGGCCTTGCTGTACCAGGCCAGCGCCTGGATGTGGTTCTGGTATTTGGCTGAGCTGCTGTAGATCAGGCCCAGGTTGAACTGCGCGCGCGCATAGCCCTGCTCGGCCGCGCGGCGGTACCAGTGGATGGCTTGTTCGGTATCCTGCTGCACGCCCTGCCCGGTCGCATACATGAGGCCCAGATTGAACTGGGCCATGATGTGGCCTTGCTCTGCTGCCTTGTGGAACCAGGGGATGGCCAGCTTGGCATCCTGCTCGGAGCCTTTGCCGTGGATGTATTGCAGGCCCAGATGGTATTGCGCATCCGCATCGCCCTCATCGGCAGCCCGCTTCATTTGCATTTCCATAAACCTGTCATCCATTCGGTTGTGCGGCGAACTTCCCCATCGTCAAACCGCGCTGCGGTGTCATTTGAGTGAAAATTCACTGGCATTCTCTTTCAACAGCTGGATGAATTTTTGCTGCGGCAGGGCTTCATGGAACAGGAAACCCTGCAAGGTGGTGCAACCGGCTTGTTCCAGATAGCGCGCCTGCGTATCCGTTTCCACGCCTTCGGCGATCAGGTGCAGGCCGAGGCCGCGCGCGATGGAGATGATGGCCAGCACACAGGGTAGTGGCCGTCCGGATCCTGGATTTCGCGAACAAAGGACTGGTCGATCTTGATCGTATGCACGGGAAAGCGGTGCAGGTAGGCCAGCGATGAATAGCCGGTGCCGAAATCGTCAATCGCGACGCTGATGCCCAACTGGCACAACTTGTTCAGCTGTTCGATTGCATATTGCGGGTTGCGGATGCACAGGTTCTCGGTGATTTCCACTTCCACCTGTGATGGCGAGATTTCATGCACGGCCAGTGCGGCTTTCAACTTCTTGTGGAAATCGCCGCGGTCCAGGTATTGCGGCGACAGGTTTAGCGACAGGCGCAAAGGCTGGTCGGTGACGGTGTTCCACTCGTTCAGGTCGCGGCACAGTGGCGCCAGCATCCAGTCGCTGATCGGCAGGATCAAGCCGTTTTCTTCGGCAAAGGGCAAGAACTCGCCGGCTGTCAGCACACCGCGTTCCGGGTGGTTCCAGCGGATCAGGCCTTCGGCGCCTATCACCTGGCCGGTGTTGACGTCGATCTGCGGCTGGTAATACATTTCCAGCTCGCCCAGTTCCAGCGCGCGGCGCAGGCTCTGTTCCAGCTGTATCTTCTGGTGCGATGCATCCTGCATCGAACTGTCGTAGAAGCTGTGACCGTTTTTGCCCAGCGCCTTGACCTTGTACATCGCGATGTCGGCATGGCGTATCAGGTCGTCGGCGGTTTCGCCGTCACCGGGGCAGACGGCAATACCGACGCTGGCCGATACGTGCACCTGGTGCGCACCGAGCTGGAAAGGCTGGCTCAGCGTCTGCACGATCTGGTCCGCAATCATTGCCGCATCTTGCTTGTCGCGCAGATCCGGCAGCAGCAGCGTAAATTCATCGCCACCCAGGCGGGCCAGCGTATCGCCTTCGCGCAGGCGTTCGCGCAGGCGCGCGGCCACCATCTGCAGCAACTCGTCACCCTTGATATGGCCTAGCGTGTCATTAACCAGCTTGAAGCGGTCCAGATCGACAAACATCACCGCCAGCTCCGACTTGTTGCGCTTGGACTGGATCAGCGCCAGGTTTAGCCTGTCGCGGAACAGCGCGCGGTTGGGCAGGTCGGTCAGGATGTCGTGGTAGGCCTGGTAGGAAATCAGCTGTTCGGCGCGCTTGCTTTCGGTAATGTCGCGCGCGACGCCGTAGGTGCCGAAAAATTCGCGCTTGCCGTCGCCCTGGTCGACCGAATACATACCGACCGAGTTGAAGGAGATGGACATGACGGTGTTGTCAAATTCGCGGTCGCGGTCTGGCTCGTTCTGGTAGCGCAGGCGCAGTTCTATATTGCGCGACGCGCGCGCGCCGATACGGCGTTCGTTGAAGACGTAGCGCGCGCGGCTCAGGTCTTCTTCATGCACCAGCACGGAATAATGCTTGCCGATCAGCTCGTCCGGTTTGTAACCGAGCAACTGGTGCGCCCTGTCGTTGACGAAGGTGAATTTGCCTTCTATGTTCAGCGTATAGATGATGTCCGGTGAGCTGTCCACCAGGTAACGGTAGAGCTTTTCAGAACATTCCAGGCGCCAGGCCATATCGCGGTTTTCTGCTTCCAGGCGGCGCTTTTGCAAAGCGTTTTCTACGGTTTTGAGCAGTTCTTCATGCGGGTAAGGCTTGCGCAGATAACCGTAAGCGCCGCGCTTCAATGCGCCGATGGCAGCATCAATGCCGCGGTCGCCGCTCAGCACAATAACGCTGGCGTCTATGCCGCGCTCGATGATGAAATCCATCAGGTCATGCCCGCTGACGTCGGGCAGGCGCAAGTCCAGCAACACCAGGTCAAAATGCAGTTTGCTCAGCTGCTCCATTGCCTCGGCGCCATTGGTTGCCGTCACCAGCTGGTATTCGCCGGTGCGCAGCAGTTCGTGCAAGCTGCTCAGGAGCCTGGGTTCGTCGTCCACCAGCAGTAAACGCGGAATTTTCGCCTGTTCAAGCCGGGTCACTGGATCCATTCCATCCAGTGCGACATTGATTGCGGTCGAGTCATACGAGTTTATCAGGCTCATTTTTGTCCCAGAGGGTTCTTTTTTGGCTTAGGAGTAAGCGACAGATTCATTCTCTGTCCGCTGTGCTACCGGTAACAATATTTCAAACGTCGTGCCCTGCTTGGTGCTGCGGCAGCTGATCAGCCCCTGCAATTTTTTCACCAGCCCGTGCACGATGTTCAGGCCCAGCCCGCTGTGACCCTTGCCTTTGCTGCTCTTCACAGGGGAGAACAGCTTGGCCATCACTTCAGGCGAAATGCCGGGGCCGGTATCCTTGACCCAGGTTTCTACATACAGCACGCCATCGCGGTTCACCAGCCCATGGCTGCCGACCTCGATAACGCCGCCGCCGGACATCGCTTCCAGCGCGTTCTTGATCAGGTTCATGAAAATCTGCTTCAAGGTATCGGCGCTGCCGTCTATCTCAAAGGATTCATCCAGCATGCGGTTTTCTATCTTGACCAGCGGCGACG
>JAYSKH010000465.1:0-7466 GCA_043726505.1 Undibacterium sp. | reverse complement strand
TTTGTCGTAAGAGGACAGTATTGTCTTTTAAAAACATCGGCACGACGGCCGTCGCTATACCGATTTTTGCGCAGAAGGCTGAAAGATTTCAACGTGGGTAATCCCCTGCCGGACGCGCTGGCTGTTTTGTCTGCAAACTGCAGCGAATCGGCTTTCTCCAGCAAATATTCCCTTGGGAATGAGTAGGGAGTGAGCAGTTCGTGGGCTGCAACTCCGCACGCCGCTAGTCTCCGTATTATTTATTTGCCCTCTTTTTTGCGAGCCTTTAGCAGTCCCAGCCTGAGCAGGCTGTCGGCGGTGGCGACAATGGCTTCTTCATTGGAGCGCGGCGTCCAGCCCAGTAGGCGGCGTGCCTTGTCATTGCTGGCGCTCTTTATCTTGCCAAGTTCTGGCACGATCTGTTTTGCCACCGGATCAAAGAGCGCGACGATGCGCACCAGCCAATTGGGCAACACTCTGGTAGGCACCTTGCGAGCGGCTGTTCCCATGCGCTCTTTCAGCAGCCTGCCGATATCTGCTACCGACACGTTGTTGCCAGCGACGGCCAGAAAGCGTTCGCCGTTGGCGGCGGGGTCTGTCATGGCGCGGATATGTAGTTCCACCACATCGCGCACATCCACGGCGCCGAGGTAGAGCTGCGGGCAGCCGGGCATGGCGCCATCCATAAGCCGCTGTATCAGTAGGATGGAGGTCGAATAATCCGGTCCCAGCGCTGGGCCGAATACGACTACCGGGTTGACGACGGCAAGCTCCAGACCGTGCCCTTCGGCGGCGATGAAATCCCACGCGGCACGTTCGGCCAGCGTTTTCGATTTCACATAAGGAGGCAGGTCGCTGCTGTTCAGGTTGGTCCACCAGGTTTCATCAAACGGTGCGTCCTGCGGCGCATGGCCATAGCCGATAGCCGCGAAAGATGATGTCAGCACGACCCGCTTCACGCCAGCGTCGCGCGCTGCGCGCAGTACCCGCAGTGCGCCTTCACGCGCAGGCACGATCAGTTCATCTTCATGTTTGGGAACGCCGGCGGGGAAGGGAGATGCCACATGCAGCACGTAGTCGCAACCGGCCACGGCCTGCGCCCAGCCGGTATCATGTTCCAGGTCGGCGACAGTAAAACTCAGCCGCTCGCCTGGCTCTACGCCGCCCTGTTTCAGCATGGCGCGCACGTCGTTTTCACGCTTCAGGTTGCGTACGCTGGTGCGCACCGTATGGCCTGCCGCCAGCAGTTGCAGGATGGCGTGGCTGCCGATGAAACCGGATCCCCCTGTTACCAGAATTGTGCTCATGGTGCTTCCTTGTCTGAAGTGATTGGTAGCTGCGCGCAGTTGTTCAAGGTTGCTTGCGATGCGTGCAATTCTAACGGAGACGGAAGTGGAGCGGGATGAAAAGACGGCCCGCAGTATGTCTGCGGGCATCATATGGTACAGATTACGCCGGTTCCCTGTCAGGGATTGACGCCGTCAGGCAAACCAGGTTGCTGCAATGCGCGGTTTGCAGAGTCGGAAGTGCGCATCAGGATAAACACCAGCACTCCGCTGATGGCGGCGATCAGCGCGGCCAATCCCATCAGCACTGAAAATGCCTGGGTAAAGCTATGCTGCGCAAGGACAAGCGCGGGTTTGCTGTTTGCCAACCCGTGCAAGGCGGCTGTGGTGTCGCCAGCCATGATTCTTTGCACAGTATCGGTAAATTGTGCGGGCAATCCTAGTCCTGCATCTTCCAGCGATTGCTGCAGGTAGCTGCCGGTGCGTTCGGTCAGCACCGCGCCCAGGCAGGCGATGGCGAGCACAATACCGGCAAAGCGGGTGGTCGTGCTGATGCCGGAGGCCATGCCGGTGCGCTCACGTGGCACACAGCTCATGATGCCTTTTTGCGTATTGCCGTTCAGCAGGCCGGCGCCGCTGCCTGCAACCAGCATGCCCAATGTGACAACGATATACGAAGAAACATGCGCGGCGATGGCGATCAGCAGATTGCCTGCGCACACCAGCCCCATGCCCAACGCCATCACATCATGCAAGGGCATATAACGCGCCAGCAGCGCACCCACACGCGGAAACAGCATCATCGCCACGGCAAACGGCAGCATCGCCAGCCCTGCTGCAATCGCGGAAAACGAGAAGGCATTTTGCAGGTACAGCGGCAGGAAAGTCATCATCACCTGCGCCGACGTGGCATAACCGAACATCGCCAGCACAGCACCGACAAAGCGCGGCGCGCGGAACAGACGCAAATCGATCATCGGCCGTTTTTGCAGTAATTCAACCGGCACAAACAGCGCCAGCAGTGCAGCACCAGCTATACAGCCCAGCAATGTAGTCTGGCTGCCCCAGCCGGCAACGCTGGCGTTGATCAGCGTCCAGATCAGCACGCACAGGCCTCCGCTCAGCAGCAGGCTGCCCCAGGGGTCAATGCGGGCTGCACCCGGATCGCGGGATTCGCTGACGTGACGGTAGACCAAAGTCGCCAGCATTGCGCAGACAGGCAGGTTCAGCAGAAAGATCCAGCGCCATCCCAACAGCTGCGTAATGAGGCCGCCCAGCAGCGGCGCTATCGTCATCGACACGCCCATGCACGCGCCCCATACGGCCCAGGCTTTGGTACGCGCTTCCTCGGTATGGAAAGCATGGCCTATCACCGCCAATGCCGACGTCAGCAGCAAAGCCGCTCCCACCCCTTTTAGCGCGCGCGCCATTTGCAGCACCTCAGCCGACCACGCCAGCCCACACAGCAGCGAGGCGGCACCAAACACCGCCAGGCCAGTCAGCATCACCCGCTTGCGGCCATAGCGGTCCGCCAGGCTGCCTGCGGGCAGCAGCAGCGATGCAA
Source organism: Undibacterium sp. (assembly GCA_043726505.1). GTDB lineage: Bacteria > Pseudomonadota > Gammaproteobacteria > Burkholderiales > Burkholderiaceae_D > Undibacterium. The sequence goes on along the minus strand of JAYSKH010000465.1, from coordinate 4,637 downwards.
AAGCGAGCATGTACGCGCTGACGATCCATTCTATATCGCGGAAACCGGCATGCAGCGAGCGCGCCACGGAAGGCAGCGAAACAGCGACGATATTGGTGTCCAGCACGATCAGTGCGCATACGCTGGAACAGGTCAGCAGCACCAGCCTGCTGGCACGTTTGTCGGCGGCGTTTTCAATGCTCATGGCGTGGCTTTCATATCAAAATGTAGCCTATTCTAAACCTGGCTATAATTATCCTTATTACACATTAAAGACGTTTTAATTTCTCTGTAGTTAATAGTTGAAGGGGCAAAAACTGGAACTCAGACATTTTCGCTGCTTTGCAGCCGTTGCGGAAAACCTGCACTTCAGCCGCGCGGCCGAGCAACTGGGCATTTCGCCGCCAGCACTGACCAAGCAGATACAGGAAATAGAACGCGAGCTGGAAGTGCGGCTGTTCCTGCGCACCAAGCGCTCCGTCAGCCTGACGTCCGCCGGTGAAATTTTCTGGGAAGAGGTGCGCCGCACTCTTGAGCAGGCGGCGCATGCGCAAGATGTCGCCCGCCGCGCAGGCCGTGGTGAAATCGGCCGCATAGAAATCGGCTATGTGGCGTCTGCCGCCTATTCCGGCCTGTTGCAGGCCGAGGTGGCGCGCTTCCGCGATGCGTATCCGCAGGTCAGGATCAATCTGGTGGAAGCAGCAATGGGCAGCCTACCGCTGATGGTCGGCAACGGTAACCTGGATCTCGCATTTGTGCGCCCGCCGATAGCCATCCCGGCTGATACCGTCATGACGACGCTGTTGCATGAAAAGTTTGTCGCCGCGCTGCCAGAGGTGTCACCGCTGGCGAGCTTGCCCCAACTGCATCCGGCCGATATGGCCGACGAATTGTTTGTATTGCCGGAACAGGCGTCAGGCACCATGGAAGTGGGCCGGCGCGGGCGTTTTTCGCCGCTCACCCATCACAATGCGGGCGGACTGGTGGCGGTCATTACGCTCGTATCGCTGGGGCAGGGTGTTGCAATCGTGCCTGAGTCCGTAGTGGAACGCATCCGCATGCCAGGCGTGGTGTATAGGGATATTGCCGGTAAAGACATTCCCTCTGAAATTGCCGTCGTCAGCCGGCGGCACGAAAAATCGCCGGTGGTCCGGGCGTTCATGCGGCAGGCTAAACCAGTTAAAAGATAAGGCGGTAGCTAATTTTTTGATATCTTTGTTGATTTTTTTGCAAACTGTCCTAGAATGCAAAATTGAAAAAATGATATCGATTCCCTTTCTTTTTTTTGCGAGCCTTCATGGACATCGTCGACTTTGTAAAAGCATACATTCCGGCTCAGGATGCGGGCAAGCAATTTGCGGTGTTGGCTTTTGATATGAATCTGCAGGCACATTCCACTGCACATCCACCACCGGAGCAGATGGCGGATTTTTCATTCGATCCTAACAGGAATAGCGATTCCGGCCCGTGGTGCGCCGCAGTAGTTAACTTCAGTAAAAGCCCAGGCCTGAAAGCGGTGCTGGGAGAGGAAGGCGGCAATTTATTCAAGAACCCTGGTCATATTCACCCGGAAGACTTGCTGATGAAACTGCTGGATCACTATATCTTGCGCTATTACGCCCGTTACAATCACGGACCCTCTAGCGTCGCGCTCTATTCTTATAACAGCCCGTGTGAGAACTGCAATTCCTGCTTGAGATACCGGCCTGGTAATCACTATCAGGTCAGGTTCGAAGAATGGATAACCATTCCGAACTGGGTGCTGCGTTTCAGTGAGGCTTATTGCGAGCCACATGTCAATCCCAATGGCCTTAAAGAGCGGGAGGAAGAGCTTTATCAGAAGCAATTCAATGGAGACGAAAAAGCCAGGGCCGGGCGCTATCTCACCGAAGAAACGGCACTACGCAGGGCGAACGCGCTAAGGGGAGGCGGCTGGTATGTGTATCAGATAGAGGGGTAAAAGCCCGTATCTCCGTTGCCGTTCTGTTTTATCAGTGTTTGTCTTCATCAGTGCTTGGCATTGCCAACCAGCTTCAGCAGAAAAAACCGCAACTGCGCAATTTCCACATTGGAAAAATCCGCCAGCAGCCTGGCATTGACCTTGGCGACTGCGTCGGTAATGTGCGGATACAGCTGACGCCCCTGTTCACTCAGTTCCAATACCACACTGCGGCGATCGTGCCGGCTGCGCGCGCGCCGGATGATGCCTTTGCTTTCCACCCGGTCCAGCAGGCGCTTCATTGCGCCTGCGTCTTGGCCCATGTATGTAGAAAACTCTGTCAGCGTATGCGCCCATCCCTGGACGATGCCGATCACAACGAATATCTGTGCGGCGGTAATGTTATGCGGCGCCAGTTCTTTGTCCAGCTGGCTGAGTAGGCCCTGGTGCGCCTGTTGCAGCAGGTCCCTGAAATCTTCCGGGCATCCGCCTAATGCCTGCTGGCGGCTGAGCATGCTGTCTGGTTTCATCTCGTTCTCCTTGGGCGCTACCTGCAGGCAGCGCCCTTGCTTCGTTAATGCGGCAGTTCGTGTCTGTCAATGTGCTGCCACGCTGGCGGCATCGGCATTGCCCCTGACAGGCTTGGTGAACCAGATCAGCGGAATGATGACAATGAAAATAATCCCGGAAATCCAGAAGATATCGTTCAAGCCCAGCATGGCCGCCTGCGTATTGAGCGTTGCCTCAAACCTGGCGTAAGCCTGTTGCAAGGGCAGGCCCAGTGTGGATTGCAGCGAGCCTATGCTTTCCACAAAATTGGGGTTATTGATGCTGGCCTGGTCCATCAGCCGTGAATGGTGCAGTATTGAACGGTTGCTCCATGCGGTGCTGGCAATGGCTGTTGCCGCAGCACCGGTAAACACGCGGATAAAGTTGGACAAGCCTGCGGCGGCGGGGATTTTGTCAGGCGACAAGCCGGACAGCACGATGGCAGTCAGCGGCACGAAGAACAATGCCATCGGTATGCCTTGCAGCAGCGTGGGCAAGACCAGCGTCCAGGTATCGACGCCGGTTGTATAGACCGAGCGCATGAAGAACACACCGGCAAATCCGACAAAGGCCATTGTAGCCAGCACCCGTGTATCCGACTTTGGCATCAGCTTGCCCATGACAGGCGCCAGCAGCACCGCGAAGATACCCAGAGGCGCGGTGGCCATGCCGGCATCCACTGAACGGTAGCCGAGGTATTGCTGCATCCACTGCGGCAGCAGCACAAGGTTGGCAAAGAACACGCCGTAGGCGACCGAGATGGCGACAGTGCCGCCGAGAAAATTACGTCCCTTGAACAGCCTCAGATCGACGATAGGGTGATCCTCCGTCAGCTCCCAGATGATGAAGAAGATAAAACTGATCAGTGAAAAAACACCAAGACCGACGATAACAGGGGACTGGAACCAGTCCAGATCCTTGCCCTTGTCGAGCATGATCTGCAGCGACGCGACCCAGGCAATCAGCGATGCGAGGCCGACTTTATCGATAGGAATAACCCTGGTGGCGGATTCGCGTGTCTTGAAAATTGCCCAGGTGACTGCCGCGGCGAAGATGCCGACAGGAATATTGATATAGAAAATCCACGACCACGAATAACGGTCCGTCATCCAGCCGCCTAGCGCAGGGCCGGCAATAGGGCCGACTGTGGCCGTCATGGCCCACAGCGATAGCGCAAGGCCGCTCTTGGCTTTCGGGTAAGAGCTCAGCAGGATGGCTTGCGATAGCGGAATCAGCGGGCCCGCAACGGCACCCTGCAGAATGCGCGCGACCAGCAGGATGGGCAGTGTCGGCGCGATGCCGCACAGCCATGAAGAAAATGTAAATAGCAGGATGGCGATGACAAACAGCCTGATCTGGCCAACGCGTTGCGTCAGCCATCCTGTCAGCGGGATGGATATTGCATTGGCTGCGGCAAACAGCGTGATGACCCAGGTGCCTTCGTCGACCGACACGCCGAGATTGCCCGAGATTGTTGGTATCGCCACGTTGGCGATGGAAGAGTCCAGCACGTTCATGAAGGTGGCCAGCGCTACTGCGAGCGTTGCCAGCACCAGCTTGCTGCCGGTGAGCGGAGGGAGGTCCGCAGGTTTTTTTGAGGTATCCATGGCATTCTCAAGTAGTCAGGATGGGAGGAGGGAAAGGTGCCGGCCTTATCAGGCTGGCACCCTCCGGCATAGAGGCTTAGTCGCTCTGCTGGCTTTTGGCGATGATGCGGTCTATCTCTGCATCCGCTTCTTTGGCGTACTGGTCAAACACATGGGTCTGGAATACGGCTTCGGGCGCTGCGCCCAGCTGCGTGCCGTTCTGGTCATGCACGTCCACTTCCACCTGCATGGACAGGCCAATGCGCAAAGGGTGGGCGCGCAGTTCTGCGGGGTCCAGCTGTACACGCACCGGCAGACGCTGCACGACCTTGATCCAGTTACCGGTGGCGTTCTGTGCCGGCAACACCGAGAATGCGCTGCCGGTACCGGCCGAGAAGCCGATGACTTTACCGTGGTAGGTGGTGCCGGAGCCGTACAGGTCGGCCGTCAGTTTGACAGGCTGGCCGATGCGGACTTCTTTCAGGTCGCTTTCCTTGAAGTTGGCGTCAACCCATACACCGTCCAGCGGTACGATTGCCATCAGCGGTGTGCCGGCTGCCACGCGCTGGCCCAGTTGCACCGAG
>JAYSKH010000464.1:0-6454 GCA_043726505.1 Undibacterium sp. | reverse complement strand
CACCGTGCCGCGGCGAAAACCCCTGCGCCTTTCCTGCCTATGTCCCGTGCCGAAATGGATGTACTGGGCTGGGATAGCTGCGACGTGATCCTGGTGACCGGAGATGCCTATATCGATCACCCCAGCTTCGGCATGGCGCTGGTGGGCCGTCTGCTGGAGCATCAGGGATTCCGCGTCGGCATCATCAGCCAGCCGGACTGGCTCTCTGCAGATGCTTTCCGCATACTGGGCAAACCGAACCTGTATTTCGGCGTCACTGCCGGCAATATGGATTCGATGGTGAACCGCTATACGTCCGACCGCAAGATCCGTTCGGAAGATGCTTACACACCTCACGGCGACCCGAACAAGCGCCCTGACCGCGCACTGGTGGTGTACGCACAAAGGGCGCGCGAGGCCTATCCCGACGCCAATGTGGTCGTCGGCAGCATAGAAGCCAGCCTGCGCCGCATTGCGCATTATGACTACTGGTCGGACAAGGTCAGGCGCTCGGTGCTGCCGGATTCCAAAGCAGACATCCTGTTATTTGGCAATGCCGAACGTGCACTGGTAGACCTGACGCACAGGCTGGCCGCGGGTGAGGCCATCAAGGATATTCGTGATTTGCGCGGCACCGCCTTTATGACCCCTGCTGGCTGGCTGCCGTCGGAAGACTGGAGCGTGACCAATTCCATCAAACTGGATACTCCCGGCAAGGTGGAAGTGCATACCGATCCGTATGCGATGATTCCGGAAAAAGAAGCCAAGTGCAGTACCGATGCGCCGGATGCCGGTACTGCGGTTGGTGCAGCAGGCTCCATTGACGCCAGTAACCCTGCCGCGGCTTTGGAAGCAGCCTCCGCAGTTGCCAATGTCGTCAAACAGCAGGCGATCCGTATCATGAGCCGTGAAGAACGGCAGGCGATGCTGAAAGACAAGCACCTGAAAACGGTGATCCGCCTGCCTTCGTACGAAGACATTAAGGACGACCCTGTCATGTACGCGCATGCATCGCGCGTATTCCATCTGGAAGCCAACCCGGGCAATGCAAAGGCGCTGGTGCAGGCGCACGGCGAGCGCGACGTGTGGCTCAATCCGCCGCCGCTGCCGCTGGCCATGGACGAGATGGACGGCGTGTACGACCGCGCCTATGCGCGCGCACCGCACCCCAGCTATGGCAAGGCCCGCATCCCTGCATGGGAAATGATACGTTTCTCCGTCAATATCATGCGCGGCTGCTTCGGCGGCTGCACCTTCTGCTCGATCACCGAGCATGAAGGCCGCATCATCCAGAGCCGCTCGGAACCGTCGATCCTTAAAGAAATCGAAGAAATTCGCGACAAGGTCAAAGGTTTCACCGGCACCATTTCCGATCTTGGCGGCCCGACCGCCAACATGTACCGGCTGGCCTGCAAGGACAAGAAGATAGAAGAATCCTGCCGCCGCCTGTCCTGCGTTTACCCAAGCATCTGTTCCAACCTGGGCACTGACCATAGCAAGCTGATCTCGCTATACCGCAAGGCCAGGGCGATTCCCGGCGTGAAGAAGATCCTGGTCAGCTCCGGCCTGCGTTACGATCTGGCTGTGCGCTCGCCCGAATACGTGAAGGAACTGGTCACGCACCACGTCGGCGGCTTGCTGAAGATCGCGCCGGAACATACCGAGACTGGTCCGCTGTCGAAGATGATGAAGCCGGGCATGGGCGCCTATGATGAATTCAAGGCGATGTTCCATAAGTATTCGAAGGAAGCAGGCAAGGAACAGTATCTGATCCCCTACTTCATCGCTGCCCATCCGGGCACCACCGATGAAGACATGCTGAACCTGGCGCTGTGGCTGAAAAAGTACGATTTCAAACTGGACCAGGTGCAGACCTTCATGCCGACGCCGATGGCGCTGGCAACGACGATGTACCATACGCGCAAGAACCCGCTGAAGAAGATCTCCGCCGATTCCGAAGTTGTGGAAACCGTGCGCGCCGGCAAGGTGCGTAAGCTGCATAAGGCCTTCCTGCGTTACCACGCACCGGAGAACTGGGAAATCATCCACGACGCATTGATCCGCATGGGCCGCCGCGATCTGATAGGCAGCAGCGAAAGGCATCTGATCCCTTCCCGCCAGCCTGCAATCGCCGTTCCTTCGACGGCAACCGGCATCGTCAACGGCAAGCGCATCGCTGCACCGAAGATGAATACCTTTGGCAAAAAACCTGCGCCAAGGACTGGCGCAACAGCAGCCACGGTTGCCTCGACGCCGCGTGGCAGCTCCTTATCGTATAACACCGCAAAACCCAAACAGGCCGCAGTCAAGTCAGGCCGTAAATAAGCATTTGCTGGTTTGCAACGAAAGGCTGCTCACAGGAAACTTGAGCAGCCTTTTTTAATGCCGTATCCAATTCACTTCCGCTTGCCGGAGTACAATTTAGCAAAGCCGTCTATCTTGCTATTGAGTACATACATTCTCATTTTTGCACGACCTTCAAATCACCAGTCCACGCAGATCGGAGACACCATGAAGCACATGAAGACGGTATTGATCCTGGAGCATACGGAAGAAGTGTTTGATAAGCTCACCTGCGACGTGTGCGGCGCCGAATCCAAATGGGATGAAAACTGGGGCAACGAGTCCCACGAGAAAATCATCACGACGGTGCAGCTGGAAGAGGAAGAATCCTTCCCCGATGGCGGCCAATCGCTGCAGACCCAGTACCACATATGCCCCGACTGCTTCAAGCAGCACCTCAGTAAATGGTTTGAAAGCCACCGCAACAGCAAGCCGACAGTCACCAGCTCAGTCTGGTAATGCACTGCCGGCAAGGCTGGCATAGTAAGCAACGTCAGTTTTCGCCTGTGTATTTCTGTCAAGTTTCAGGCGGCTAGCCGCCTGCTAGGGTATAATTTAAGGCTTGATTGCAACCGAAAAGAATTATGGAAGCCGAACGTCTCAATAGCCTGTCCGCCCTGCTCACCGACCTGACTGGTCGTGAAGCCGAACTTCGGAGGTATCTTTGACTTCGATGTAAAGTCAGAGAAACTGGAACAAGTCAACGCCGAGCTGGAAGACCCTACGGTCTGGAACGACCCTAAGCGCGCCCAGGATCTGGGAAAGGAAAAGAAATCGCTGGAAGCGATTGTCTTTACGCTGACCAAGATCGACACCGATCTGCGCGATACCAGCGACCTGTTCGCCATGGCGCGTGAAGAAAGCGATGAAGACACGCTGGAAGCGATAGAACAAGATGCACAAGGCCTGAAAGAACTGGTCGAGGGCATGGAGTTCCGCCGCATGTTCAACAACCCGATGGATCCGAACAACTGCTTTATCGATATCCAGGCTGGCGCCGGCGGTACCGAGGCGCAGGATTGGGCATCGATGTTGCTGCGCCAGTATCTGCGCTATTGCGAACGCAAGGGCTTCAAGGTTGAAATCCTGGAACAGTCCGACGGCGAGGTAGCCGGCATCAAGACCGCCACGCTGAAAGTGGAAGGCGAGTACGCGTACGGTTTCCTGCGTACGGAAACCGGCGTGCACCGTCTGGTGCGCAAGTCGCCTTTCGATTCCGCCAACGGCCGCCATACGTCATTCTCCAGCCTGTTCGTCTATCCGGAAGTGGATGAGTCCTTCGACATCGACATCAATCCGGCCGACGTGCGTGTGGATACCTATCGCGCCTCCGGCGCCGGCGGACAGCACATCAACAAAACCGATTCCGCGGTGCGTTTGACGCATGGCCCTTCCGGTATTGTCGTACAGTGCCAGAATGACCGCAGCCAGCACCGCAACCGCGCAGAAGCATGGGAAATGCTGAAGGCCAAGCTGTTTGAACTGGAACTGCGCAAGCGCATGAGCGAAAAGCAGTCGCTGGAAGACACCAAGACCGACGTCGGCTGGGGCCACCAGATCCGTTCTTACGTGCTGGACCAGTCCCGCATCAAGGATTTGCGCACCAGCTTTGAAACAGGCAATACCAAGGCCGTGCTGGATGGCGACCTGGATGAATTTATTGCCGCGTCGCTGAAGCAAGGCGTGTAACGTAGTAAGCATACGGCGTACGCACGACGAACACTGTAAAGAAAGACGGCGGATGGGCCAGCGTCCATCCGCCGCAAGCAAACCACAGAAGAAGACCATTCCATGTCAGAACAAAACACTCCGCAAAACGACGCCGCAGAATTGCCGCAAGATGAGAACTCCATCATTGCCGAGCGCCGCACCAAGCTGGATGCGATCCGCGCACTGGGCGGTGTTGCCTTTCCCAATGATTTCCGCCCTCAGCACAAGGCAGCGGACCTGAAGGAACAGTACGGCGAGAAGAGCCGCGAAGAGCTGGAAGAAATGAATGTGCAGGTCGTCGTGGCCGGCCGCATGATGCTGAGGCGCGAAGCCGGCAAGAAGGCCGCGTTTGCCGTGTTGTAGGATGCTTCCGGCAGCAAGGCCGACGGCCGCATCCAGTTCTATGTGACGACCGACAAAACCGGTGAAGCAGAGATGGAAGCCTTCCGCCGTTACGATCTGGGTGACATTCTGGGCCTGGAAGGCACGCTGTTCAAGACCAAGACTGATGAACTGACTGTCAAGGTTACCGGCCTGCGCCTGCTGACCAAATCGCTGCGCCCGCTGCCAGACAAGTTCCACGGCCTGTCCGACCAGGAAACCAAATATCGCCAGCGCTATGTTGATCTGATCATGAGCGAAGATACGCGCCGCACATTTAAAGCGCGTACAGCGGCAATGACATCGATCCGCAATTTCATGGCCAGCAACGATTTCATGGAAGTAGAAACGCCGATGCTGCACGTGATTCCTGGCGGTGCGGCAGCAAAGCCTTTCATCACGCACCACAATGCACTGGACATGGAAATGTACCTGCGTATCGCGCCGGAACTGTACCTGAAGCGCCTGGTCGTCGGCGGCTTTGACCGCGTATTTGAAGTCAACCGTAACTTCCGCAATGAAGGCGTATCGCCACGCCACAATCCAGAATTCACGATGATGGAATTCTATGCAGCATACGTAGAATACAAATGGATCATGGACTTCACCGAACAGGTGATCCGCAAGGCCGCAGTCGATGCGCACGGCACCGCAGTGCTGACTTACCAGGGCAAGGAACTGGACCTGAGCAAGCCTTTCCGCCGCATGACGATTACCGGCGCCATCAACCAGTACGCACCGCACTATACCAATGAACAATTGCAGGATGCAGAGTTCATCAAGGCTGAACTGAAAAAATTCGGCGTGAAGCCGTTTGCGACAGCCGGCCTGGGCGCACTGCAACTGGCGCTGTTTGAAGAAACCGCCGAAGCACAGCTGTGGGAACCGACCTTCATCATCGACTACCCTGTTGAAGTATCGCCACTGGCGCGCGCGTCCGACACCGTGGCCGGCATTACCGAACGCTTTGAACTGTTCATGACAGGCCGCGAAATTGCCAACGGCTTCTCCGAGCTGAACGATGCAGAAGACCAGGCAGCCCGCTTCCAGGCACAGGTTGCGGCCAAGGACGCAGGCGATGAAGAAGCGATGTACTACGACGCCGACTTCATCCGCGCACTGGAATACGGCATGCCACCGACCGGCGGCTGCGGTATCGGCATTGACAGGCTGATGATGCTGATTACCGATTCGCCAAACATCCGTGACGTGATTCTGTTTCCTCACCTGCGCCGCGAAGAGTAAACCTCGGCATTTGGAATATTCCGGCTTGAGTAAGGGACCGCATAGCGGTCCCTTTTTCTTTGTCTGAGGCAATTTAAAATTTACTTTGCTGCGCCGCCGTATTTATGCCATTATTGCCAATAAGTTATTGAATTTTTATTCAATTTGCTGCGCTTTGACTGCTATGCATGGAGGCTATATGGCTGGCACCGCACCTCGGGAACTTCCGCAAGACCCCGCACCGGCAGGCATGTTCAATCCGTTTTATCCCATGTCGTTCTTCGCGCCGCTGATCTCGGCGCTGAACCAGCCGATACTGCCAGTGACTTTCAGCACCGTGAATAACATCACCGAGCAGAACTCCAGCTCACCCGACACCGAACGAAATATCCTGGCCCAGAACAGCTACGGACGCCAGCTGGGTAAGCTGATGGATGCCGTCACCATCCTCGTTGAACAGCAGCAAAAACCGAAAAAAGTCTTGAAGAAAATTGAGGCCGACAAACTCGAAGAATTACTGCTGCTTCACAAAGAGATAGAACAAACCAAGCTGGATAGCGCCGCATCGCGGCTGGAAGGCATCAAGGCAGACCTGCTGAAACTAAAAAGCGAAGACAGGCCGCGCTATGACCAGTTCATGGCAGCGCTGAGCGGATAACACAAATTATTGCTCCAATGCCTGTTTGTTAAATTAGAATATCAGCGTTCAGCAGCATAGTCTTTCAAGACCTGCGCTCCACTATTCTAATCTTGAGAAAACATGGCATCTTCCCGTCGTCAGTTTGCCCAGACCCTGGCCGCCGCTGGTGCACGTGCA
>JAYSKH010000463.1:0-6336 GCA_043726505.1 Undibacterium sp. | reverse complement strand
GGCGCATTTTTCCACCAGCTGCACGCGGCGCTCGGCCGACAGCGTGCGGCCGGTCGGGTTCTGGAAGTTAGGCAGTGCGTACAGCAGGCGCGCGCCGGCACCCTTGGCGGCAACGGAAGCGGGCACTAGGCCGTGCTCATCCATGTCCACCGATTCAAACGTAGGCTGGTATACGGAGAAAGCCTGCAAAGCGCCCAGATAGCTAGGCGTTTCCACCAGCACTTTGCTGCCTTCGTCGATCAGTACCTTGCCCAGCAGATCCAGGCCCTGCTGCGAACCGGACACCATCATCACCTGCTCCGGCAGAATCTTGGCGCCATCTATGGACAGTGAATCAGCGATGAATTCGCGCAAAGGCGCGTAGCCATCAGTTGGGCCGTATTGCAGCGCTACTTTGCCAGAACGCGTCAGCACTGCATCAAATGCGGCGCGCATGCGGTCCACAGGGAAGGTGTCAGGCGAAGGCAGGCCGCCGGCAAAGGAAATCACTTCCGGGCGCATCGTGATCTTCAGGATTTCGCGGATCGCGGAGCTTTGCAGCTGTTCTGCGCGATGGGAAAATTTCCACTGTATGGGGCTGGGGTTTTCGAGTTTCATGGTCATTCCAGGAAGTCTTGTAAAAAACGGCTTTGGCCGGGCCGGTGCATGGAAGTACGCGCACGCTGTGCAAGCGGCAGAGCCGGCTTGATTATTCTATCTCTGCAATCAGTTCAATTTCCACGCAGGCGCCCAGTGGGATCTGCGCCACGCCAAAAGCGGAGCGCGCATGTTTGCCTTGTTCGCCAAAAATTTCGCCTATCAGTTCCGACGCGCCGTTAGTCACCAGATGCTGCTCGATGAAGTCGCCGGTGGAATTGACCAGGCTCATCAGTTTGACGATGCGCTTGACGCGGTTCAGATCGCCGCCGCATGCAGCTTGCAAGGTAGCCATCAGGTCGATAGCGACTGCGCGTGCTGCTTGTTGACCTTCTTCGGTCGTAATGTTTTTACCCAACTGGCCTACCCATACCTTGCCGTCTTTTTTTGCAATGTGGCCGGACAGGAACACGGTATTGCCGGTCTGCACAAACATCACATAGGCAGCAGCAGGCGCCGCAACAGCAGGCAATTCAATGTTCTGGGCTTTCAGTTTTTCGTAAAAAGACATGGTTATTCCAAAAATGTTGGTTGCAAGGCAAGCTTCTTGATCAATTTAGTGCAATCAGGAGGCGAATTGCCTATTGTACGACCGCGCAGCCATGATTAACACCCCTAAATATCCCGCATCGCACTGATTTAATTCGGTGTTTGTGGCTATTTTTTCAAGATCGCCACATTATGTTGGCTACATTCTGTTCACTGCATTTTGTTCACCGCGTTTTGTTCATCGCTTGATGTTCACCGCTTGATGTTCATGCGCCGTCCCAAGCCAACGACAACAATCACCGCCACCGCAAAACCGATGTTGTTGATGCTGAGCGCTTCGCCCAGTATCACGGCTGCGCCCAGCAGGCTCAGGAAAGGTTGTATCAGCTGTACCTGGCCCACACGTGCAATGCCGCCCATTGCCAGACCCTTGTACCAGAAGAAGAAACCGATAAACATTGAAAACAGCGACACGTACAGAAACCCCATCCACGCGCGCGGCGAGGCCTGCACGCCGTAACGCCAGCCCAGCCACACCGTTACCGGCAGCAACACCGGCATGGCCAGCACCAGCGCCCATGAGATCACCTGCTGGCCGCCCATGCTTTGCGACAGCCGGCCGCCTTCCGCATAGCCCATGGCCGCTGCAATCACCGCGGCAAACAAGGCCAGATCGGCCAGATGAAAACTGCCGCCGCCCTGCTGCAACGCAAATAGCACCACCAGCCCACTGCCCAGCAAGGCCATGATCCAGAATCCCTTTGAGGGCCGTTCATGGAAACGCAGCGCGGCAAACAACGCCGTCGCCAGAGGCAAGATGCCCAGCACAATCGCGCCATGCGAAGCCGGCACGTAGCGCATCGCCACCGATGAGAACACCGGAAAGCCCACCACTACGCCCAGTGCCGTAATCAGCAGCGACTTCAGTTGCTCCCTGTTGGGAAAGCTTGCCCGCAATTTGTACAGCAGCATGGCAGAAAACATGCCCGCTACCACGGCTCGCCCCAGCGCAACAAACACCGGGTTCAGCTCCGCCACCGCCATGCGCGTAAACGGCAAGGTCAGGCTGAAGATGGCGACGCCGATGGCGCCCAGCCACATGCCGGTTGCCTCGTCTTTGCTTTGAATAAGTTGTGCATTCATATCAGAGAAAGAACATCCATACTGCCGTCAACGCCAGCGAGATGCCCATGCACAGATTGAACACGCGCAGGCGGCTGCCAACCTGCAGCCAGCTGCGCAGCGATTGCCCCATCCAGGCCCAGGCCACCAGGCTGGCCGCGCTGATGGCGGCAAAGCCCAGGCTCATCCAGACCATGCGGGTAAAAAAGTCCTCATGTCCGATTGCATAGGTGGATGTCGCAGCCACCAGCGTCATCCATGATTTGGGATTAACGATCTGGAACATCGCCGCCTGCTGCAAGCTCAACGGCTTGATGGTGCCTGCATTGGACAGCTTGCTGGAAAAGCACAGCTTCCATGCCAGATACAGCAGATAGGCATTGCCGGCAATCTTCATCACCAGCAGCAGATGTTCGTTACCCTGCAACACCGCCATGCCGCCCATGCCGACCGCCCACATCATGATGACAAAACCAATGGGCACACCGGCCACTTGCGGCAGCGCCGCGCGCATGCCGTGGTTGACGCCGGTCGTCGCCGCAATGGCAACATTCGGCCCCGGAGTAAAGCAGCCTATGAAGGCAAACGCCAGAAAGGCGATTATTTCCGCACCGTGCATGTTCACGTCCTTATTTATTTTTTGATGTACGGCCTAATTTATTGCTCATGTTGATGCTCTCGCTTCGCATCATTGCCGGGATCAGCCCTGCAAGATTTGAGCGAACACCATGTGGTCCACATTGCCGCCGCTGGCCGGCACGCCGACCTTCAGGCCACGGATCGCGTCGCCTGCCTGTATTGCGGCCGCCAGCGCCGATGCGCCCGCGCCTTCGACAACGTTGTGCGTCGCCTTGAACAGCAGCCGCATGGCTGCCCTGATTTCCTCATCGCTGACGGCGACTATGCCATCTGCATAATCCAGCACCACCTGCAGCGATCCGTCATCCGGCACGCGGCAAGCCAGGCCATCGGCAATCTGCGTAGTCACCGGAGATTCAATTTTGCGCTTCTGCTCAAAAGACAGTTTGTAGCCCAGCGCATGGCTGGATACCACACCGATGATGCGGGTGGACAGGCCCAGCGCATTGCGGGCAGCGACTGCGGCGCAAAAGCCGGAACCCTGCCCGATAGGCACATACACCAGATCCAGACCGGGCTGCGCAGTGAACAGCTCCATCCAGTAAGTCGCCACGCCTCGCACCAGGTCGCCATGGAAAGAAGGGATCATATGCAGTCGCTGCTCTTCCGCCAGCGCAATCGCGTATTCCCTGCTCTCCTGGAACTCGCTGCCGTGCTCAATCAGGTTGGCGCCCAGCGCCCGCATCGCGGCATTCTGTTCCTTGCTATTGCCATGCGGGACCACGATGGTGGCGCTCAGCCCGCAGCGGCGCACCGCAAAGGCGACTGACTGTCCATGGTTGCCACGCGTAGCAGAGATCACGCCCTTCACTTCCGGCAGGCGGCGTTGCAACTCATGCATGTACACCAGGCCGCCGCGCACCTTGAAGGCGCCAACCGGCGTATGGTTTTCATGCTTGATCCATATCTGCGCGCCAAGCGCATCGGAAATCTGTTGCCACTGGTATTGCGGCGTCGGCGGCATTGCGGCATATACAATCTGCGCCGCGCTTTCTATGTCGGCCTTGTTGGGCAAAGTGAATGTCATCGCGTTTCCCTTCAGGCGGTCGCTGTGTCACGGTCGGAGGGCAAGCTGCTGCCTTTGCCATGTTCCCCATGTTCCCCACGTTCACTGAGGATGCAGGGCAGCACATCCATGCGGCTGAACTGGCCATCCGCCTCAATCACGATATGCCGTAAAGGATGCAGGATCAAGGTATCGCCGGCTTGCAGCCAGTAGTCGTATTCATCGCCCTCTTGCGTCACCCACACGCGGCCGTGATCCATGCGCAGCTTCAGCATCACGTCTGCGCTGACGGAGATGAGCTGTCCCGCCGTTAGCGTCAGGGAGTCTTTGGCATTGATTTTTTTCATGGAAGCACCTTGCGAATGAACGAACTGTTTGTGCTATCCTAATTCACATCACCGGTACAGTACCAGTACAGTAAAAGCGATAATTCACGCACTGTAGTGGCGCTTTTCCCGGTACAGTTAATTTGCCTCGATAGGAATACAGGCCATGTTATCCAACCCTCCTCTTATTTCACGCGAGTCCGGCGGCTCACTGGTTGAGCAGATTGTGCGCTCGGTCGCGTCCCGCATAGACGACAAGCTGCTGCGCACCGGCGCGCGCATGCCGTCGATACGGCAGTTTGCCGATGAGCAGGACGTGTCGCGCTTTACCGTTGTTGAGGCCTATGACAGGCTGGTCGCCAAAGGCTATCTGGAATCACGCCGTGGTTCCGGCTTCTTCGTGCGTGAACGGGCGCCGATGATGAGCAATGGCGGCGCGGTGCAGCATACGCCGCCAGCGCATCAGCTGGATGTGGTGTGGCTGGTCCGCAACATGTTCCGCCAATTGCCGGCACATAAGATGCCGGGCTCCGGCGTGTTGCCGCATGACTGGCTGGACGGCGAACTGGTCGCCAATGGTTTGCGCTCCATCAGCCGCCTGAACCAGAACCTGTTACTGCACTATGGCACGCCGCAGGGTTTCCTGCCGCTGCGCCAGCAACTGCAACTGAAGCTGGCCGAGCTGGAAATTGCCGCCGCGCCGGAACAGATCGTCATGACGACCGGCGTCACGCAGGCGCTGGATCTGGTCGCGCGCGAATTCACGCAGCCGGGCGACACCATCTTTGTCGATGATCCGGCGTGGTTTCTGATGTTCGGCTCGTTTGCAATCTTCGGCGCCAAGGTCATCGGCATCCCACGCCTGCATGACGGCCCGGACGTGGCCAAGCTGGCCGAGCTGGCCGCCTTGCACAAGCCCAAGCTCTACATCATCAACTCTGTGATGCACAACCCCACGTCCACCTCGCTGTCGGCAGCCAAGGCCTTCCAAGTATTGAAGACGGCGGAAGAACATGATTTCATGATCGTGGAAGATGACGTCTATTGCGATATGCACCCCGGCACAGCCGTGCAGGCCGCTACCCGCATTGCCGCACTGGACCAGTTGAACCGCGTCATTTACCTGGGCGGCTTTTCAAAGACACTGGCGGCCAACCTGCGCGTTGGTTTTATCGCCACGTCGCACCAGATGGCAATACGCCTGTCCGACAGGAAGATGCTGTCCACGCTGACGACGACCGAAATCGGCGAGCGCGTCGTCTACAAAATTTTATCGGAAGGGCATTACCGCAAGCATGTGGACCGCATACGGGTCAAGCTGGATTCGGTTCGGGATGACATCACCAAGCGCGTGGAAAACCTGGGCATGAAGGTGGATTACCGCACGCCGGCTGGTATGTTTTTGTGGACCGACACCGGCTGCGATACCAATGCACTAACGGAGAAGGCGATGGAACAGGGCTTCCTGCTGGCGCCGGGCAGCCTGTTCTCGCCGAACCAGTTGCCGTCCACGCGCATGCGCATCAATATCGCCGCGATGTCGGACCCCGGCGTGTGGGAGTTTCTGGAAAAAGAAGTCGGCAAATAAGAAAAACAGAAACGAAAATGGGAAGGGAGGCCATCTGCAACCGGACTCCCTTCCCATTCTTTACTTCATCACACAATCTATTGCGCCAGCTGCCACCAGTGCCTGCCCGTCTGTGGCTGCGCCAGATCCAGCTGCTCGCCCATCTGCGGCGTGCTCAGCGTCACGCCGTTTTGGCGTGCCAGTTCAACGATGCGGTCAAACGGCTCGTGCCATGGATGCATCGCCAGGTCGAAGGTGCCGTTGTGGATGGGCACCAGCGTCTTGCCGCGCAAATCCAAATGGGCCTGCAGGGTTTGCTCGGGCTGCATGTGGATGTCCGGCCATTCGGCGCCATAGGCACCGGTTTCCACCAACGTAATATCAAAGGGGCCGTAGGTGTCGCCTATGGTTTTGAATCCGTCAAAATAGCCGGTGTCGCCGCTGAAGAAGACGCGCATATCGTCATCCAGTATTACCCACGAAGCCCACAGCGTGCTATTGCCGTCAAACAAACCGCGCCCGGAGAAATGCTGCGATGGCGTGGCCACCAG
>JAYSKH010000462.1:0-6964 GCA_043726505.1 Undibacterium sp. | reverse complement strand
GCTCAGCAGCTCATAACAACGCAGCAGCAGTTCAGCGAAGTCTACAACGCCCTCGCGCTGGCACTGTTGGTCATACAGGTCATACAACGCCACCATCTTGCGCTCTATTTCGTCATACGCCTCCACTTCGCTGGCGCGCTGTCCCCGATCCTTGGCGCCATTGATAAAATACATCAGCGTGCGCGGCGGATATTTTTCATCGTCGACGTTGTTCGCCTTCAGCAGGCGTTTGATAAAGGACAGCTGGTCGGCCGAATCCAGTATCTGAAAAGTCTGCGGCAAACCCGCATCGCGGTGGTGCGCACGCAGCAGCCGGTTGCACAGGCCGTGGAAAGTGCCTATCCACAGGCCACGGGTGTTAATCGGCAGCATGGCCGACAGCCGCATCAGCATTTCCTTGGCGGCCTTGTTGGTAAACGTCACCGCCAGGATGCCATTGGCCGACACCTGCCCGGTCTGCACAAGCCAGGCGATGCGGGTGGTCAGCACACGGGTCTTGCCGGATCCAGCGCCGGCCAGGATCAGCGCAGACTGCGCAGGCAGCGTCACTGCGGCGAGCTGTTCCGGATTCAGGTTATGGAGGAGATTTTGCATTCCCAGATTATACGGGAGTGCGGCCCGGTCGGCAGACTAAAGCTATACTGTGCTCCGGTTTTGACTCTTCCCTTGCCAAGTATGCTTTCCAGCCATCAACAGAACACTCCGCTACTGCGCGCGCTACCACTGCTGCTTGTACTTGCCTTACTCGGCGCCTGCAGTACGATCAACACCAGCATCCCGGCCCAGGTGGAAAACAAAGACAAAGCCGCAGTCGACCATTTGCTGGTACTGATGGATCAAAGGCTGGCGGTGGCGCCGGAAGTAGCAAAAAGCAAATGGAATTCCGGCGCCGCGATAGACGATCCCGCGCGCGAAAAACAGATACTCGACGATATCGGCCAAAGGGCAGCACAACAGGGTGTGGATCGCGCTCTGGCGCTGGCTTTTTTTCAGTCCCAGTTTGACGCCGGAAAAATCGTGCAGAATGACTTGCATGCCCACTGGCGACAACAACAGCTTGCGCCGTTTTCTCAGGTGCCGGACCTGGCGCACGACATACGCCCGGTGCTGGACAAGCTGACGCCCGAACTAATCACCAGCCTGAAATCCGTACAGTCCCATTTATGCGACGCCAACGTGCAAAATTTGCTGGCTGCAGACAGCGTCACACTCTTGCGCAGCGACTGGAACCAGGCGACACGCGAACAGGCGCTGGCGCCGTTGCACTGCCACTAGCTACCCGGCAAGCGCAAATAGTTCGACAAACTCCTTTGCTGCCGCTTGTGGGTCGGGCGCCATGTAGACACTGCTGATAGCCGCGACCATATCTGCCCCGGCGGCAACCAGCGGCTGCGAGTTATCAGCCGTCATACCTCCGATCACGACATTCGGCAGTGCGATTTCCTGCTTCGCCTGCGTAACAATGCTGGCGGACGTCGTCACCGCATATTTTTTCACCCGCGACGGATAGAAGCCGCCAAACGCGACGTAGCTGGCGCCAGTAGCGGCAGCCAGGTGCGCCAGTTGCAGATCACCGTAACACGAGGCGCCGACGATCTTGTGTTTGCCCACGCGCATGCGCGCTTCTGCAACCGAGATATCGGTCCCGCCGACATGGATGCCGTCCGCGTTCAGTTCTACGCACAGATTCACGTAATCATTGATGATGAAGGGCCGCTGGTAGCGGCGGCACAATTGCTGCAAGGCGCTGGCCTGCACCCGCCTCAATTTTTCATCGGCAAATTTGTGCCGGTACTGCACCACCGCCGCACCGCCCAGCAGCGCCTGCTCGGTCGCGGCCAACAGTTTTTCGGTATCGTCCCAGTCGGGGGTGACGATATATAAACCCTTGAGTATATTTGTCATAACCACTTTGCTCACCTTCCTCATGTCCTTGCAGGTATCCATTGTCCACCGGTGATGGGGTAAGCGCCGGTCAGCGCCTGCTGGCAATATGCCTGCGCAGCATGCAGCGCCTCCTCCATGCTGCGGCCCAGCGCCAGTTGGCCGGCGATGGCAGACGCCAGCGTACAACCGCTGCCGTGAAATTCGCCGGCCAGCCGCGGCCACAACCATTCCCTGCGCCATTGCCCGGCCTGTGCACCATGCAGCCACAAATTGCTGACCATCGAGGCGGCACCATGACCGCCCTTGATCAGTACATCCGTGCATCCGAATCGCATCAGCCGCTGCGCCTGTTGCAACGATGTACCAGCCTGCGCGCATAGCCGCGCCGCTTCCGGCAGGTTAGGGAGTATCAGCGTCGCTACCTGCAACAAGGGCGCCACCGTCTGCAATGCATCGTCCGCTGCCAGCGCATCTCCGTGGCCGCTGCCCAGCACCGGGTCCAGTATCACGGGCAAGTCCGGCTTAACCATCTTCAGTTCACGAATAAAATCCGCAATGGCGTGCGCATTAGCACGGTTGCCGGCAATACCGAGCTTGACGGCCGCGACCGGGATTGTTGCGCGCAACGCTTGTGCCTGCGCAACTACCAATGCCGTATCAACAGGGTGTACTGCATACACCCGGTTGTTGTCCTGCACCGTCAGCGCGGTGATCACGGTCAGCGCATGCGCGCCTTGTGCAGCTACCGCCTGCACATCAGCTTGTATGCCTGCTCCGCCGCTGGGGTCGCTGCCGGCAAACACCAGCACACAGGGGCGCTGCTGCATGTGCTGCATCAGACTACGCGGCCCGCCATCGGCGACGAAGGTGATGCGGCGAAACGTTTTGGCATGCGGCCTGCCAGCCACGCCTCGCGCCCGGCTTCCACCGCCAGCCCCATCGCCCGTGCCATGCGTACTGGATCCTGTGCACCGGCAATGGCGGTGTTCATCAGCACGCCATCACAACCAAGCTCCATCGCAATCGCCGCATCCGACGCTGTACCGACGCCAGCATCCACCAGCACAGGTACTTTAGCCTGCTGGATAATCAGCGACAAATTCCATGGATTGAGAATGCCCATACCGGAGCCAATCAGCGACGCTAGCGGCATCACCGCCACGCAGCCTATGTCTTCCAGCATGCGCGCCTGGATAGGGTCATCGCTGCAATACACCATGACATCAAAACCGTCATTGACCAGCGTCCTGGCTGCCTTCAGTGTCTCCGGCATATTAGGGAACAGGGTTTTCTCGTCTCCCAGAACTTCCAGTTTGCACAGTCTCTGCCCGCCCAGCAGTTCACGCCCCAGTTGCAGCGTGTACACGGCATCTTCGGCGTTATAACAACCCGCCGAATTAGGCAAAATCGTGTATTTGCTCGTCGGTACCGCATCCAGCAGGCTTGGTGCATTCGGGTCCTGGCCGATGTTGACGCGGCGGATCGCCACCGTGATGATCTCCGCGCCGCTGGCTTCGGTGGCGAGCCTGGTCTGATCCAGGTCTTTGTATTTTCCGCTGCCTACGAGCAAGCGGGATTTGTAGGTTTTTCCGGCGATTGTCAGGCCGGGGATTTGTGTATCGTTTGACATAATTTTTTCCATTAATGCCTGCGAAAGCAGGCTAGTAACCACAGCTATTTAAAGAAAATTTTTCTTCGAAATAAAGCGAACTGGTCTGGATTTTGGGGTTGCTTTTGAACTACCTCCGCTGGGGACGCTGCATTTTGTGCTCTGCCGAAAATGGATCAGAAATGGGTGTTGTCTGAGCCGCAGGCGAGTTTCGCCCATTTCCCATTTTTGGCGGTGCGCAAAATGTGATAACGCTTGCGTCATCACCGAAGGGCAAGTCTGCGGTCGCCTTCTTTTTGCTTACTTTTTCTTGGCGAAGCAAGAAAAAGTAAGTGGCCGCCGGGCCATCCCCGGCTTGCCTCCACGAAGTGCAATCGCTTTATCTCGCCCCGGCCCTAAAGAAAGTTCCAAAAAATCAACCACCCCCGATAGCCCGCACTACGTCCACCTTATCGTTCATTTTTAGCACATGTTCATTCCACATTGAGCGCACGATGATCTGGCGATTGACCGCCACTGCAATGGCCTGATTGGACAGGCTAAGCGCCGTAACCAGCTCGGACAGAAGCTGCCCATTCTCCACATCGCGTGCCTCACCATTCAATTCAATTTTCATATGCGCGCCTGCTATTGCTTGCGATACAGCTCGGCGCCGGACTTGATGAATTCCACGGCCTTGACCTGCATGCCCTGCTTTAACGCGGCAATCTCGGAGATGCCCTGCGTGGCAGCGTATTCGCGTACTTCCTGCGTGATCTTCATTGAGCAGAAATGCGGGCCGCACATGGAGCAGAAGTGGGCGACCTTGGCGGAATCCTTGGGCAGTGTCTCGTCATGGAACTCCCTGGCTTTGTCCGGGTCCAGGCCGATGTTGAACTGGTCTTCCCAGCGGAACTCAAACCTGGCTTTGGACAGTGCGTTGTCGCGGATCTGCGCGCCGGGGTGGCCTTTGGCGAGATCCGCTGCGTGGGCGGCGATTTTATACGTGATGATGCCGTCCTTGACGTCGGCCTTGTTAGGCAAACCCAGATGTTCTTTGGGCGTGACGTAGCACAGCATCGCCGTGCCGTACCAACCTATCTGCGCCGCGCCTATGCCGGAAGTGATGTGGTCGTAGCCGGGTGCGATGTCGGTCGTCAGCGGCCCCAGCGTATAGAACGGCGCTTCGTGGCAGGCTTCCAGCTGCAGGTCCATGTTTTCCTTGATCAGGTGCATGGGCACGTGACCGGGGCCTTCTATCATGACCTGCACATCGTGCTTCCACGCTATCTGTGTCAGCTCGCCCAGGGTTTTCAGTTCACCCAGTTGCGCTTCGTCATTGGCGTCATAAATGGAACCCGGGCGCAGGCCGTCACCCAGGCTGAAGGACACGTCATAGGCCTTCATGATCTGGCAGATGTCTTCAAAATGCTCGTACAGGAAGCTTTCCCTGTGGTGCGCCAGGCACCACTTGGCCATGATGGAGCCGCCGCGTGACACGATGCCGGTCATTCGGCTAGCTGTCAGCGGTACGTATTGCAGGCGCACGCCGGCGTGGATGGTGAAGTAATCAACACCCTGCTCCGCCTGCTCGATCAGCGTATCGCGGTAAATTTCCCAGGTCAGGTCTTCGGCCTTGCCGTTGACCTTTTCCAGTGCCTGGTAAATCGGCACGGTGCCGATGGGCACTGGCGAATTGCGCACTATCCATTCGCGCGTTTCATGGATGTGCTTGCCGGTGGACAGGTCCATCACATTGTCGCCGCCCCAGCGTATTGCCCAGGTCATTTTTTCGACTTCTTCGCCTATCGACGAAGTCACTGCGGAATTGCCGATATTGGCGTTGATCTTGACCAGGAAGTTGCGGCCTATGATCATCGGCTCCACTTCCGGGTGGTTGATGTTGGCGGGGATGATCGCGCGGCCACGGGCGATTTCATCGCGCACGAATTCCGGCGTCATTTCTGCAGGGATGGCGGCGCCGAAAGACTGGCCAGGATGCTGGCGTCCCATCATGTCGGCCAGCTTGTGGCCCATGGGGCCGGAGGCCTTCAGGTTTTCCAGATACTCCTTGCGGCGCATGTTCTCACGTATCGCCACGTATTCCATTTCCGGCGTGACGATGCCTCGCCTGGCGTAGTGCATCTGAGTGACGTTTCTGCCATCCAACGCGCGGCGCGGCTTGCGTTTCAGGTTAAAGCGAAGCTCCGCCAGCTTGGCGTCATTCAACCGCTCCTGGCCGTATTCGGAAGAGGGGCCGGGCAGTTCTTCGGTATCGTTTCTCTCAGCAATCCACGCGCCGCGCACCGATGCCAGACCGGAACGAATATCGATGCTGGCATCTGGATCGGTATACGGCCCGGAGGTATCGTACACATAGATCGGTGGGTTCTTTTCAGCGCCGAAAGACGCGGGCGTATCGGCCTGGCTGATTTCGCGCATGGGCACGCGGATATCAGGCCGGCTGCCTTGTATATAAATTTTGCGGGAATTTGGTAGAGCTTGTACTGCGGCGGCATCCACCTCGGCGGTGGCAGATAAAAATTTCGGATTGGCGTTCATAGCGCTCCCAAGTGTGAGCAGCTTGGGAGGCGACCAGACGGACCGATGTTGTAAAAACGGGCCGTGACAAGTCTTGCTTCCCTTCGCTGGCATTATCCAGATCAGGTTCAAGGGTATTTCTCACCCGGCCAAACACTTGCGTGTTCGCCAGGACCCCTAGCATTTTTTCGCGATGCTATAACAAACTTCGGGCCATCGCGAAGACCGGATTATAAAGTCTTTTGGCAAAGCGTGATAAAAAATATCGGCGGCAACATGCAGACTGATGCCTTGATATGAAAGTTTCTAGGCAGACAAGCATGACTGCAGCGAATACCCATATATGCCTTGAATATTGTCATATATGTCTTATCCGGCGTAGCTAACGTGATAGCAAAATTGCAGATACGATCAATGAAAGCCAGGATAAAAATTTTCTGAGCGGGTTAAAACAGGCTGGCAATGATGCGACCGAAATAAGCCAGATCTGGCTTATTTGGCTATATAATCAATGGTTTAGCCTATACCTCACCACCACTGACATATTATGGAATTAGCCAAGTCTTTTGAGCCTGCAGAAATAGAACAATACTGGCGCAGCGAATGGGAAAAGCGCGGATATTTCACCGCCACCATGGACGCCGCCAAACCGTCTTTCAGCATACAGCTGCCGCCGCCGAACGTCACCGGCACGCTGCACATGGGCCATGCGTTCAACCAGACCATCATGGACGGCCTGACACGCTACTACCGCATGCGCGGCCACAACACTGCGTGGATACCGGGCACGGACCACGCTGGTATCGCTACGCAGATCGTCGTCGAGCGCCAGCTGGACGCGCAAAAGATTTCGCGCCATGATCTGGGCCGTGAAAAATTTCTGGAAAAAGTATGGGAATGGAAAGAAAAATCCGGCTCCACGATCACCGGCCAGATGCGCCGCATGGG
>JAYSKH010000461.1:0-1517 GCA_043726505.1 Undibacterium sp. | reverse complement strand
CAGCAAGCTCAGCAACAGCGGATGAGGGAAGTGGTGTGAGGTTCGGCGGTTCAATAAATACTCATTCATACTTTGACAAACCAGCGCCTTCGCCACATCAGCCAGGCAATGCAGAACATGGCCAGGTTGAACAGCAATGCAAAAATCAGCGACGCATTGACCGGGGCGATGGGCAGATTTTTAATCGGCGCATACAGGATGGCTTGCAAGGATAACAGCGTAGCATCGGGCTGCGCAATTTTTATCAGGCCCAGCATCCTGGCGATCAGCCCGGACAAGGCAAACAGGAATAGCGCGTTCATGCCGTAAATGACAAAAGGTGTGCAGAGGGAGCGTGCACGCTGCTGCATGCGCGGCGAAATATTGCCGTCAAGAAAATAATAAAAGCTGGCGAATAACAGCAGCGCCCAGCCTGTCATGAAGATGCAATAAGACACGGTCCACAGGCTTTTGATAATCGGCATCAGCAGTACGTCCAGTTGCGAACCCACGATCAGACATGCCAGTCCTGCCAGCACCATCCACGCTGTTTTCTGTATCTTGCCCGCGCTGCTGGCCAGCAGGTGGCCCGTCAGCACGCCGAACAGCAGGCTGCACAGCGCCGGCAAGGTGCTGAGCAGGCCCTCCGGGTCCCAGGTCTTGACCCTGCGCCACAGATGGCCGCCCAGCAGCAGCCGGTCCAGGTAGGCGCCGGCATCGCGCCCCGGTTCCAGCACGCCCGCACCCCACACGCCATCCAGATCGGGCACCGGCACCTTCAGCATGACCACCGAATACAAGGCCAGCAGCGTCAGTATCCACACGCATTGCTGCTGCCAGCTGAAGTACAGCACGATGGGCGCTGCCAGCAGCGTACACAGCGCAATCCGCTGCAGCACGCCGGGTAGGCGGACGACAGCAAAATCGAAGTGCGGGATCATGTTCAGCGAAAAACCGATGAGGAAGATGATCACAGCGCGTTTTGCCAGCTGCCGCAGCAGCGCAGGTTTATCTGCCCCCGCTGCGGCGCGCTGGCCCAGCGACAGGCTCATCGAGATGCCGCCGATGAACAGGAAAAACGGGAAGATCCAGTCGGTAAAGGTCCAGCCCGCCCATTCCGCATGGTCCAGCTGCGCGTACAGGTGGCTCCAGTCGCCGGGATTGTTCACCAGCAGCATGCTGGCAATGGTAAAGCCGCGGAAAGCGTCCAGCGACACCAGCCGCCCGCTTGTTTTTACAGGGGCCACATGGTCCACATTATCCACATTGGCCGTGCTGCCGTGCGCTGCCGCCATGCATGTCTCCACATAATTTTTGTAGACGAAAAAACAGGGCGCTATTGCGCCCTGCAAAGGCTCATCCATCTAGGGGGAGAGATGAGGGTACTGCTCCTTGGGAAATACCTTTGATGCTGAAAGCAGGCAATTGCCATGCTTTCATTCTTGCCATTGCGGACTACTTGCGTCAGATCTATCTTGGAGAATGCAGTTTTCTCACGACGCGCATTTCCATCCAGAACTGCACGGCCAGACTGCTAG
>JAYSKH010000460.1:0-1509 GCA_043726505.1 Undibacterium sp. | reverse complement strand
CCTGCGCCGCCAGTTTGCCGATGCTGTTCCAGTCATTGGCGTCGATCAGCGATGCCGGACACATCCATGAGCCGCCTACGCACAGGATATTTTTCTGTTGCAGTAGCTGCGGCGTTGTTTCCACCGTCACACCACCGGTCAGGCAAAAACGCACATCAGGGAAAGGGCCGCCAAGCGCCTTGGCCATTTTGGTCGCGCCAAGCAGGTCGGACGGAAACAGCTTGACGACGTTGAAATCGTTTTCCAGCGCCAGCATCAGGTCGCTGGCTCCACCCACACCGGGAAAATACGGCAGGCTGGATGCGGCAGCCGCGCGCGCCAGCACTGGTGTAATGCCAGGGCTGATGCCGAAGGTGGCGCCGGCTTCCTGCACCGCATCCAGCTGCGCCGGCGTCAATATCGTACCCGCGCCCACAGTGACCTCCGGGCAGGCCTTGACCACTTCACGCAATACCGTCAGCGCATCCGGCGTGCGCAGCGTAATCTCCACCGCCGGCAGACCGTTCTCAGCCAGCGTCTTCACACAGCGTATCGCCTGCTCTACATCGTTGGTTACGAGGATAGGCAGCACGCGGAGTTGTTCCAGCTGCTTGATAATGTCTTGCTTGCTCAGTTTGATTGCGCTCATGTCAGTCTCGGTTCGTTTTCTATCGTTCTGGGGCTTGCGAAAAAAATTTTAGCTTTTTGAAAATGACGTGCTGAATAACTGTTTTCAGTCGATAAACAAGGTGGAAGCGCCCTGCTCCGGCGTTGTCACCACACGACGCTGCGCAACGAACAGATCGCGGCCATAACCGTGGCTGGAGTCAGCGCCGACACGGCGCAACGGACGCGCCACCCACTCGGCCTCAGACACCAGCGCGCGCAACTCACCGGTATGCACATTCAGTTCCACGATGTCGCCATCCTGCACTTTGGCGATATGGCCGCCCTGTGCGGCTTCTGGACTGACGTGCAGCGCCGCCGGCACTTTGCCGGAAGCGCCGGACATGCGGCCGTCCGTCACCAATGCGACCTTGTAGCCGGCCGACATCAGGCTGCCCAGTACCGGCGTGAAGTGGTGCAGCTCCGGCATGCCGTTTGCCTGCGGGCCCTGGAAGATCACCACGGCAACAAAATCCATGTTCAGCTGGCCTGCCTTGTAGGCGCCGACCAGCGCGTCTTGCGAATCGAATACCTTGGCCGGTGCGCGGATGATCCATGCATCTTCCGGCACGGCAGATGCCTTCACGATGGCGCGACCGATATTGCCGTCCAGCAGGCGCAGCCCTCCGGTAGGCGCAAACGGTTCTGTGACATTACGCACCACATCACGGTTGGTCGATACTTCCGGCAGAGCCTGCCATTTGACTTTGCTGTCCTCCGTCAATACCGGGCGCGACACATGCGATGCCAGACCTTCAGAACCATAGACGGTCTTGACATCGGCGTGCATCAGCCCAGCCGACAACAGTTCGCGTATGACAAACACCGGGCCACCCGCATCTTCAAAAGCATTGACATCGGCGG
>JAYSKH010000459.1:0-33355 GCA_043726505.1 Undibacterium sp. | reverse complement strand
ATAAACTGCACAAGCGCCTGTGCCGCCAGGTCGGCCAGGCCATCGGCGACTTCAACATGATAGAAGAAGGCGACAAGGTAATGGTGTGCCTGTCCGGCGGAAAGGACAGCTATGCACTGCTGGATATCCTGATGACGCTGCGCCAGCGCGCGCCGATCAATTTCGACATCATCGCCGTCAACCTGGACCAGAAGCAGCCGAACTTCCCGGCCGACATCCTGCCGGCCTACCTGAGCAAGCTGGACATCCCTTTTCATATCGAGAATCAGGATACTTACAGTATCGTCAAGCGCCTGATCCCGGAGGGCAAGACCACGTGCTCGCTGTGCTCGCGGCTACGGCGCGGCATCCTGTACCGCGTTGCGGATGAATTGGGAGCGACCAAGATTGCGCTGGGCCATCATCGCGACGATATCCTGGAAACCTTTTTCCTCAACATGTTCTTCGGTGGCAAGCTGAAGGGCATGCCGCCCAAGCTGCAATCCGATGACGGCAAACATATTGTCATTCGCCCTATGGCCTACGTGAAAGAAGTAGATTCCGAGCGCTATGCGCAGGTCAAGAAATTTCCCATCATCCCCTGCGACTTGTGCGGCTCGCAAGAGAACCTGCAGCGCAAGCAGATCAAGGGCCTGATGCGCGAATGGGAAAAGAAATTCCCAGGCCGCGTGGAAAGCATCTTCTCCTCGCTGTCCACCGTCGTGCCTTCGCATTTGATGGATACGGACCTGTTCGGCTTCACCGGCCTGAAGGTAGACGGCGTTGCCAATGCTGCAGGCGATATCGCCTTTGACGACGAACCTTGCGCTACCCCAGTGGACGGCGGCAGCGTCATCAAACTGCATGTCCGCGATGAAGACTGAAGTGAAGACCAAGGTCAAAATTAATCACCAGTATCCCGGGACTTGATGGACGCTTCGCACCACATAGAAAAACGCAGCCTGGAAGTGCAGGCGGCGGACGCCATACGCAGCCGTATCATTTCCGGCGATATGGCGGCCGGCTCGCGCATTACCGAAATCAGGCTGTCGGAAGAAATGAACCTGTCGCGCGGCACCATACGTTCGGCACTGACACGGCTGGTGGGAGAAGGGCTGGTCGAACAGGCTCCTTATACCGGCTGGAGCGTCGTCGCGCTGACGGCGCGCGGCGCGTGGGAGCTGTATACCTTGCGCAGTTCGCTGGAAACGCTGGCGGCGCGGCTGGCAGCCGCTAATCTGAAAGAGCAGGACAGCGGCCGGCTGGAAAGCGCATTACAAAAGCTGCAAGCGGCGGCAGCCGCAGGCAAGCTGGACACCGTGGCCGATGCCGACTTTGCACTGCACAAGGAAATCATCAGCATCTCTGGCCATGCGCGCCTGAAACAGCAATATCTGGCGCTGGAACATCAAATCCGCATGTACATCGCACCTTCAGATGCCTTGCTAAAGTCGGCGGACGAAGTCGTCAGCCAGCATGCGCCGCTGGTTGCCGCCATCCTGGCGCGCGACCCGGAAAAAGCCGCGTCCATCGCTGCAGCCCACAATCTGATCGAAGGCCGCGCACTGGTTGACCATTTCAAGCATATCAACCCTTCTGAAGCATCGCTGGAACTGAGTTTCGGCAACGGGCTTTAGCGCGCGCACTGATGACCCCACTATGTTGAGCGGTAACTTATTCTTTAAATAAGTTACCGCTACCGGCAACGCGCTTTCAAGCAAGTATTTAATCAAAAAACAACTATCGGTGAATTATCGATGAATTATTTTCATTTTGCTGATTGTCGACAATCAGCAATTTTGAATTATAATGAAACCATCGGCCCACCCGGCGAATGGTCTGAGCCCGCGCAAGCGCGGGAACTTGCCCGCTGCTTTGCCGAATTTGCTCTGTACTTTTTATTCACGAGAGATTAGCCATGGATTACTCACCGGATTTTATTGAAGCAACCTACCACTCGCCTGCAGTAACGGCGTTGCGCGCCGATCTTGCGCTGGCTTTGCGCGCCGCTGCGCACCATGGCCTGGCGGAAGGCGTGTGCAACCACTTCAGCGTGCTGTTGCCGGAACGTGAAGACCTGTTCCTGCTGAACCCGCGCGGCCTGATGTGGGGCGAAGTACAGGCGGACGACATCGTGCTGATCGATGCAGACGGGCGCAAGCTGGCCGGCATCCATGAAGTAGAACCGACAGCGATGTTCATCCACGCCGCCGTACACCGCATCGCCCGTAAGAAATGCGTGCTACATACCCATATGCCGTACGCGACCGCGCTGACCTTGACCGAAGAGCGCGGTCTACATACCGGCCTATCGCAAAATGCCATGCGCTATGCAGGGCGCATCGCTGTCGACGCCAGCTACAACGGCCTGGCGCTGGATATGGCGGAAGGCGAGCGCATTGCCAATGCTATGCAGGGCGCAGAAGTGATTTTCATGGGCAACCACGGCGTCATGGTGTGCGGTGACCGGGTAGACCATGCGTATGACGATCTGTATTACCTGGAACGCGCATGCCAAGTGCAGGTGCTGGCTATGTCCACCGGACGCAAGCTGCTGCCCGTGGACGACGCGCTAGCACAGAGGGTAGCAGCCCAGACGCAGGGCGAGCGCCTGCAATCCGAACTTTTCTTTTCCGCGCTGCGCCGCACACTGGCCTGATTTTTGTCCGAATTTTGCCTGATATCGGGCAGCCGCCGGACCACCCCTTTTTAGAAATGGAACTGATGATGAACAATTTTGGAAACAAGCCGGAATGGCTAACCTTCGACTGCTACGGCACGCTGATACAGTGGGATGAAGGACTCGTTAATGCAGTAGAGCGCATACTCGCGCGACATAACGGCACACCCGTATCGGTAGAAAAACTGATACGCGTATACGACGCCTATGAGCACGAACTGGAAACCCAGAAACCGCACCGTTCCTTCCGCGACGTCGCCGGAAGCGCGCTGGAAATGGCAATGAAGGAACTGGGTCTGGACTATAAACCGGACGACATAGAAATACTGACATCCAGCATCTCCGCCATGCCGCCGTTCCAGGAGGTGGTGCCGGCGCTGGCGCAGCTAAAAAAGATGGGTTTCAAACTTTGCATCGTGTCCAACACCGATGACGACATCATCGCGGGCAATGTAGCGCAGATGGGCGGGCATATCGATCGCGTGATCTCGGCCCAGCAGGCGCAAGCCTATAAACCCACACGCGCGATTTTTGAACATGCGCACAAGGCGCTGGGCATCAGCAAAGACGACGTTATCCACATCTGCGCCAGCCCGCACCTGGATTTGCAGGCGGCGCGCGACATCGGTTTCCGCTGTGTGTGGATAGACCGCGGCACGGCTCGCATACCTTTGCCCGACTACACGCCGGACGCTATCCTGTCCAGGCTGGATCGCGCACCGGTGCTGTTCAAGCAATTGGGCTGGTAGCAGTCCCGGCAACGGCGACTAGGAAGGTGATACCGCTAAAAACCTTGTCGCCCGCTGCGAAGAACGGTGTCCTTCAGCAGCCGGTCCAGCACGGAAAAATCCAGTCCTTCCCCTTTTTCCGGCGCAGCAACATCTGACAGCCGTTCCAGGTGGAACTCAAGAAAACGATTGATTTCGGGCATGGCCAGGCCATGCTCGGATTCTGAAGCCCTGCGCTTGATGATCAGCAGTTCAGCGATGGCCGTTTTCAAACTGGTATCGGTAATCAGGGTATCGACCAGATCCTGGAAACGCATGGGCACCGGTCCGCGCTGCTGTTCTATCCACAGGCAAGCCATCAATGGCCGCAGCACATACAGATATTTTTTCAGACGCACCATTTCACCTGTCAGGTGTTCGCGGTAATTTTTCCTTGCCATGTGCAGGTAGTGATAGAACGAACGTTCTGGGCGGTGGACCAGCTGCGCGGCGGCCTGTACCTCTGTCAGGAATTGTTTGTCCGCAAAATACACAACCGGTGAAGACAGCCATTCCACCAGCGTAGCGTTACCGTTCCTGAGCAAACCCAGCGCCTTGCGCAAATCCCAGCCGCTGACGTCATACACCTCATTGATAGGCAACTCAATCACGTCGCGCTCGGGAAATACCGTCAGATACCAGTCCAGAGGATTAACGTAAATAAAGCGCACATCATAGTCACTGTCCGGTGATGCAAAACCCCAGCCACGACTACCTGATTCGCAGGCAAACAGCACCTTCACCGCATTGTCGCGCTCTACCCTGGCCAGCGTCGCCTCGATTTCCGTGCGTATCTGTGGATCAATAGGGTGTTCGATGTTTGCAAAATCTAAAGCGCCGTTGTCCATTGCGGGGGATTCTCCATCATCCAAATTGGTCGTAAGGAGAACGTTGTTCCGGCATTGCACAATACTGTCACGGACTCCTGTTGTTACAGAGTATTGCCGACGTTCACCGGCCTCGTCAACAACAGAAAATCTGATTCTGGAGCAGGCTCAGCGAACGCTTTTCAAACACGGCCGCGATGCTGCTGTCACTCCACAAATAGCGTCGCCGGATGTTCCAGATAGGAACGCACCGCCTGGATAAACTCTGCCGCGTAGGAACCGTCCACAACACGATGATCAAATGAAGACGACAGGTTCATCATCTTGCGCGGCACGACAGCGCCGCCGATGATCATGGGCCGCAATACAATACGGTTGACGCCGACAATCGCCACTTCGGGGTGGTTGATAACAGGCGTCGATACAATGCCGCCCAGCGCACCCAGGCTGGTGATGGTGATGGTGGAGCCGGACAGCTCTTCCCTGGTCGCATGGCCGTTGCGCGCAGCCTGCGCCAGCCGCGCGACTTCGGCGGCGCTGGACCACAAGTCACGTGCCTCCGCATGGCGCACCACTGGCACGACCAGACCGTTATCAGTCTGCGTGGCAATGCCTATATGCGTAGCGCCGTAGCGCGTCAGTTTTCCCGCTTCGTCATCAAACAGCGCATTCACCTGAGGATAGCGTTGTGCGGCCAGCACCACGGCGCGCATCAGCAACGGTAACAAGGTCAGACGTCCGCGCTGCTCGCCCCAGCGAGTATTCAACTGCGCGCGCAGTGCTTCTATTTCAGTGACGTCCACCTCTTCTACATAGGTGAAATGCGGAATGCGGCGTTTGGATTCCTGCATCTTTTGCGCAATCTTGCGGCGCAGCCCGATGACGGGCATTACCTGCTCATCGTCCCTTTGCTGATACGCACTGTGGTTACCGTGACCAGTACCGGCAGACTTACCGGTCAACAACGCATCCAGATGCTGATGCGTAATGCGCCCGTCCGCCGCCTTTATCTGATGCAGATCGATGCCCAGCTCGCGCGCGCGTTGACGCACAGCGGGCGAAGCCAGTGGTTTATTAGTCGCATTTGTGGCGGGTGTGGCCGTAGCAGTAGAAGGTGTTGCGACCACCGGCTTTTGCATGGATACGGGCTGAGGCGATATCGATGCGGGAGCGGCAACCGGCAAGGATGCAGGAGCGGGAGTAGGTGCAGCAGCAGCCGGTGTTTCCTGTTGTGCGACAGGACTTTTTTCGTCCGCTTCCGTTTCTATGCTGATCAGTTCAGAACCCACCGACACCAGTTCGCCCAGTTTCCCACCCAGCGCGATGACCTTGCCAGCTACCGGCGACGGTATCTCGACATTCGCCTTGTCAGTCATCACATCGGCCAGCGCCTGGTCTTCCGTCACGATGTCGCCGGGCTGTACATGCCAGGCGACCAGTTCTACTTCCGCTATGCCCTCGCCTATATCGGGCACCTTGATTATATGCAGACTCATCTAGGCCTCCATTGCGCGTTTGAGTGCCTCACCTACGCGGTCCGGGCCAGGGAAATACGCCCATTCCTGCGCATGCGGATAAGGTGTATCCCAGCCGGCCACCCGTTCTATCGGTGCTTCCAGATGGTAGAAGCAATGTTCCTGAACCAGCGCCGTCAACTCCGCGCCAAAGCCGCTGGTGCGCGTAGCTTCATGCACGACAACGCAGCGGCCGGTTTTCTTGACCGAGTTGATAATGGTGTCCAAATCCAGCGGCCAGATGCTGCGCAGGTCGATGATTTCGGCATCAATGCCGGCTTCCTGCGCGGCCGCTTCGGACACATAGACCATGGTGCCGTAAGTGATGACTGTCAGATCTTCACCGCTGCGGAATATTGAAGCAGACTCCAGCGGCACCGAATAATAGCCTTCCGGCACTTGGCTCAGCCTGTGGTTAGTCCAGGGCACGACGGGCCGGTCGTGGTGGCCGTCAAACGGGCCGTTATACAGGCGCTTGGGTTCCAGGAAGATAACCGGATCGTCGTTTTCTATCGCGGCAATCAGCAGTCCCTTTGCATCATAAGGATTGGAAGGCATGACTGTGCGCAGCCCGCACACATGCGTGAACAAAGCTTCTGGGCTCTGGCTGTGGGTCTGCCCGCCGTAGATGCCACCGCCACAAGGCATGCGTATCGTCATCGATGCGGTGAACTGGCCTGCGGACCGGTAACGCAGCCGCGCTGCTTCGGAAACGATCTGGTCCGACGCCGGATAAAAATAATCGGCAAACTGTATCTCCACCACCGGCCTCAGGCCGTAAGCTGCCATGCCTACCGCCGTGCCGACGATGCCGCCTTCCGAAATCGGCGCATCGAATACGCGCGACTTGCCGTACTTGGCCTGCAAACCCTCGGTACAGCGAAACACACCGCCGAAATAGCCGACGTCCTGGCCGTATATCACTACATTGTTATCGCGCTCCAGCATCACGTCCATGGCTGAGCGCAGCGCCTGTATCATCGTCATCGATGTCGCCATCCTGGTCTCCTGTCTTGTTGTTATGGGTCAGGCTTGCAAGTGTTTGACCTGGCTGAGCTGGTCGCGCAAATGGGCGGGCATTTCCTTGTACACGTCTTCAAACATAGAATCCGCACTGGGGATGTGGCCATTGGACAGCGTACCGTAGCGCTCCGCCTCTTTCTGCGCGGCGATGACTTCGGCCTCCAGTGCCTTGCGCGTGTCCTCGTGTTCCTGCTCCGACCAGATGCCCTGCAGGATCATATGCTGCTTCAAGCGTGCGATTGGATCACCGAGCGGGTAGTGCGCCCAGTCGTCCGCAGGCCGGTAGCGTGACGGATCGTCCGAGGTGGAATGCGGCCCCGCACGATAGGTGACCCATTCGATCAGCGTCGGCCCCAGGTTGCTGCGCGCCCTTTCAGCGGCCCATTGCGACGCCGCATACACGGCCAGGAAATCATTGCCGTCCACCCGCAGTGACGCGATGCCACTGCCGATACCGCGCGCGGCAAAGGTCGTGCTTTCGCCGCCGGCGAAAGACTGGAAAGTGGAAATGGCCCACTGGTTATTGACCACATTCAGCACCACCGGCGCGCGGTACACATGGGCGAAGGTTAGCGCGGTATTGAAATCGGATTCAGCAGTGGAGCCGTCGCCTATCCAGCCGGAAGCGATTTTGCTGTCGCCCTTGATGGCCGACGCCATGGCCCAGCCTACCGCCTGCACGAACTGCGTCGCCAGATTGCCTGAGATCGTAAAAAAGCCGGCGTCGCGCACCGAATACAGCACAGGCAACTGCCGCCCTTTCAGCGGATCGCGCTCATTGGACAGCAACTGGCAGATCAGCTCTACCAGCGGCACCTTGCGCGCCATCAGTATGCTTTGTTGCCGGTAGGTGGGGAAACACATGTCGCCATCGCGCAATGCCAGCGCATGCGCGGAGCCTATTGCTTCTTCGCCCAGGCTCTGCATGTAGAAAGACATTTTTTTTTGACGCTGGGCAATCACCATGCGCGAGTCGAAAACCCGCGTCTTCAGCATTGCCAGCATGCCCTCGCGCAGTAGTTCCGCGCTGAGTTTTGGCGCCCACGGGCCGACGGCATTGCCGTCCTTGTCCAGCACGCGGATCAGCGTGTAGGCAAGGTCGCTGGTATCGGCCGGCGCTGCGTCTATCGCGGGCCGCCGCACTTCCCCTGCAGGCGCAAGGTGAAGGAAAGAAAAATCTGTTTGTTGTCCCGGCCTGCCGGTAGGCTCCGGTACATGCAGCTTCAGAGTGGTGTCCTGGCTCATGTTGCTTACCCCTTTGTGTGGTGGTGTGCAAACCAAGCTTAACAGAGATTTCACTTCGCTTGCCAGGGGTGTGTCAGTGCAGATTCATGCTGTGCCGCAGCATGAATCTGCACGATGTGGTCTATCGCCTTAGCCCCAGCAGCGATGAGGGCAGCCAGTTCAGCATGCGGATCAGCCAGCGCATCTGCCATGGAAACACGCACACCGGCATGCGTTTCTGTATCGCATCTACGATAAGCGTGGCAGCGGCCTCTTCGGACAGGATGAAGGGTTTGCGGCTGGCATCGCCGCCGTTCAGCTGGCGCAGTTTTTCTGTATTGACATACCCGGGCACGATGGCAGTGACGCTGATGGAGAAAGGCGCCAAGCCGATGCGATAGCTGTCGCACAGGTTCAGCACCGAGCGTTTGCATGCGCTATAGAGCGATGCGCCCGGATAATCCTTCAACAGCCCGGCTACCGAAGAAATTGCTGCGAGCTGGCCCGAGCCTTGTGCCAGCATCTTGTTTGCCGCCAGTTCAAACGCATGCGCCAGCCCGGAAATATTGGTCTGCAGCATGCGGAGCGTGACGGTTTTATCCAGCTGGTGATGCCGGCTGTTGAAATAAAAACCCGCGCAGACAAGCAGCAGGTCCAGCGGGCCGGCTGACGTAAAGTCGTCCAGCGCAGCGGCCAGTGCGGTGCGATCATTAATATCCAGTTCATAGCTGGCCAGCCTTGCGCCTGCATTTTCATTTGCATTTGCGTTTTCCAGCACGGCCTGCAGACGTTGCAGATCCCTGCCGCAGACGGCAACTTCATGCCCGGCGCGCAGGTAGCGCTTCGCTACCGCCCAGCCTATGCCGCTGGTACCGCCTATGATCAGTATTCTCATACGTCCTTTCTCTCTGCCCGGCATGGATCAGCCCGGTGGCCGCGCGTGTGCCGCCAGCCCGCGGCGATAGCCGAACTGCCACTGCGCGTCTATCATCTGCACATAGTCTTCATAACTGGCAGGCATGACCAGCTCTATGCGGTTGCGACGCAGGGCTAATTTTTTCTGCACCTGATGCTGCGTCAGCGCAGTCCGCATGTCAGATGTATCGACCCACATTTCCGCCGGCTGCCGCAGCACGTCGTTTAATCTGTGGTTGCCGTGTATGCCCAGCACCGCCCTCAGCGCAGGTATGGAAAACGCATTGTCATAAGGCCCCTTCAGCTCCATGACGACCTTGTCGGCCAGCGCGGACGCTACTTCAATAGGGAACAGGTCGATCACGCCGCCTATATAGTCGACTGACTGGTAACTGTGGCAGCGAAAATAGAACATGTCGGAGATAGACGCCCGCACGGCAGGGCC
The DNA here is from genome assembly GCA_043726505.1 of Undibacterium sp. Taxonomy (GTDB): domain Bacteria; phylum Pseudomonadota; class Gammaproteobacteria; order Burkholderiales; family Burkholderiaceae_D; genus Undibacterium. The sequence continues at coordinate 23,981 of JAYSKH010000459.1, read as the reverse complement.
GACCGGCATGGCAGTATCGGTCACAATGGCCGGCGCAATCGCATTGCCGCCGCCTTTTCTGTCACCCCTTTCCTCGCCTTTGCCATGGTCACTCAACGGCGATTGCATTCCCTGCAGCAGCCCTGCCGCACGCTCTGAACAAAACACCGTCTCGGCAAAAAGCTTGCGACCCAGCCTCGGTTGTCCTACCTCGCTTTGACTGTATAGCAGCTTGCCGGCGATGATGGCGACGTCGGGAGTATCGCCTGCCTGCCCCGAAAGCACGGGCAGCGGTAGCTCGGCAGGCACTTCAAACAGGTAATCGTCAAACAGGTCCGGAATGCGGTGCGCGCCGCTGACCAGAAATTTTCGGTTCAGCGCGCCTATCAGCGAGCGGACTATGCTGGCGTTGCGGTTCGGCCCCAGGCTCAGCCAGAAGCGATACATATCCGGCGAGCTGATCCAGTCCTTGCGGCGGGCATCGTCCGGCAGCGCCTGGATGACGGCAGCTGCAATCGCGCCGCCGCAGCTGGCCAGCAGCAGGTCGGGCTCCTTGTCCAGCTCGCGCAAGGCCGCATAGATGCCCAGATAATACCCAAAACGGAAACCGCCGCCGGCCATCACCAGACAGCGCCGGTACTTTTCTCCGTGCATCTGCGCATGTATTTTCGGCAGCGTCATGATGTTAGAATCGGCAGCATACACATGCGCGCGCGGACAGGCTTTGGAGCAATGTGGGGCAATTCGGCAACCTCCGGGAAATCATTTGACAGCATCGTTGGAAAAAGCAAACACGCCGCAGCGCCTGTGGCATTTCATGCTGAACATGCTGGCATTCTCGCTGTGCTACTTGGCGGCGAACTCGCTGGCGCAGCAACTTGGTATTATCCGCCATATCGCACTGCCGTTCGAGGCTTCCACGCCATTTTTACCGTGGATGATCATTCCCTACCTGAGTTCCGGCATTTTTTTTGTGTGGAGCTTCCTGCGCGTATGCACGAGCAGCGAGCTCAGCGTATTGAGCCAGCGGGTCTTGCTGTGCACGGTAGGTGCGTCGCTGGTTTTTGTCATCTATCCGCTGCAATTCAGCCTTCAAAGGCCTGCTGTGAATATGCCGCTGCTGGCGGGGCTGTTCCAGTTTCTGTCGCTATTGGACAAGCCTTATAACCAGCTACCGTCGCTGCATGTAGCCTATTGCGTCATCTTCTGGCAATCGCTGTCCCCCACACTCAGACACAGTGCGGCACGCCTACTGCTTGCAGCATGCCTGGGGCTGGTGGCGATATCCACGCTGTTCACCTACCAGCATCATCTGCTGGATGTGGTAACAGGCGCGATGCTCGGCATAGCCGCGATCTGCCTGGTGCGGCCCGGTGGTAATCAGCCAAAGGTCGCTTTTTATTATGCGATGGCGGCAGCGATTGCGTTGCAGACCGGCGTGCTGGCATGGCATAGCTGGCTGGCCGCTTACCTGTGTTTCAGCCTGTCGCTGGTCAGCCTGGCCTATCTCCGCCGCGACCGGCATTTTCTAAACAAACAAGCCGGACGCCATGGCCTGCTGACCTGGCTATTGTATTTCCCTTACCTGACAGGCTACCGGCTGACATGGCATGCAGTGCAGTACCGTGAGCGCCGCCGGGCGCCAGTCTTGAAAGCTGGGGACTATTTATGGATAGGCCGCCGGCTGAATGCCCGCCAGGCGCGCGAACTGCCCGCCGACTGCATCATCGTCGATCTCAGCGCTGAACTCAGTGAAACACCCAGTTTGCGCTCAGCCGCCTACCGGCACTTTCCGCTGCTGGACCTGGTGCCGCCGGATGCCGGTGTCATCGCAGCCATTACGATCTCCATCCGGCAAGAGCTTGCTGCCGGCCATAACGTCTACCTGCATTGCGCCATGGGTTACAGCCGTTGTATATTGCTGGCCAGGCATACCCTTAACAGTACCGAGCAAAACATAGAACAATAATGCCGTCCATCTACCAACTCAAACCCGGCTTCCAGCGCTTGCTGGCGCCCTTGCTGAACGCGCTGATACGCAGCGGCATCAGCCCCAACCAGATTACGCTGCTGGCGATGTCCTTGTCGTTACTGTTTGGCGCGGCACTTGCCTATTTTGGCCAGGCCGCGCAAAACCGCTGGCTGTGGGCGGCCTTCCCGTTTGCGATGCTGCTGCGCATGGCAATGAACGCAATTGACGGCATGCTGGCCAATGCGACCGGCAACAAAACCCGGCTCGGCGCCTTGCTGAACGAATTATGTGACCAGATTTCCGATGCGGCCTTGTATCTGCCGTTTGCGCTGCTGCCCGGCATCGCCGCACCGCTGCTGGTTGTCACCGTCGTGCTTGCGTTGCTGGCGGAATTTGCCGGCGTGGCCGCAGTGCTGGTGGGAACGGCCCGCCGTTTCGACGGGCCCATGGGCAAGAGCGACCGCGCCTTTGCCTTCGGTTTGCTGGCGCTACTTGCCTATTTCCAGCTTGCGCCGTTGTGGCTGAATAGCCTGCTGGCGCTGGTGCTGTTGCTGGCTGCCTGCACGGTCATCAACCGGCTGCGGCTGGCGCTAGCTCCTGCGCCGTAGCAGTCTCCACCACGGTAAGGGACGGCGTCAGCTGCGCTACCGACACGGTAAAAATACCCGCTATGCCTATCTGCGTGCGAATTTTCCGTGTGCCTATGCCGGCCACCAGCGCATCCATTTCAGCCTGCGGCCTGGGACGCATGATCCATGGCGTGCCCTGATGATTGGTCAGCGTCTTGGCAATCATTGCCAGCTGTGGGTGCCATGGCTGGCCCGTGTAGATCAGATGCCCGCCCGGCCTCAGCTGGCGCGCTATGCCCTGCAATGAACGCATGATCAGCGCGTTTTCGCTGAACAGCTCATACAAGCCAGACACGATAACGATATCGTAAGGGCCTTCACTGGCCGGATAACTTTCTTCGACAAATGCATCACGGCACTGATAGTCCACCGGCTGCCTGACATTGAGCTTCGCGGCCAGTTGCCTGGCCTCTTCCAGATTGTGCGGCAGGTAATCGCGCAGCGTAACGTGGATGTCCCTGTCCTGGAAACGTTTGACAGTTTCCAGCACATAACGGCCGGCGCCAGCGGCAATATCCAGGATGCGCAAAGGCCGGTCGGCCGGGTGTTGCGCGATCAGGTCGGACAGCGTCTGCTGCAACTGCATCTTGCGCTGCCGTATGCCGCGCCAGCCTATCGCATCCAGGTAACCGCGGTCTATGCTCTTGCCTATCAGCATGCGGCCCTGTGCCTGGTTGCGGTACACGTAATCCAGCGACGTACCGGAATCAAAGCCGTGCTGCAAGCCTATCTTCATGCCCTCGCTCAGGTGGCCGACGGAACCCAGCATCACACGCTGTATGCCGAAGAAGATATCGCTGACCGGGTTGCCCAATTTCCCCTGCTTTAATTCTTCGTACTGGGTGGCGCTGAAACCCTGGCTGTCTGCCGCATGGTAGCGTTCGGCGCGCGCCGGAGCGAGAGCAAAACATTCTTCAATGAACTGTCTGGACGCCTCAATTGCCTGCGCGGTCTGCTCTTCGTAAAAAATCGCATGGAAGCTGTCCTTGATCAGCACATAGCGCTTCAGCGTCGAAGACAGGCGATCAAAAAACTGTTTCTGCGGCGCCTGCTGTACGACAAAATCCTTGCCCGCAACCAGCATCAGTACCGGCACGTCTATCGCGCCGGCATCCTGCACCACACGTTTCGCCGTATCCGCCAGGCCCAACAGCACACGGGCCGAAATGCTTTTTGCAATTAACGGATCCTGATCGTAGGCCAGCGCCTGCGCCTTGGAATGCGTCAGCATTGATGAACGTATATAGCTGGTGACAAACAGGTCCGGCTTGAAACAAGTTGCAAAGCGCAGGCCTGCCTTGGCAAACGGCACATACAATTTGATCTCAAAGGCGGCTGCCGCCATGATGACGCCGCGCACCCGCGGTGCATAATCGTGCAGCCATGTGGCTGCGATAACGGCCCCAACGCTGTTGGCAACGACCAATATGTTTTCCGCTGGCACGCCGCAGGTCTGCTGGATATGCGTGATGAAGGCATTAAAGTCCTGCACGAGGATATCAAAACCCGGTGCGTCGCCGCGCTCGCCGGGAGAATAGCCGTGGCCGCGCGCGTCCCATGCAAAGGCCCAGTCGTTTTCGCCGGCCAGCTGCTCCACCAGCGGCTGGATGCGGCCGGAATGCTCGTGCCCCCTGTGCAGGAACACCAGCACCCGCTGCGGCGCAATTTTGCTGACGGACGCCGCCTGTGCGGCCGGCTTCCAGCAGCGGTAGAACAGGCGGGTCTGGTCCACGCTGTCAAATCCTGATTCGGTGACTGTCCAAGCTTGCGGTGGCGTAACGCTCATTGAAGATATCCTGTGTGTGAGAAATAGATCAGCTGATACAGCAAAGGTGCAGTGACAACCAGGCTGTCCACGCGGTCCAGTATGCCGCCGTGGCCCGGTATCAGCTGCGAATAATCCTTGATCTGCAGATAGCGCTTGCCGGCCGAAAACAGCAGGTCTCCGGCAAACCCGCCCAGCGAAAGCAATACCGCAATCGATATCAGGTAAGGCAAGCTGGCCAGCTGCAGATAGCTGCCCAGCAGCGCGGACACCAGCACGCACACTGCGATACCACCGGCCAGCCCCTGCCAGGTCTTGTTGGGGCTGATGCGGCGCGCGATTTTTTGCCTGCCGAAGCATTTACCGCTGACAAACTGCGCAATATCATTCAACGCCGTCAGCGCAAACAAATAGAACAGCCAGGCCAGGTTGGTCTGCGCCGGAAAAGGCAGCTGCGTGAACTGGATCAGAAAGCTGAGGCCGCAGCAACACACAAAGAACAACAACAGCAGCAGTTGCCGGCTATCGCGCCGGAAAACAAACACCAGCAACTGTGCAAGCACCAGCCCTGCCAGCAAGGAGGCGCTACCCGGCTGCCGGTATGTCAGCCCCAGCACCAGCGCCAGCATCAGCAGGCATGTCAGGCGGAACAACGCGTGCCTGTCCCCGTGGCCGCTATCATGCGTGACCAGCTCATGCACCGCCAGTCCGGAAATGAGCAGCATCAGCAGCAGCGGACCGAACGGATAAAGGAAGATACAGAGGCTGACGAAAGGAAAGATCAGCCACCACGCATACACCTGGCTGCGCAGCTGGCTGCCCGGCGAAGCGCGGGTCGCGATGCCGACGGCAATGGAGCAAATCCCCAGCATCAGGTACAGCGCCGCCATGGCGATCCAGACCGGATACTCGGCAAATCTTGCATGAACCGTCAAATCGAGCATCAAACCATGTCCTTTATTCAAACAGTGCAAAGCACTGAATTTATAGACATTCTATTATCAAAAACGAGGTGAATAATATTTTTTTGTCAAAATTATTTATTCTTTCGCTCACAAAAAATGTTTCCTCCAATATATATCATTAAGTAACTTACTATTTCTGCTAAGTAACAACGATGTCATATTGAGATGTAAAAATATTCACTCCATTCCAACAATAACCTGCCGGCAGCTTCCCTTGCCGGCCTCTGGAGCTGAAGATGAAGAAAATCCTTGGACGCCCGGCCTATGCAGCCGCGGCGTTTTCCACCTTGCTGATAGCAGGCTGCGGCAGCAGCAATGACGCTCCGCCGGTTACGCCGCCGGTCAACCCACCGGTTACCACCCCTGACCCGGCCCCTAGCGTCGCCTTCATGACTGACGTGCATTTTGAAAACGTCTACGGCGATTTCAAAAGCACACAGTTTGCCGGCATTCCTACCAAAGACGGCAAAAACGCCACGATCCGCACGATGTATGCGCAGCTGACGTCCACGCGCCTGTTCAACGAAAACTATTTCGCCTTCCGCGCCGCGCTGGATGACGCCTTTGCAAAGGGCATACGCTTGGTGGCATTGCCGGGCGATTATTCCGATGATGCACAGCCTATCAACATCGACGGCATTGCAGACATCCTCAAGGAATACCAGGCAAAGGGCATGCGCTTCTTTATCGCACCGGGCAACCATGACCCTAATGAACCGTTTGACGACAATGAAGCCGGCAAGAACGATTTCCTGACCAAGGACGGCAAGGAACAGAAGGTTTACGCCACCGGCAATGCCGCGTGCAAGGCCAATGACCCTACCGTGGTCTGCACCGACCAGCTGAAAGAACTGGGCTATGAAAGCCTGATCGCCAAACTGGGCCAGTTCGGCTTCATGCCAAACAAGAGCGATCTGTACTGGGAAACGCCTTTCAGCAGCTATAGCGGCGGTAATTACACATACGACGCTGCCGTTATCAACAGCGACCTGAAAAACCGCCAGTTTGAAATCTGCGCCGAAGGCGAAGGCGGCAGCTACAAGGCGGCCGGTGAACTGGCTGCGGGTAAACCCTATACCAAATGCGGCACGCTGACTGACGCCAGCTATCTGGTGGAGCCTGTTAAAGGCTTGTGGCTGCTGTCCATCGACGCCAACGTCTACGTGCCAAACGCCAGTTTCGACCCGGCGAATCCTAAGAGTTTCAAGGGGTACACCGGCGCCGGGGATGCCGGCTGGAACAAGGTGCTGACGCATAAAAAACATCTGATGGACTGGATCAAGACCGTCACCGCACGCGCCAAGGCACAGGGCAAGCAGTTGATGGCGTTCTCTCATTATCCAACGATGGATTTTTACGCGAACCAGACCAGTGCGATGAAGGCCGTATTCAAGCCGGGCGCATTCCAGGTTACCCGCGTGCCGGAAGCTGCGACCACCGCAGCAGTCGCAGCCAGCGGTCTGCAACTGCATATTGGCGGCCACATGCATTTCAACGGTACCAATGACTATTCTGACGCTGCCGGCAACTACCTCGCCAACGTGCAATCCCCATCGCTCGCCGTCTTCGGCGCGGCGTACAAGATTGTGTCGTACAAGGATAAGGATACGGTTGATGTGCAGACGGTAGGCCTGAACACCGTGGCCCGCTATAACGAGCTGTTCCCGTTGTACCAGACCGAATACGGCTACCTGCAAGGCAGTACGGCGGATGCGGACGTTAAAAAGCGCTGGGACAATACGGTGCTCAATACCAAATCCTACGGCGAGTTCACGCGTTATTATTTCGGCGAACTGTCGCGCCTGCGCTTCATGGATGAATACTGGCCATGTGAGATGAAGGAAGCGGCAATGTCGCTGAATGCGAAGCAGATGCTGATCCTGTCGCAACTGAAAACCGGCGTCACGCTTGCCCAGCTGAAAGACGCACCGGGCATTGTTCCTATCACGGCAACCTGCGCAGCCAAAGGCACACCGGGCGTTACGCCGGTAGCCGCCAGCCAGCTGGCAGCAGACTGGAACGACGCTACCGCGAAAGCAGACAAGCTGGCAACAGCAGCAGGCCTGAGGCTGGACGATTTTGCCAAGATCACTGCGTATGAGTTCTACGGCGATTTCCACCGTACCGTGTATGCCGGCGAACTGGCACTGCGCGACATGGGTGCAGATCGCGTCAGCCAGTACAAGGTGCTGATGGCAGCATTCCCGGCGTCACCGGAAGCAATCGTGAAGATAGGCGACCTGCCTTCGGACCAGAATGCCGTGCATGTACTGTTCCAGAACCAGTTCAAGCAGGTGTTTACGATCTTCAAGGGTCTGGGTTCTGCCAAGCCTAGCGACCATTTCACGGTCAACCTGAAGACAAAATCGCTGGCGAACGCCAACGCAGGCGGCTTGAGCTTTAACTGATACGTTTAACTGATACGATTAATCCCTTGGCAACCGCCAAGGGATTTCGTCCACGGTTTCTGACACCGCAAAAACAAAACGCCGCTAAAAGCGGCGTTTTTTCGTTTTTCCCGGCAGCGCCTATTCACCGCGCCGCCTTGCTACATACAAAGCAAATTATTTGCTAGTTGCAGTTTTAACAGTTTCTGGAGCAACGCGTGCTGCTGCAACTGGAGCAGCCGCAACATATTCTGCGCCGCCAACAGTATCGCCTTCAGCACGCGCCTGGGCCAGTTCAGCGATCACTTCAGCGCGTGTTTTGCCGTTAGTAGAAGTGCTGATGCTGTTTGCTGCGACAGTAGCCGGCGCTGCTTTGGCTTCTGTTGTTTTGCTCATCGAAGGGATAGGGAAGCTGGCGTATGCTTCGCCGCCGACCTGGTAGTTGCCTGCAAAAGCAGAACCGGTAGCGATCAGGGCAACTGCTGCAAATATGTGTTTAGCGTTCATGTTCATTCTCCAAAATCAGGTTGAGGACTCCAGGCAGGCGCGGAACATTCCGCAAACGGCCTCGGCGAGTCGCGCACTATCTCCACTTGCGTGGTGTGGTGCTCATCGATGGAGCGAAGTCTATAGGCTTTGGAGATATCAATAAAGGCGACAATCCGCAATACATTATTCCAGATTCAGCAACAGTCTTGATACAGAGGAAATAGAGGGAGAAAGGATGACGGCAGGAAAAAGCGAGGTAGATGCCTAGTTTACGCCAGATTTAACAAAAATTCTAAAAAAATAAATCCAATCAGCAACGCATTACGTATCAATCAAGTTGTAAACCTGCAGTCTCGACGTAGAATGCAATGATGCCTGAATGTTATCTGATACGTCACTTTTTCTGAAACGGATTCAAAATTGTCGATACCTCCCAAAATAGACTCCGGCCAGCTGCATATCTGGCTCGCGGCGGTTGCAAATAAGGACGCCAATGCATTCCGCGCGCTGTATGACGCAAGTTCGCCGAAACTGTTTGGCTTCGCGTTGCGTATATTAAATAAGCGCGAGCTTGCAGAAGAGGTGTTGCAAGAAGCTTTTGTCAACATCTGGAACAATTCCGCCAGCTATCAGGCCAGTTTGGCCGCGCCCATGACCTGGATGACAACCATTGTGCGCAACCGCGCCTTTGATTTGTTGCGCAGACTGGATCACGACGTGGAAATCGATGCGGATAACTTTGATATGGAAGTAATGAATGCGCTGGAAGCCGGCGACCCGACCCCGATCGAGTCGCTGGAACTGACCCAGGATGCGAAAGCGCTGGCGCGCTGCTTCTCCAAGCTGGAAGGCCTGCACCGGCAGGCAATGGCATTAGCCTTTTACCATGACCTGTCGCACAGCGAAGTGGCGGAGCAGATGAAACTGCCCATGGGCACGGTCAAGACCTGGATACGGCGCGGGCTGGATAAGCTGCGCACCTGCCTGGCCAAACTGGAGGCTGCATGAATATCACCAACAAGCCGGACTTGCAGCAAAAGCTGGCTTCGGAATACGTGCTGGGCACCTTGCGCGGCGGCGCGCGCCGCCGCTTTGAGACCTGGCTGCGCAGCGACAATGCGTTGCAGCAGGCCGTCAGGCAATGGCAGGGTAACCTGCTGCCAATGGCAGAATTTGCCAAAAGCGCGCAGCCATCTAGCGGCGTGTGGCAGGCAGTGGAAAAACGCCTGAACCTGCATGCCGCGAGAACCGCCGGCCAGGAAGACCGCTGGGCCTTCTGGCGCAACCTGCGGGAAGACCTGAGCTTCTGGCGCGGCCTGGGCATGGTGTCTACCGCTGCGGCGCTGGTGCTGGTATCGGTGCTGCTGAGCAAGCAGCAGGTGGAAACCACGCTGCCGGCAACAGGTTATGTGGCTACGCTGTCGGATGACAAGGCCCAGCCGATTGCCGTCATCAGTGGCGACACCAAACGCCGCCAGCTGACGGTACGCATGGTCGCCGCGCAGAATATTGGCTCCGACAAGAGTCTGGAACTGTGGGCAGTGTACAAGGATGGCAAGGTCCGCTCGCTGGGCCTGGTCCCGGCACAGGGCACAGCAACATTGCCTATGCCTGAATACATGAGCGAACAGGCAACGCCATTGCTGGCGGTGACGCTGGAACCGAAAGGCGGCTCAGGCAACCCCGACAAGCCTACCGGACCTATCGTCTTCAAGGGCAACTGGCTGCAGACCTGACACGTTCAGTAAATTCAGCAAGCATGATGACGAAGGGGGCGCACTATTGCGCCCCTTTTTTTCCCTACTCCAAAGCACGCCATACAGCAGTAGCCCCATGTTAAAATTTCGGCATTGTCTCTTCACTCTGGGAAATTCATGAACGTCGTCATCCTTGCAGCCGGCATGGGCAAACGCATGCAGTCTGCGCTGCCAAAAGTTTTGCATCCACTGGCGGGCAAACCGCTGCTGTCGCATGTTGTTGATACGGCGCGTAGTCTGAAATCCAGCGCCGATGATGGCCGCGCAGCCAATATCTGCGTCATTTACGGTCACGGCGGCGAACAGGTGCCAAGCACTATTGCGGCTGATGACCTGCGCTTTGCCAAGCAGGAACCGCAACTGGGCACCGGCCACGCCGTTGCGCAGGCCGGCCCCGTGCTGGATGAAAGCGTACCTACGCTGGTGCTATATGGCGACGTGCCGCTGACCACGGCCGCCAGCCTGCAAAGGCTGATCGCCGCAGCCGGCACCGACAAGCTGGCGATACTCACTGCCGAAATGCAGGACCCGACAGGCCTGGGACGCATGGTCAGGGAAGACGGCAAGATCGTGCGCATCGTTGAACAAAAAGATGCCAATGAAGCAGAGCGCGCCATTACCGAAGTCAATACAGGTATCCTGATTGCACCAACCGCCAAGCTGAAGCAGTGGCTGGCCAAGCTGTCCAACAATAATGCGCAGGGCGAATACTATCTGACCGATATCGTTGCCAGCGCGGTTGCCGACGGCGTGTCTGTAGTCTCCGCGCAGCCGGATGCGGTGTGGGAAACGCTGGGCGTTAACAGCAAGGTGCAGCTGGCCGAACTGGAGCGTATCCACCAGTCCAATATCGGCAGAGCGCTGCTGGAACAGGGCGTTACGCTGATGGACCCGGCACGGCTGGACGTGCGCGGCAGCCTGGTGTGCGGCCGCGACGTCACGATAGACGTAGGCTGCGTATTTGAAGGCAAGGTCACGCTGGAAGACGGCGTCAAGATCGGCCCCAATTGCGTCATCATCAATGCCCACATCGCCGCTGGTGCGGTCATCAAACCGTTCTGCCATATAGAAGACGCTACTGTCGGCGCGGCTTCACAAATCGGCCCTTATGCCAGGCTGCGCCCAGGCACAACGCTGGCGGAAGACGTGCATATCGGGAATTTTGTCGAGGTAAAGAACAGCCAGGTCGCTGCGCACAGCAAGGCCAACCACCTGGCCTATATCGGCGACGCCACGATCGGTTCGCGCGTCAACATCGGCGCCGGCACCATCACGTGCAATTACGACGGCGTCAACAAATCGCGCACCATCATCGAAGACGACGCCTTCATCGGCAGCGATTCGCAGCTGGTGGCGCCGGTACGCGTGGGCAAAGGCGCCACGCTGGGCGCGGGCACCACACTGACCAAGGATGCACCGGAAGGCAAGCTGACGGTATCCCGCGCCAGACAGGTAACAGTAGAAAACTGGCAACGCCCCGTTAAAATCAAAAAATAACGCGGCGGGCAGCCAAAAAGAAAGTGCCTCATCAGTAATATCAGTAACTTTAGATAGCACCCAGCAGCTGCATGGCAGGCACAACATCAGCCTTATCTGCCATGCGCGCTGCCGCAGCCCACATCAGGCATCCGCCTTCAGCAGCAATCCGGTACAAGCCGGCCGCCCTTTCGCCCCGTATCATGCTAAGCGACAGGAGAACGGCAATGAGCACAAGCAACCCACCCATGCAGACACAACCCACACCACTGAACAACCTCGCCGCAGGCGCGCGCGACACCTTGCCCATGCTGGTGGGCGCAGCGCCTTTTGGCATCATCTTCGGCACGCTGGTGGCATCCAGCCCGATGGCGCCGTGGCATGGGCAGCTGATGTCGCTCAGCGTCTATGCCGGCTCCAGCCAGTTTATTGCCGCCGGCCTGGTAGCCAGCCACACCGGCATGCTGGTGATCTGGTTCACGACGCTGATCGTCAATATGCGGCACATGCTGTATGCCGCCACGCTGCTGCCGCATGTGGCGCACCTGCCGGCGCGCTGGCGCTGGCTGCTGGGATTTTTGCTGACGGATGAAACCTTTGCCGTCATGGCCGGGTACTACCAGCGCCATCATAATCCGCCCAATGGCCACTGGTATTTCCTGGGCTCCGGCCTGGCGATGTATGGCAACTGGCAGTTGTGGACGCTGGTGGGCCTGCTGTTCGGCGCGATCTTTCCGCAACTGCAAACCCTGGGACTGGACTTTGCGATGGTGGCAACCTTCATTGCCATCATCGTGCCGCAACTGAACCGGCTGCCGCAATTTGGCGCAGCACTGGCGGCTGGCACATTTGCCTACCTGCTGCAGGGGCTGCCGTACAAGCTAGGCCTGCTATCGGCAGTGTTCATCGGCGTGGCGGTAGGTATTGCGCTCACTCGCACAGGCAAAGGTAACAACAAGAACGGCAATACGCCGGTGGGAGAAGGCGCATGAACTACACGCTGATGATATTGGGCATGGCGGCGGTCACGGTGTTTGTCAAAGCCATTATGTTCATCATGGGTGACCGCATCGCTTTTCCACCGCTGCTGAATCTGGCATTGAGCTTTGTACCGGTGACCGTGTTAACGGCAATCATCGTGCCGATGATACTGGCGCCGCACGGTGCAGGGCTGGAATTGAATTGGCACAATCCACAACTGATGGGCGCCATCGCTGCGGTTGCCATCTGCATCGCCAGCCGCAAGCAGATGCTGACGATCATTGGCGGGCTGGCGGTATTTTTTGCGTGGCAATTCTGGATGGGCGCATAAAGCGCATCGCCAGGAAATGAATGGCCGCCGTTCAGTGCGGCCGGACGTCTTCCTTCAATGCTGCCAGCGCCATGTTTTCCACGAGGCCGGGCGCGATCAGTTTCATGAAGCGGCCCAGCTTGCCCTTGAAGGACATGACCACTTCGCGCTTGCGGCGGTTCAAACCGTCCACGATCAGGCCGGCGCATTCTTCCACCGACATTGCCTTGTCTTCCTTCAGACTGCTGCTGCCGAGTGCGCCACCGGCGGCGTTGTAACCGCGGTAGCGTATCTGCGTGGCGACCACACCGGGATAAGCAGTCGTCACGCTGACGCCGGCTGCTTTCAGCTCCGCGCGCAGGCCTTCAAAAAAACCTGCCATCGCAAACTTGGTGGCGTTGTAGGCCGTACGGCCCGGCACACCGATCAGGCCTGCCAGTGAAGACACCGCAACGATGCTGCCCTTGGATTGTTTCAGGTAAGGCAGCGCGGCATGTGTACACCACACGCTGCCCCACAGATTGATGCGCATCAGCTCTTCATACCAGGCCAGATCCAGCACATCTTCAAACAGCGCATGCGCAGAACGGCCGGCATTGTTGATCAGCGCATCGATGCGACCGAATTTATCCACCGTGGCGCTGATCAGATGCTTGCACTGCTCCTGCACCGATACGTCGGTCTTGACCACCAGCGTCTGCGCACCAGACTGTGCGCATTCGGCGGCCACCTGGTTCAGCATCTCTTCATTGCGGGCGGCCAGCACCAGCGCCAGGCTGCTGCCCTCCGCTTTTGCCAGCTGGCGCGCCACTTCCGCGCCTATGCCGTCGGAACTGCCGGTGATGATGACTACTCTCATTATTTTCTTTCTTGTCGGGGTATGGGATCAGACCGGCAGCCGCGCGATGGCGGCGCCTGAAACACTCTTGAACTGAACTGAACTGAGCTCAGTTCAGCTTAAGATTCAGAACGGATGTTGCTCGGGTCCGTCGATCCGCCTGAATCACGCAACCCCGCCAGCCGCGCACCTTCCTTGGCCAGCATGTCGAACAGGCGCTCCGGATCTTGCGTGCGGAAATTCAGTGCGGCCAGCTCTTTGCCTTCAGCAACCGGAATCTCGCGCTTGCCTTCCGCCATGCCGGTCACAATGATCTGTGCGGCGGTTTCCACTGGCATGCCGTTGTCGATATTGGCATCTGAACGGCCGCGAGAAGAGCCGTCGCCGACCAGTGCATTGACTGCCACCGAAGTCTGCACCGAGCCCGGCAAGATAACGCTGACCTGGATGCCGTAAGCCGCTTCCACCTCGGCGCGCAGGCCATCAAAATAACCGACGACTGCATGCTTGGCGCCGCAATAGCCGGTGCGTAACGGCGTGCCCACCTTGCCCGCCACTGAACTGATGACTGCCACGTGGCCGGAGCGCTGCTCCACCATGCGCGGAACCACGAGCTGCGTCAGCGCCAGCGGCGCCAGGTAATCTACCTCGATCAGCTGACGATACACGTCCAGCTTTGTGTCCAGCGCCAGGCTGCGCTGGCTGACGCCGGCATTATTGATCAGCACGTCAATCTTGCCGCGCCAGCTCCAGGCTTGTTCTACATAGGACGGCAGAGCGTCGTAATCGGTCGTTTCAAACGGCAGCACCAGTGCGCGTTCCGGCGCAACAGCAGCCACGCGCTGCAGCTCGGCCACGCGGCGACCTGACAAAATGACATATGCGCCCTGTTTGAAAAATGCATTGGCCAGCGCTTCGCCTATACCTGATGACGCACCGGTCACCCAGACAACCTTGCCTTCGAAAGACATGTGTATTCCTTTAATCAATGATGTGGTCCGGCCCTGACCGGCATGATGGAAAAAGCCCCGGGATATAGAGTTGATCCTGGGGCTTTAGGTGTTTGTTGCAGACCGATCAGGTCTTGTAGCTCTGGTCCATGCGTTCCAGCTTGCGGATCAGCGAAGGCCATACAAAAGCGCCGCCCAGGCCGCCGGTCTGCACGCGCATCGCTTCCGATACGCCCTTGACGATCTCTGGATTGACCATCGTCAGCTCGCCGCCGGCTTGTGCGCCCAGCTGGATCTGGCAAGTGGATTCAAACGTGTACATCGACAGGAAGGCATCGGCAATGCTCTTGCCAGCCGTCAGCAGGCCATGGTTGCGCAGCATCAGGAAATTGGCGCGGCCCATGTCGGCTTGCAGGCGCGGTTTTTCTTCATCGCGGAAAGCCACGCCTTCATATTCATGATACGCCAGCGAAGCCAGCACAAAGGTGGACTGCTGCGAGATCGGCAGGATGCCGGCTTTCTGCGCGCTGACGGCAACACCGGCGCGGGTATGCGTATGCAATACGCACTGTACATCCGGGCGGGCTTCATGCACGGCGCTGTGGATGACGAAACCGGCAGGGTTGACCGGGAAAGGCGAATCAATGACCTTGTTGCACTGCTGATCTACCTTGACCAGCGATGACGCGGTGATCTCGTCAAACATCAGGCCGTAAGGATTAATCAGAAAGTGATGTTCCGGGCCGGGGATGCGCGCGCTGATGTGCGTAAACACCAGATCGCTCCAGCCATAGGCGGCCACCAAGCGGTAGCAGGCCGCAAGGTCCACGCGCACTTGCCATTCTTCGGCGCTGACGACTTCCTTCAGTGAGGGGATATTCATTTTTGTCTCCTGGAAATTTTTAAATTGGTGTTATGTACTATGGGCCAGCGACCATGCTGAAAGCCGGTGAACGAAACCGGTATGTAATCATTTGTGTATTACATGGTAGTGCATGGACGGCAAACTTGCAGCGAAGCTGCGGCCTTACCCGCCGCGCAGGCAGGTAAGGCCGCAGCCGTCGCTGCAGTGCGCCACTTTTTATTCGCTCATCACAGTCTTGTAGATGGTGTTGCGCGGGCGGGAAAGCACGCGGCGCACCATAGGCTCGAATTCGCTCATCGGCAGGGTTTCTGCCTTGGCGTCGAAGGCCGGATTGTCGTACAGCTCGCAGAACTCGGCTGTGCGTTCAAAAAACGGATGGCCGGCGAACTGGTCGCGCATGTTCTTGTTCAGGCCTATGTGGTCGAAGAAGTAGTAGCCTTGGAAGATGCCGTGATTCTGCACCATCCACAGGTTTTCATCGGCAACAAAAGGCTTGAGGATGGCGGCGGCGATATCAGGATGATTGAAGGAACCGAGCGTATCGCCGATGTCATGCAGCAATGCGCAGACAACGTATTCTTCATCCCTGCCGTCGCGCAGCGCACGCGTGGCGGTCTGCAGTGAGTGGGTGTAGCGGTCTATAGGAAACCCGCCGTAGTCGCCGTCCAGGATCTGCAGGTGCTTGATGACACGGTCCGGCAAGCCTTTGGAAAACTCACGGAACTCGCCGCCTATCAATTGCCAGTCTTGCTGGGTGCTGTCCTGCATGCGGGTGAAATTGGCGCGTGCATTCATTTGTCTCTCTCCTTGCGGTGAATGGTTTGGCTCACGTCTTGTGGCTCAATTACTTACTATTTGCTCGCTTTTGCTTATTTTTATCGGTCGTATTTTCGACTTGTGTGCTTACCTTACAACTAGGCTACACTCTTAACTGTCAAATTTTTTACAATTGATCGAATAAGGACAAGCACGTGCCTTCCAATCTGGATCTGCTGCCCCAACTGTCCGCCAATCCCTGGTTTGGCTCGCTGCCCTTGCGCGAGCGCAAGATCATGCTGGCCGGCTCCGAGCTGCAGCGCCTGCGCCCCGGCGAGATGCTGTTCCGCCAGGGCGACCCGCCCGGCAATCTGCATGCGCTGGTATCTGGCGTGATGAAGATGTCCACGCTGAGCAAGGACGGCAAGGAAGCCATCTTAGTGGTGCTGGAACCGGGCACCTGGTTCGGCGAGATTTCACTGATAGACAATAAACCGCGCACACATGATTCCACCGCAATGGGCGACGTGGAAATATTGACGTTGCCACGGCCGGTATTCGATACGCTGATGGAAAGCAATGTGTTTGCGCGGGCGATTTCATCGATGCTGGCGGCGCGCATACGCATGCTGTATGGCATCGTTGAAGATGCGACCTTGCGCTCTACCCGCGCCCGCATTGCGCGCCGGCTGTTGCTGCTTGCCAGGGGAGATGCAACGATGTCCACACAGGTGCGGCCGCGCCTGCCGGTATCGCAGGAATCGCTGGCGATGATGCTGGGCATCACCCGTCAGACCTTGTCCAGAGAATTGAAGCTGCTGGTGGAACAGGATGCGATCCACCTTGGTTATGCGTATATAGAGGTCGTGTCGGAAAGCAAGCTGAAAGCCTTCAGCGAATCCGCGCGGTAAAAGAGCTGCAAAGAAAAGGGCAAAGCTGCCCTACTCCACCGGCACCCTGGTTTCAAACTTGCTGCGCAAAATGGAAAAGAAGCTGCGCACATTACGCACATTGGCCTGCGTCGCAAACAGGCGGTGCGCCAGCGCGTGATAAGCAGGCATATCCGCCACCAGTATTACCAGCACAAAATCCGGCCCCGGCGATACGCGGTAGCATTGCTGAACCGCGCTTTCATTGGCCACCAGCGCCTCAAACTCCAGCTGTTTTTCTGTCGCCTGATGATCCAGCGTGATCTCCACGATGGCCGTCAGGCTGACGCCGACCTTTTCCGGCGTGATAATGGCCACCTGCTTGGCGATGACCTTTTCTTCCACCAGCCGCTTCACGCGGCGCAAGCAGGTAGGTGGCGATGCGTGCACGCGGGCGGCAAGTTCGTGGTTGGTGAGCGACGCATCCTGCTGCAACTGTTGCAAAATACGCTTATCGAGCTCATCCAGAACGGTAAAATTATCTTTTGATGGCATTTAATTTCAAATATCAATTCAATTTGGAATATTTAAACATATAAATCCACATAAGTAATTAAAATTCAAAATTATCAAAATATTGCAAGATAATTTCACAGCAAACCCCTTAGCATGGTGCAACAGTTTGGTGTTACCAAATAAATTCACCAAATAAACTCACCCAATAAATCAACATCACCAAAACGACATCAAGGGGCTCTCTCATGTGTGGAATCGTCGGCGCAGTAGCACAACGCAATATCACTCCCATCCTGGTAGAGGGCCTGAAGCGGCTGGAATATCGCGGTTATGACTCCTGCGGCGTCGCGCTGCATGTAGACGGCACGCTGCAACGCTCGCGCAGCACATCACGCGTGGCCGATCTGGAAACGCAAATCCAACAGACCGGCCTAGCCGGCTTCACCGGTATTGCGCACACGCGCTGGGCTACGCACGGCGCGCCTTCTTCGTCCAATGCGCACCCGCATTTCTCGCGCGAGCGCATTGCGCTGGTCCACAACGGCATTATTGAAAACCATGAAGAACTGCGCGCAGAACTGCAAGCCGCAGGGTATGTGTTTGAGAGCCAGACCGATACCGAAGTCATCGCCCACCTGGTAGACCACCTGTATAGCGGCGACCTGTTTGAAACAGTACAGCAAGCCGTCAAACGCCTGACCGGCGCTTACGCCATTGCCGTTTTCTGCCGCGATGAACCGCACCGCGTGGTTGGCGCGCGCCAAGGTTCGCCGCTGATCGTTGGCGTGGGCCAGGGAGAGAACTTTCTCGCCTCGGACGCAATGGCGCTGGCCGGCACTACCGACCAGATTATCTACCTGGAAGAAGGCGATGTCGTCGATCTGCAACTGCAACGCTGCTGGATCGTGGATGTCAACGGCAAATCGGTACAGCGTGAAGTGCGCACCGTGCACGCGCACACCGGTGCTGCCGAGCTGGGCCCTTACCGCCACTACATGCAGAAAGAGATTTTTGAACAACCGCGCGCCATCGGCGACACGCTGGAAGGCGTCACCGGCATCATGCCGGAACTGTTCGGCGACAAGGCCTACAACGTCTTCAAGCAGATTGATTCGGTACTGATCCTGGCCTGCGGCACCAGCTACTACGCCGGACTGACCGCCAAGTACTGGATAGAATCGATCGCCAAGATCGCCGTCAATGTCGAGATCGCCAGCGAATACCGCTACCGCGACAGCGTACCCAATCCCAACAGCCTGGTCGTCACGATCTCGCAAAGCGGTGAAACTGCCGACACGCTGGCCGCACTGAAGCACGCACGCGCACAAGGCATGCCGCACACGCTGACCGTCTGCAACGTCTCCACCAGCGCCATGGTGCGCGAATGCGAACTGGCCTACATCACCCGCGCCGGCGTTGAAGTGGGCGTTGCCTCCACCAAGGCCTTCACCACACAGCTGACCGCACTATTCCTGCTGGCCCTGTCGCTGGCGCAGATCAAAGGCCGCCTCAGCGACGAGCAGGAAGCAGAACACATGAAAGCGCTGCGCCACCTGCCGGTTGCTATCAGCGCCGTGCTAGCGCTGGAACCGCAGATCATTGCGTGGTCTGAAGAATTCGCCCGCAAAGAAAACGCCCTCTTCCTGGGCCGTGGCCTGCACTACCCTATCGCGCTGGAAGGCGCGCTGAAGCTCAAGGAAATTTCCTACATCCACGCAGAAGCCTACCCCGCCGGTGAACTGAAACACGGCCCGCTGGCGCTGGTGACCAAGGAAATGCCGGTAGTGACCATCGCACCGAAAGACGCGCTGATAGAAAAGCTGAAATCCAACATGCAGGAAGTCCGCGCCCGCGGCGGCGAGCTATATGTCTTCGCCGACGCCGATTCCCGCATCACCCCAAGCGAAGGCGTACACGTAATACGCCTGCCGGAACACTATGGACAGCTGTCACCCATTTTACATACCGTGCCTTTGCAATTGCTGGCGTATCACACTGCGCTGGCGCGCGGAACGGATGTGGATAAGCCTAGGAATTTAGCTAAGTCGGTTACGGTGGAGTAACATCTGCCAGAAGGTGTTGCTATGGCCCATTGAATGTCGCGGGGAGTTTAAACAGAATTATTCCACAAACGATCTTTCTGTTAATATTATTGATATGCTAAAGTTTCCCTACGAAAACCCGCCGATTGTTGAAGCTATTCTTGACTTGCGAGTCAAATTTAAGGATGCCTTCGTTCTTAGCCAATTTGACTCATTTAAGACATCAATTGCTGACGAATTTCCAATCGCCCTTCCGATTCATTTAATGGAAGTCACTATGCAAAGTGACTCAGGAGACGGGCAATCTTTACCGAAAGCGAGTGAGCCAACGCAAGTTGGTATTAGACTTTCAAACAACTTGAATAATCGCGTTTTGCAGTTACAGCAAGGAGGCTTCACATTTAGCCACTTGGCCCCATATAGTAATTGGGAGTCCATGCGTGATGAAGCAAAATCGTTATGGAAGATATTTTGTGAAACAAGTCCTCCTTTTGTTGTAACTCGTTGCGCCGTACGTTTTATTAACCGAATCTCTATTCCAAAATCAAAAATAGAGCCTGCGGAATATTTCAAACTTTACCCGACTATTCCTAAAGATATTCACCAGAATATTGTTGGTATGTTGTTGCAATTACAGATGCCGCAACCTGACCTAGGTGAATCAGTGGCAGTAATAAATATGGCTTTAGTGCAGCCTGAAAAGCCATTGCACACAACAATATTGTTAGATATCGATTTATCATCGACGATCGGAGAGGTGGAGCCAACATCATTAAATATATGGGATGCTTTCGAATTATTTAGGGAGCGTAAAAATACCCTTTTTGAATCTCTGATTACAACTAAATCAAGGAGATTATTCAAATGAACTATGCCACAACTGCTAATTTCTTACCTTTGTATAGCCCCGCAACATCTTCAGGTCAGGCTTTAAACCAATCGTCGGCAAAAATGCTCGTGAGCTGGAATCCTATTTCAAAGTTAGTTTTGTTGTCACTGATGGATTCGCTTTCATCTGTCGGCGCATTTGAAGCTAATTGGGATGGTCAGGGTAGTAAAAAACCGGATGCTTTAGCGGTCGCTCGGGCAAAAATATTGATAGAAGATGTTTATAACCAAGTTGAATCACTATCGTATTCCACAGGTGACATATGGTTTTCGCCGCACATTTCTGCTAGCGGAGAAGGTGAGATTGTTTTTGAATGGTGGAAAGATGAATTTAAACTGACTATATATGTCGGATCCACTGGATCGGAATACATCAAGGTCTGGGGCTCTGATATTTTCACTCAGATGGAGGATGGGGTTCTCGCGGGCTCTCAGTTTCAAGGCCTTTGGTTATGGCTCAATTCTTAAAAATATATGTCCGAAGATTTAGTACTGGACGAAGAGCTTCTCTATCGTAGCGTCCAAAATAGACCTGAGACTTTATTTCCTACAGTTGAAGGGAAATTGCGTTTTTCATCTACGGTTTTCAATGATGCTGCTTCGAAAATTTCTGTTGATCGCGCATCCCTACGTGAATCCGCCGAAGATGCCAAGCTAAACAATACCGATGGCATTGTCGCTCTCTACGCACATGAAATTAGAGGGATAGGAAACATCGCTGTACAGGGTGACAAGCCCCCCAATTATTCGTTTGATGTATTCGCGCGCCCAATACCTCTAGATAATCCTGACAATCACCGGGAAAATTTGGCCCACGCGCAGATTGAAGCGAGCCCCGACTTTGTTTCGCCCACGCGTTTCCGGAAACTGAAAGAAGCGCTTGCTCGCATAGTCGGCACTCGACCATGGGTCGTCGAGCCATCCTAATTATGCAATCCTTGTTTGGCCCAGTACGAACAGCCGACAGAGTCCAGGTATAGCCGATAAAAAGGCGAAATCCACTGCAGTCTTCACTCCTCACTTCGCACCGGCCATAACTGCAGCACCGCAAAAATGATCTCGACCGCAGTAAACCCCAGCAGGATAGTATTGAGCCCCGCATGCACCGCAACCAGCTGCCACACCGTAAAAAGCACACGTGCGACACCATCCAGCCGGCCAAGCCGCAACGTTGGTCCGAGTATCCGCGCCAGGGACCAGATTACGACAACGGAACCCAACAAATTCGCAAACAGCATCTGCGTAGCATCCAGCGGATGCATCACTCCCGGCAGGCCTGTCGTTTGCGCAAGCGTTACCAGGCCGCCGTACATCCACGCGAAGGTCCACGGTGTCGCAAATGGCCATGTGACCAGCAGGTCATACCAGGCGCTGGCTCGCACAATTTTTAAATATCGGTTCAGATTCATGGTCAACATCCGGGGTTTGAGTGAAGGAGTGTGAGATCATCAAGCTTGGAGCAGGCTCCAGGGTCAAGGGCTTTTTTGATATTGAATGGGAGATGGCAGCGATGAAGATCGGCGAATTGGCGGAGGCCTCGGGGGTCAGTGCGGACACGCTGCGCTATTATGAAAAGCAGCATCTGCTGGAACCGCCGACGCGGGCCGACAACGGCTATCGTAGTTATGGCCCGCAGCATCTGGAGCGGGTTTTCTTTATCCGCAGCGCGCGGGGACTGGGGTTTTCGCTGTCGCAGATCGCCGATATCCTGCCCAGCCTGGCAGCGGGCCAGTTTGGCCGTGTGGAGATTGAGAAGCAGCTGAACGCCAAGCTGGCCGAAATTGAAACTCAGATCGTCAAATTGCATGAACTCAAGCACGCGTTGCTGGATACGTTTGCCTTGCTTAAATGCACACCCGGAACACCGGTGTCCACTGCCCAAGCCACAGCAGACGAATTGCACGAGCCTATACGCATTAAAAAATTGCATGCAAGTTAGCTAAGCTGATGTGATGCTTTGACCCTGCCCTTGCCAAATAGTTGCATTACACAACCATTATGTTGTACGATGCAACTATCGTGATGAAAGGGCTTTGCCATGAATGTTGATCTGAATCCGGCATTGGTAGATGAAATCCGCGCAGTATCGCGAACGATAGTCCGTGAATGGGGCTTCATGGGCGGTGACTTCGCCGGAACGGATCTTTCGCCTTCTGCAGTCCACGCATTGATAGAAATTGAACAAGGCGGCCTCACTGCGCGGGATTTGGGTGTGCGCCTGCGTCTTGAAAAATCTAGCGTCAGCAGGATGCTGCGCAAGCTGGTGGAAGCCGGCGATGTCAATGAAGAAGCCGGCACAGAGGATAGCCGTATCAAAGTGCTGTCCCTTACCGCAACCGGTAAACAACGCGTCACTGCGATCCACGCTTACGCGCGGGGACAAGTAATTAATACCCTTCACCGTCTGAAGCCGGGGCAGGAACAAACCGTGCTGGAGGGTATGCGGCTTTACACCGATGCTCTCAGCGCAGCTGAAAACAACAGTGCCGCAGTTCGCACAATCGACATCGTCAGCGGATACCAGGTCGGGATCATCGCCCGCATTACAGAGATGCATGCGCGCTACTATGCCAAGGAATACGGCTTTGGCCAGCATTTTGAATCTGTCGTCGCCAGTGGCCTGGCCGAATTCTGTGGCCGCCTGAAAAATCAACAGAATAAGATCTGGGTTGCTATGCAGGGCGGCAAGATTGTCGGCTCAGTCGCCATCGACGGTGAAGATATGGGGAATAATACGGCGCATCTGCGCTGGTTTATCGTTGGCGATAATATTCGCGGCGGCGGCGCGGGCCGCAAACTACTGTCGGCAGCCATTGCTTTCGCCGATGAAAAAGGCTTTGATGAAACCCATCTCGCAACTTTTAGCGGACTTTCCGCCGCAAGGCATCTATACGAGTCATTCGGCTTTACTTGTGTGGAAGAGCAGCCAGGCAGCCAGTGGGGCAAGCCGATGCTGGAACAACGCTTTGTCAGAAAGCGGCCGCTCTGAAGTAGCGGTTGGCGGAATCAGGCATGGAACGCAGCGGTGGAGCTGAGCGCCATCCCATATCTTGTATAATACCGACACGGTCAGCGACGTAACTCCAATCGTTAAATTATCGGCCACTTTCGCCTAGCCCCATGTAAGTACCAGCGAGCCTCCAAACCGTGCAGCACGGCTTTTAACTCGGAGAGTTCTGGGCAAGGGTGAACGTCATCCTCTTGGATCACACAAACATTTCAAATTTCACTTTGTCATGGTGCACCCCGCATTAACGCGGGTAATGCCATGCGGCGCGGATATTGCTTGAGAGCGTACAGTCAATCAACTACCGCGCGGCTAAGGCCCAGTGCATGCTAACAAATCATTAAATGATCAATAAAAACTTCCGGGAAGAATGGTTCTCGAACATACAAAAAAATGTCCTCGCGGGCCTCACGTCTTCGTTCGCGCTGGTGCCCGAATGCATTGCGTTCGCGCTGGTTGCGCAGCTTAACCCGCTGATGGGCTTGTATGGTGCATTTATCATCTGCGCGATGACGGCGATATTCGGCGGCCGGCCGGGCA
>JAYSKH010000458.1:0-14250 GCA_043726505.1 Undibacterium sp. | reverse complement strand
GTTAGCTTCTACCCGCATAACGCCACCGTGCCTGAAGACCTGATCAACTATGCGGATCAGGCGCTGTACGAAGCCAAGCGCAGCGGCAAGAACCAGTATCTGGTCGCTGGCCCCGACTGCGGCAACCAGGCCTGCGTGACCGATGGCTCCGGCATTACCGCAGTGACGGCAGCCTGGGTAGGGCGCATGTAGTTAGTCCACAATAGTCCACAATTGGCCGGCGATAAGCACCGGCCAGCGTTGCAAATTTACCTGTTACCAGCGCTTGCGCGAACTTCCAAACTTCAAGCCCAGATGCGCCTTGCGCCGCCGCAGATACCTGCCGTGCAGATAGCGGGCGCGCAGCCGCTGGTTGGTCAGCACCAGTCCTACCGTCTCGCCTATCACCAGCGCAATGCCGAACACCGGCAGCACCAGCATCAACCCTGCAATACCGGCCACCGCGCCGCCGATGAAGATCATGACGACCGATACCAGCGGATGGATGCGCAGGCTTTTTCCTATTGTCATCGGCATATACAGGAAATCATCCAGTAGTCGCAGCACGATGAACAGGCCCGCCGCCCAGTACGCCATCGCCGCATCGCCGGGGAAGGCTGATGCCGCCACCGTCACCACGATAAAACCGCCGACGACCGAACCTATATACGGCACCCAGGCCAGTACGGCCGACAGCAGGCCCAGCGCCAGCGGCGCCGGCATGCCGATGATCCACAGGCCGACTGCGAGCGTGGCCGTGTCCAGCACGGTCAGCTGTATCAGCCCGCGGAAATAGGCGAGGGCGGCGCGGTCCACTTCATGCAGCAGTTGCAGCGTGGTTTCAAAAAAAGCATTCGGCACAGAACGGCTGAGAAAAACCTTGAAGCGCTGGCCGTCCTTCAGGAAAAAGAAGGCCAGCAACGGCACCAGCAGCAGCGCCGGCGCCCATGTGGCCACGCCGGCCAGCATCGGCTCCACCAGGTCAGACACCATGCCGGTTGCATGTTCAAAGCGGCCGCCCAGCGTATTGGACAACCTGGCCTGCGCCAGTACGCTGAAATGTTCTTCCAGCGTGGCGACGGTATTGACGGCAAGCGACACCGCGCCGCGCACATAACGGCCTATCAGCGCCTGGCTGTTGGACAGCCGTAGCAAAACCCGCGGCAGGAACAGCACCGTGGCGACAAAGCCTACTGTGACAAAACCCAGGATCACCGACAGCGCGGCCCTTTCACGGCTAAGGCCGAAAAACATCAGCCTTTCCATGAACGGAAACAGCAAGTAATACAAAATCAGCGCCAGCAGGAAAGGCGTAACCAGCCACAGCAGTTTCTGGAACAGGAACAGCAGCACGCAGGTGGCGGCGATCACGCTCAGCAGCACCAGCGGACCGGACGAGTTGCTGGGCCGCGCATACTGGTTGATGTCGAAATCGCTTTTTTCGTCTTCCCGGCCGTCGTCTGCGTCTGTGTTTGCGTCTGCGTTTACCGTTGCATTTGCGTCCGGGCTTTCATCCGGTTTTTCGTCTGCGTTGGAGACGGCGGCGTCGGTGATGAGCCGCTCCAATGGGGAGCGTTGTTGTGCGGCAGCGATGGTGTCTTCTTCTGTCATGTCAGTCACCGTCCTTACACATGCAGCGTGACGCCGGTGCGCATCGCGGTCTGCCGCACGATATGCGCGAGGTGGCGCGCCATCTGCAGCAGGATTTTGGAGGACAGCACCACGTGCGTATCGGCCAGTGCCGCCAGATCGGCGCGAAACATCACCACCAGCCGGCAATCTTCGGCGGCGCGCGCCACGGCGGAACGGGGCGCATTGTCCAGCAGCGCCAGTTCGCCAAAGAAATCACCCGGCCCCAGCCGGATGATCTCTTCTTCCACGCCATTCGCCCGGCGAGCCACCGATGCCGCGCCGGACAGCACGATGTAGATCGCCTGGCTGTCTTCGCCGACGTCAAAGATCAGCTCATCCTTGACGTAATCCCTCTCATGCAGCATCGCATCAATGGTGCTGAACTCACGCCGCGTCAGGGTTTCAAACAGCATGACAGAGTTCAACTGCTCGTAGCGGAGTGAGATATGCGGCTTGAAAAAAGGGAACTTGGACATGGAGTTTGGCTGGTGTAATGACGGAAAGCGGCAATGGCGGATAGCAGTGTGAAGCCTGCATCCTGGCGTACCTGATTATCCGTCACATTGCGTTGCGCGTCACATATGGCAGGAAATATTTCACCAGGCCAATAGCCGTTATCGTCAGCCTTGTCCGGTAAACGCGACAAACTCACCATGCAGGCTGCCAGCGGCCTGGCCGTTGAACTCCAGCACGGATGCCACGCCTATCCTGCCGCGCCCCTTGCGGGCCAGCATGCGCATGAAGGCCGCCCACCCGTCATCGTTGATCTGGGAGCGGGCGGTAAAGGTGCCGCTGATGGGCTGCAGGTATTCCATCGTATTGCGCTGGATGATCAGGTCGTTTTTGAGGCCGGCCTGTTTCAGCCGCACCTGGACCAGCGACCACGCGGCCAGAATGGCGACAGCAGAGGCGCTGCCGCCAAAGATCGTTTCCTGATGGTTGATGTTGGGCTCCAGCGGCGCGGCCAGCACCACGGTGTCGTAGCCAGATTGCCGCACTTCGACCTGCATGGCGCGGGACAGCGGGATGTGTTCATAAAGATACTGCTGTAAATCGTTTTCTGTCACGGTGGTGGCCCTATTTTCCTGAGGCGCTTCCGCCGGAGAATTTGACGGGTTCATTGCCATGGTTTTTACGCCTTACCACGACGGTGCCGGCCATCTTGTCATGCCAGCCCTGTTTCTTGCTGTCGAATGCGATCCAGAAAAAACCAAGAAAAAACGGGATCATCGACACAAAATATCCTACATAACGAATGATGTGCTGCCGCAGGCTGGGCGGCAGGCCGGTGCGCGCATCAACGATCTTCGCGCCTATCGCCATCTTGCCCGGGGTTGCGCTTTTCAGCAGCCAGAACGCCAGCACGATCAGCGCCGGCAACACATAGTTGAGGAAGATGCCGGTCCACCCGGTCAGCATAACGCCGCTGGCCAGGTCGTTAAAGTCATACACCATAAACAGCAAGCCCAGCAACAGCACGCTTATCAGCACGGAATCTACAATAAAAGCCCAGAAGCGCGGGCCAAATCCTACGTATTCGAGTTCATCAGTATTCATCGGTCTTCCGTAGAGACGCCGTCACTTGACGGCAGGCATCATGTTACGCCAGAACGCGCTCGGGCCCCTAACGCAGAAGAAACTGGGTGATTGCTCATCTTTGTCCAGCGCATACAACAGCCAGCGTTGAAATATTGTAAATTTAATATTTTCCGTAATACAATATTGATGTTGTGTAAAGTTTTTAGACCGTAACCGTACGCTTTCCTGGGCTACCCGTGAAAAAAAATCTCCTCTCAGCCGCAATAGCGGCATCCGTATTGTGTGCATCTCCTGTTTTTGCGGAGGATCAGGCTACGGCACCGGCGGCGGCGGCTGCTGCTGGTGCTGCGCAAAATACAGTGAAAACACCCGCATATTTGAAAGATTATTCGTCGTCTGAGCTGTTGAAAACTTTTAACGCCGTCAATACAGAGTTTGCCGCGCTGCAGATACAAAAGTTGAAGCCTGCTGAAAAAATGGAGCGCTACAATCACTTCGATTTTTCACCTTCGACGCGGCAGCAACTGCTGAAGGTATTCGGCACTGAAAAGCCCTTCAAGCTTCAGGCACTTAGCCGCGCCGATGGAAAAGTGGATCTGGAATTTGCACTGGACCCGCTGGACTACAGGGATGACGTCATCGGCGCCACTGTCAAGTGGGCACCTATGAACGGGCTTTCCACATTTGATAAAACTTTCCGCCACGCGGAAGTCAGCGCATTTATGCCCTGGGTCAAGTTTGAACATCAGGATGGCTGGAACCTGATAATGGACAAGCTGAATCTACAGGGAACCCAGCATCTGAACGTACACGACCTGTGGCTAGGCAAGGTGGAATTCAACGTTGCATCAGTCAATGTGCAGGATGTGTCTGCCGCAAATCTTGCCGCGATCAACAACATCAAGCTGAATGTCGAAATGTCCCAGCACGGGAAGATGGCTGATGTCACTTATGCCGTGTCCAGCCAGTCTGCAAAATTCGGTGATACCGAGCTTGGGCCAATGCGTTTTGCATTCAGGCTCAATAACTTGAGCGAGCAAGGTTTCGCCGCGATGCAAAAAAGCTTGCGCAATGTGGTCACGTCGGGAATGCCCGAGAAAGAACAAGATAAGGCCGTACTGGCATTGATAACAAAGGACGGTAAGAAAGTATTAACCACCGCAACATCGCTGGACATTGAAGAAATCTCTGTCGTCTACCATGATTTTAAAGCGGCCATCCATGGCAAACTGTGGCTGGATCACGCCAAGCCGGGTGATATGCTGTCTTTTGACAAGTGGAAAAATAAACTTGCTCTGCATGTGGATGTTGAAATGCCGATGGGGTTTGCGGAAGAGGTTGCACGGTTCTTCTCGCGCCGCAGCTTGCAACAGAAGCTGGAGTCCGGCCAGACAGTGAGCGAAGATGCAGTCAATCAGTCTGCCGATGTGATGGTGACGCAGACAGTTGAGAATTTACGCGCGCAGAAGATGATCCGCGTTGACAACGGCATGCTGCGCAGCAGTCTGGATTACAGTGCCGGCAAGTTTCGCGTCAATGGAAACCCGATCAATATGAATCTGCCTAAATTCAATGCGGGCGACGCCAAAACCGGTAAGTAAAAGGAGCGTATGAGGACAGGGCGAATCGCGCTGTAAATTGCGCATACATTGCCCTATAGCTTCGTAGAACCTGCGCGGGATCAGGCGTAAGATCAGGCGTAGGTATTGATGACCGAACCTGCCTCACCTGCAGGAGCCAGCTTGTCATCTGCTGGAGTGTCGACTGAAGCGTCGGTTGACGTTTGGGCCGATGTCTGGGATTGGGTCTTGGCTGGAGCCTGGGTTTTACTATCGTTCTTGATGTTCAGGCTCAAGGGGCTTTTTTTGTCGCCGGCGGCAGGTGCCAATGCACTGGCAACAACGGAACCGTTGCCCTTGGGTTTCTTGCTTTGCTCCTCTTGCAGTTGCGCCATCCGCTGGGTCAGTACTGTCAGTTCAGCCTGCAGGCCCTTCATTTGCAGCTTCTTCTGCTCAGGGGTGCCGGGGCTATGCGCCAGTTGCTGTATGGTCTTTTGTATCTCCGTGATGCGCTTCATGATCGTCGCAATTTCAGTCGTGCCACCGCCAAGGGCGGCTACAGTCGTGCTGACGATGGGTTGGAGAGAAATATTGATGTCGGCCATAGGAATATCCTGCAAAATGCGATGTGCATAAGCAGGATATCGGCAGCAGCGCGATAAACTTTAGATAATTCTAAAATTGCAACCATGCGTGTGAGCGTGGTTGCAGGGGCTTGCCACGACGTTTACTGCGGTGCGGCAACTACCCGGTTGCTGCCGCCAGCGTCGGCTGACAATGCTCCATTGGCGCTGCGCAGCAAATCTTCAAACGTGCGCTTGTGCTCGGTGACAGTCACCACACCCAGGCTGCCGGTGACGGTTGCTGCCAGCGGGCCAACATGAACCATCACGGCCGCAACTTTGCGGCGCACCTTTTCCGCTACCACCATGGCAGCGGGCAGTGTGGTTGCCGGCAGCAGCAACGCAAACTCTTCACCACCCAGGCGGCCTATGATGTCGGTAGAGCGCGTCGCTTCGCGGCAGCACTGCGCCACGGCGCACAGCACCATGTCGGCCGCATCGTGGCCGTAGTTGGCAGTCACCTGGCGGAAATTGTCCAGATTCAGCACTACGACTGATAGCGGATGGGAATAACGCTTGGAACGGGCAACCTCGTTTTCACCGCAGGTCGTCAGGAATCGGCGGTTATACAGCTTGGTCAGGTCATCGATATGGACAATCTCTTCCAGCTTTTCCACTGCATGGATCAGCGCAGTCTGGTCTGAATAGGTCAGCATCCTGCCGCCGCGCGGTAGCGGCACGCATTCAAACTTCCATACCCTGTGGTCTGCCAGTGTCAGCAGGCGCGGGCCATCCTGGCCGGCCTGGATCTGGATCGTGCGGTCGGCAATGTCGCTTTCCAGATGCTCTGCATCCACCGGGTAGGCGCCGGTACTCGATCCATGCTGCATCAGGCTGGCAAAGGTATAGTGTTCACGCTCACCGGGCACGGTTTCCGGCAGCTCCCACATGGTCCTGAAGGCGCGGTTGATGAAACGGGCATTCAGGTCGTCATCCAGCAGCACCACGCCGTATTCCACCAGGTCTAGCGCATCGCGCAGGCTTTCGAGCAAATTGTTCATTTTGATTTTTATTAAGTACTTGTTTATCCGCAGCGGGCGCTACAGCCAGGCACATGCATTGATCTTTGTCCCCAGCCATATTGTCACGTGGTCATTGTCCTAATATTACTACCGCGCCCGGCAGTTTGGCAAAGAGTGTTTAAGACGGGGCTGGTGTGGGGAGGGTACCGGGCCGGATACCTGGCAACGCACAAGCCGCCGCACCAAGACCTGATATCATGCCGGGTGGCTGACGCTGGTCAGCATTTTTTTTTGAGGGAAAAGGAATGAATTTACGTCTGTTGACACTGGGTGCGGCGCTGGTCACGAGCCAGGCGCTGGCGGCCGGTGCTGCGGCTGGCCCCAGTATTGAGAGGGGCTTTACGGTAGAAGACATGGTAGCCATGGAGCGCGTCGGTAGCCCGGTGCTGTCGCCGGACGGCAGCCGCATGCTGTACACCGTGCGCGCCACCGAGCTGGACAAGAACCGCGGCCATACCGAAATATGGATGCTGGATCTGCATGACAAGAGCGGCAAAGCTGTGCCGCAGAGGTTGACGCAAAGCGAAGCCAGCAACAGCGACCCGGAATGGTCGCCGAATGGCGATGCGGTGTATTTCCTGTCCGGCCGCTCCGGCAGTGCCCAGGTTTGGCGGCTGCCGCTGAGCGGCGGCGAAGCATCGCGCGTTACCGATCTGCCGCTGGACGTGGATAACTTCCGCCTGTCTCCCAAGGGCGACAGGCTGGCGCTGAGTCTGGCGGTATTCCGCGATTGCGCCGATCTGGCCTGCACCAAGGGTAGGCTGGATGACAAGGCAAAAAACAAGGCAACCGGCCGTATCTATGACCAGATGTTTGTGCGCCACTGGGATACCTGGGCCGATGGCCGTCGTTCCGTGCTGTACTCGGTGAAACTGGATGCTGCCGGTGTAGCCAGCGCCGCGCCAGTCAGCCTGTCCGGCACGCTGGATGGCGATGTGCCATCCAAGCCTTACGGCGACCATGATGAATATCATTTCAGCCCGGACGGCAATACCGTCGTGTTCTCGGCACGCGTGGCCGGCAAGGCTGAATCCTGGTCCACCAATTTTGATATCTACCAGGTGCCCGCCGCAGGCGGCGAAGCGCCACGCAATCTGACAGCGGATAATCCCGCGTGGGATACCCGCGCAATCTATTCACCGGATGGCCGTACGCTGGCCTACCTGGCAATGACGCGCGCCGGCTTTGAGGCTGACCGTTTTCATCTGGTGCTGGTGGATGTCGCCAGCGGCAAGAAGCGCACGCTGGCAGACAGTTGGGACAGGTCGGTGGCTGACTTCAGCTGGGCGCCGGACGGCAAATCGCTGCTGGCCAGCGCCGACGACATGGGCCAGCACAAGCTGTTTTCGATTGCAGTTGCCGACGGCAAGGTCACACCGTTGACGGACAAGGGCTGGATCAACGGCTATGACATGCAAGGCAAGACGCTGGTAGTTTCCCACTCCAGCCTGAGTTCGGGTGCGCAGCTGTTCCGGCTCGACCCTGCTTCCGGCAAAATGAGCCCGCCGATCCAGCTTACTCACTTGAATGAAAAGGCGCTGGCCGGTGTACGCTTTGGCGAATACGAGCAGTTCTCTTTTGCCGGCGCCAACGGCGATACGGTCCGTGGTTATGTGATGAAACCGTGGAATGCTAAACCGGGCGTCAAATACCCGGTTGCCTTCCTCGTGCATGGCGGCCCGCAAGGCAGCTTCGGCAATGAATGGGGCTATCGCTGGAATCCGCAAACTTATGCCGGCGCGGGTTATGCGTCTGTCTTTATCGACTTTCATGGTTCCACCGGCTACGGCCAGGCGTTTACCGACTCCATTAGCGGCGACTGGGGTGGCAAGCCGCTGGAAGACCTGAAAAAAGGGCTGGAAGCGGCGACCAAGAAATTCCCTTGGCTGGACCGCGAGCGCAGCTGCGCGCTGGGTGCGTCCTACGGTGGCTATATGATGAACTGGATACAGGGCAACTGGCCGGACGGCTTCAAATGCATCGTCAACCATGACGGCGTGTTCGATACCCGTGGCATGTACTACGCGTCGGAAGAAATCTGGTTCACCGAGTGGGAAAACGGTGGCCCTTATTACAAGGTGCCAGAAAAGCATGAGAAGTTCAATCCTGCTAACTTCGTCGCACGCTGGAAGACGCCGATGCTGATCGTGCAGGGCGAACTCGATTTCCGCATCCCTACCACGCAAGGGCTGGGCGCATTCACCGCCTTGCAGCGCCAGGGCGTGGACAGTAAACTGCTGGTTTTTCCGGATGAAAACCACTGGGTGCTGAAGCCGGCCAATTCCATCCTGTGGCACCACACGGTAACAGACTGGCTTGACCATTACCTGAAGCAATAAGGCAGTGTTGCAGCTTGATGCAAACATGTATCTTTGCATCAAGCTGCTGCCACTGTCAGTGTGCCTGCATGATATATTAGCGCGGTGCCCTCGGGGACAGCAAAAAGTATTTTAATATCATAGGATCGTTATGAGACTGGCCAAGTTCATCATTAGCAGCATGGAGCCGATACTTGTCGAATGGGAAGCTTTTGCCCGCACCTTGATGCCTGAAACACGCAGGATGAGTTCGCTGACCTTGCGCGACCATGCCGGCCAGATCCTGACTGCCATCGCCAACGATATCGATCGCCGCCAGGTTGCTGCGCAGCGCCTCAGCGAGGGCCGGGCGCTCAACGGCAGCACCGATTACGAGACCCCGGCAGCAGCCCACGGCGCCTTGCGCCAGATGATAGGTTTCGACATGCAGCAGCTTGCCGCCGAATACCGGTCCATGCGCTCCACCGTCGTCAAGATGTGGATGGCGCAGCTCAGCGATGCTGACCACTGGACACTGGATGAAGTGCTGCAGTTTAATGAAGCCGTGGATGAAGCGATGGAGCAATCCATCATGAAGCATTCAGAAGAAGTGTCGCGTTCGCGCAATACCTTCCTGGCAATATTGGGTCATGATCTGCGCAGCCCGCTGTCTGCCATCACCATGGCCGGCTCTTACCTGAAAATGGCCTCGCCCATGCCGGACGGCAAACAGTCACAGATTGCCGCCACCATCAACCGCAGCGCCTCCACGATGGCGCGCATGATCAGGGACTTGCTGGAATATTCCAGCACGCGACTGGGCAAGAGCATACCGTTGAATCCAACCCGCTGTAATTTGGGCGACTTGTGCCAGATGAGCATTGACGAGATAGGATCGGCCCATCCGGACAAGCAGCTGCTGCTCAGCACCTCCGGCGACCTGGATGGCAATTACGATGCAGACCGTGTCCAGCAGGTGCTGTCCAATCTGCTCAATAATGCGGTACAGCATGGCGCAATGGATTCGCCGATCAAGGTCAGCGTGCGCGGTGAGGCTGCTGCCGTCATACTGAAGGTGCAAAATTTCGGCCCTGTGATTGCCGCCGCCGACCTGCCCACGGTGTTTGATCCGCTGGTGCGCATTCCCACCGATGAAACTTCGCAGGACAACCGGCAGGACACCAGCCTGGGCCTCGGTCTGTACATCGCGCGCCAGATCATGCTGGGGCACGGCGGATCGATTGCGGTAGAATCCGATGAAGATAAAGGCACCATTTTTACCTGCAGTTTTCCACGGCCGAGGTAGGCCAGGGTGGATGTTTGCCGCACTGACGGTCTACTAAGCCTGCTTTAGTGCGGCAAGCGTCTGTAGCAGGTTGCGCGTCGCGCCATCAATCACTGTCAGCGGACGGTGTGCAATGCCGATATGGCGCGCCAGCGCCGGTTTTAGTGGCACCACTTTCAGCCCATCACGCATTTTTACCTGACTGGAATGTTCCAGTGGCAGCAGCGCCGCGCCATATCCGGCGGCCACCAGGCTTTTCATTGCTTCGTCAAAGTTTAGCTCTATCCGCCCACGCGGCGAATAGCCGGCTGCCGCAAACCATTCCATCGTCAGTTCATACATGTTCGTTGTCGGCTCATTGAAGATCAGCGCCTTGTCCGCCAGCCATTGCGGCGTGATGCGCTTGGGCGTAGTCCAGCGCGCCGGCACATAGGCCATCATCGGGTCGCTGCGCCAGTGAGTCAGTACCAGTTCGCGCGATGGCGGTTGCGGTGTTGCCACCAGGCCTATGTCCAGCGTACCCTGGTGCAGCCGGGACATGGTGGCGCGTGAGCCCAGTATGTTGACTTCGACGTCGATGTCCGGATAGTTCTGCTGCATCGTGTCCAGCACTTGCGGCAGCATATGCACGACAACGCCGGTGGACGTACCCAGGCGCACCCGGCCTGCGCGGCCTTCCACATGCCGCCGCACCGCATCCACCGCGTCATCGGCGTCGCGCAGCAACCGCCGCGCGCGTTCCAATAGCGTGACGCCGGCGGCGGTAGGCTGTATGCGCCTGCCGCCACGCACCAGCAGCTGCGCATTGACCCTGGCTTCCAGCTCGCTGATATGCAGGCTCACAGTTGGTTGCGCCAGATGCAACGCGTTTGCCGCTGCCGAAAAAGTACCCAGATCGGCAATGGCGACCAGCGTACGTAACTGGTCCAGGTTTAATTCTCTCATCAGTTTTCCTGATAGTAATGATCATAAAATTCAACTTCCATGATTTTACCTCAGGCGCCACACTAGGGCACTCTGATACGGGAGGTGACCATGCTGTTCAATCTGTTTGCTGGTTTTTACGGAACGCTGTGTTCGCTGGCACGGCGCAGGAACCGTGACGATATGCGGCAACTACGGGCCATGAGCGATCTGGAATTGCGCGATCTGGGCATGGGCCGCAGCGAGATACCGGCAATGTGCGGTGAAGAAGCGAGAGACCATGGCGATGCGGGCTGGGGAAACCGCATTCTGTAAAGAGGGCGAAAGCCTGTAGGTAGAGTTGTTATTTGCCGCCGGTGATTTTATTTATTGAAAGGCAGTATCAGCGTCACCACCAGCCCGCCGCCTTCGCGGTTGCCCAGGCTGATCCTGCCGCCGTGCGCTTCGATGATTTCGCGCGCTAGCGCCAGGCCCAGGCCGGTGCCGCTGCGTTTGGTGGAGTAAAAGGGTACCAGCGCGTTGGACATCACCGTGTCGCTCATGCCACTGCCCCTGTCCATGACCTCTATGCGCAACAGGTTTTGCACCCTGCGCACGGCCAGCGAAATATGTTCAGTCGCAGAGCCTGATTCATGCGCGTTCTTCAGTAGATTTAGCAGCGCCTGCTCCATCTGCGCCACGTCCACGGTCAGCGTTTCCTCCGGCAAGCTGCCTGCGAGCGTAAATGCCACCTGCGACTGCAGGCCGGCGACAAAGCCGGGCCAGGCTGCATGTTCCATCCGTGGCGTCGGCAGCTTGGCAAAGCGCGCGTAACCATGGATAAAGTTTTCCAGGTGACGGGTGCGCTCTTCTATTGTTTGCAGGATCTGCGGCAGCCGCTCCGTCTGCCCGCGCCGCACCAGCTCCGCGCCGGAGTTGGCCAGCGACGCCACCGGCGCCAGCGAGTTGTTCAGTTCATGGCTGATTACGCGAATCACTTTTTTCCACGTCTGCACTTCCTGCCGCCGCAGTTCCGCCGTCAGGTGGCGCAACAGCAGCAGCTCATGGCTGCGGCCGTTCAGCGTGAAATTACGGCGCGCGAGGTGATATACCTCTTCCTCTTCATCGCTTTCTCCTGGTTTTTCCGGCTGCTCCGCCGGGCTGACGGTGAACAGACCGTCGCCGCCTTTGTCTATCGCCTCGCGCAGCGACGAGGAGGAGTGCTGCAACACGTATTCCAGCGTATGGCCTTCCAGCTTGCGGCCTTCGTTCAGTAGTTGCCGCGCGGCGAGATTGGCAAAGACGATAGGGCCGTGGTCCGAGACCAGCAGCATCGCCACTGGCGTGTTCTGCACCATCGTATCCAGCAACAGTTCGCGCTGCATCAGGTTCAGCCGCTGCTCACGCAATACATTGCCCAGCGCATTATGCGAATCCACCAGTTCGCCCAGCTCATCGCGGCGGTGCCAGTGCAGGCCGAACGAATAATCACCATCCTGATAGCTGATCACGGTGCCGCCCAGCGCGCGGAACAGCGCCAGCATCGGCCGCAACTGGCTGCGCACGGCTGCAATGCCGATCAGCAGCATCACTAGCGCGGCTATCGACGCCGCCAGCAAAGGTTCCTGAGGCAGTAGCCTGACCAGCCCCAGCGTGAGCCCTATCGCCAGCACCAGCAGCACAGCCACCAGCAGCGAGAAGCGCGCCGCCAGCGATAGCGGAATACCGCCCCTGGCAGGTTTATCGGAGCTGGGCAGGGTGCTCATCCGGCCCGGCTGATGCCCAGCCTGTCCATGCGGCGATACAGCGCTTGCCGGCTCAGGCCCAGCTCTGCCGCTGCTTGCGCGACAACGCCACCAGCCTTGGCCAGCGACTGTTCTATTGTGTCCCGGTCCAGCTCCACATCAGCCGCCGCAATACTGGCGGCAGGCACAGGCAGCCCCAGGTCGCTCGCTTTGATCTCACTTTCCCTGGCCAGCAGGCTGGCGCGTTGCATCACATTCTTCAGTTCGCGCACGTTGCCGGGCCATGTATGGTGCTGCAACGCGGCGATTGCCGTTGCATGCAGGGTTTTGCCGGCGCCGAGAAAATATTCCGCCAGCGGCACAATGTCATCCGGCCTGGCCGCCAGCGGCGGCAGGTTGAGCTGGATCACGTTCAGCCGGTACAGCAGGTCTTCCCGGAAACTGCCGGCCTTGATCATCGCCGGCAGATCGGCATTGGTAGCGCTGATCAGCCTGACCTTGACCTGGCGCTCGCGGTTGGAACCCAGACGCTGGAAGCGCCCGGTTTCCAGTACGCGCAGCAGCTTCATTTGCCCGGCCAGCGGCAGATTGCCGATTTCATCCAGAAACAGCGTGCCGCCGTCCGCCGCTTCAAACTTACCGTCCCGCGCCTTGCTGGCGCCGGTATACGCGCCGGCCTCTGCGCCAAACAGCTCTGCCTCTATCAGCTCCGACGGCAGGGCGCCGCAGTTCAGCACGACAAAGGGGCCATCTTTGACGCTGGAATTGGCCTGGATAATCTCCGCAATACGCTCCTTGCCGGCGCCATTGGGCCCGGTAATCAGCACCGACACATCCGAACGTGCGACCTGGCAAGCCATGTCCAGCACGCGCTCGGTCGCGGTATCCTGCCAGACCATACCGCGCAGGTCGTAATTCTGTTCCAGCTCGCGCTTCTGCTTGCGCTCACGCTGCAGCCGCTGCTGCAAGGCCCGGTTGACTTGGCCGAGTTCTATCAAATTTTGTACGGTGGCAATCAGCCGCTGGTCGTTCCAGGGCTTGCCCAGATAATCCGCCGCCCCCGCCTTGACCAGATCCACCGCGGCATCCAGATGCGTCCACGCCGTCAGCAGGATCACCGGCAGGTCAGGGTGGCGCTTGCGTATCTTCTGGAACAGCGCCACCCCTTCTTCGCCGGATGTTGTGTCGGCGGTGAAGTTCATATCCTGAATCACCAGGTCCACCGGCGATTTCTCCAGCAGAGCCAGGCCTTCTTCCGGCGACTCGGCGCTGAGGGTGCTGATGTCGTGCAGGGACAGCAGGACATCGAGCGCGATGGCTACGGAGCGGTTGTCGTCGATGATGAGTACAGTGGGCATGGGCTTAGGATAACATTTAGAAAAGTTTGGATCAAACTTGAATGATTTTGCGCTTGCTGGCGTTGTTTGTTCTTGGCGACCTTTGCTTTGGTTTTTAGATTGCTGGCCGGGGGTAGCCCGGCGGCTACTTACTTCTTCTTGCTTCGCCAGGAAGAAGTAAGCAAGAAGAAGGCGACCGCAGACTTGCCCTTCGGGTGATAGGGCTACGCCCCATCACATTTTGCTGCATTACAAAAAATGGGAAACAGGCGAAACTCGCTTCGCTCAGACACACCTGTTTCTGATCCATTTTCTGTAACGCAGCAAAA
>JAYSKH010000457.1:0-4207 GCA_043726505.1 Undibacterium sp. | reverse complement strand
CCATCACATTTTGCTGCATTACAAAAAATGGGAAACAGGCGAAACTCGCTGCGCTCAGACACACCTGTTTCTGATCCATTTTCTGTAACGCAGCAAAATGCCACGTCCCCAGCGGATTTCAAGTCAACGGCCAAAGCAAAGCAACTTCAAAAGCAACTGCAACCGCAACTTCAAAAACAAAATCAGCTTCAACCCCAAAATCAAAATCAGGTTCATCTAAATTCTAGTAGGAGACAACATGGAACAGCCTTATGTATTGCGTTCGGATGAGGGTGGCGTTGCTACGCTGACCTTGAATCGTGGCGAGCGGTTTAATTCTCTTTCTGAGGAGATGATGGCGGCGTTGCAGGCGGTGTTTAAAGCGATTGCGCAGGATGATGCGGTGCGTGTTGTAGTGTTGGCGGCGACGGGGAGGGCGTTTTGTGCGGGGCATGATTTGAAGCAGATGCGG
Source organism: Undibacterium sp. (assembly GCA_043726505.1). Classification (GTDB taxonomy): domain Bacteria; phylum Pseudomonadota; class Gammaproteobacteria; order Burkholderiales; family Burkholderiaceae_D; genus Undibacterium. Next base: position 3,756 of record JAYSKH010000457.1, on the reverse strand, counting down.
GCGACGCCGGAGGCGGATTATTATAAGAAGCTGTTCCAGCAGTGTAGCAAGCTGATGTTGCAGATCCAGCAGTTGCCGCAGCCTGTGATTGCGCGGGTGCAGGGGCTGGCGACTGCTGCCGGGTGCCAGCTGGTGGCGATGTGTGATCTGGCGGTGGCGGCGGAGGGCGCGCGGTTTGCTGTGTCTGGCGTGAATGTAGGCTTGTTTTGCTCCACGCCGGCGGTAGCCTTGTCGCGTAATGTGTCGCGTAAGCAGGCGATGGAGATGCTGCTGACTGGCGATTTCATCGATGCGCAGACGGCATTGCAGCGCGGGCTTGTGAACAGGGTTGTAGCGGCGGATGCGCTGGATACGGAGATCGCTGGCTTAACGGCCAGCATCCTGGCCAAGCCTGCGGTGGCGATTGCAATGGGTAAGCAGCTGTTTTACAAGCAGCTGGAAATGGGTATCGATGCCGCCTATCAGCTGGCCGGGCAAACCATGGCCTGCAATATGATGGATGACAGTGCACAGGAAGGCGTGCAGGCTTTTATTGAAAAGCGCGCGCCTAACTGGAAGTAGGCTTGATGGGCCAGGGGGCAGCACAGGATTGCGCGCCCCGGCTCGGGTTTTAACCGTTGATGACTTTTCTCGCAAACGTTTCGAGAGAGTCCATCAGCGAATCGGCGGCCTTGACTGCCTGTTCTTCATTGCCCTTGGCGATCGCCTTGGCCAGCAGCATGTGGCAGCGTGCGCTTTCTTCTATATCGCCTTCATGCTGGTACGCATACCAGAAGCGGCGGCATTTGATGATCAGTGGCGTTACCGCCTTGACGGCGGAAGGGTTGCGGCAGGATTCGTGGATCATGTGGTCCAGCGCCTGGTCTGCATCCATGTAGACGCCCAGTTCCCTTTGCTTGGCAGCCACCACCATCTTGTCGGCGCTGGCCATGATGTCGTCTTTTTGCTGCGGCGATGCGCGGCGGGCGGCGCTGCTAGCAATCAGGTGTTCCAGCACGCGGCGGGTCTCTATCAGCGTCATGTGCTCGGCGGCTTCGATGTCGCTGATGATCAGGCCGCGCCTTGGCAACTGTACGATCAGCCCATTGGACGACATCCGCATTAGCGCCTCGCGCAGCGGCGTGCGGCCCAAGCCGGTAACATCCACCAGTTCGGACTCTACTACCGGGGAGCCCGGTTTCAATCTGAGGGTGACGATCATGCTTTCGATCGCGTCATAGGCGACGTCGGCGGCGCGTAGTTTGGCGGGGGCGGGTTTTGTCGGCGTCTCTAGCATTTTTATCCAGATTCTGTATTTTCTACGATTTTACCGGTAACTCGGAAAATTTTAACTTGTTATTATTCAAAGCGAAAAATTTAATAAGAAATGTGACGTAAGCGGGCGACAGATTTCCGTCGATTATTCTGCACTTTCAATTCCGCAAGGTGAAACAGCGCCAGCTTATTGGCATTAGTCGTCCTGCAACATGCAATCCTTGCAAACATATCTGCAAGCGGCGTGAATGACTATGCTGCGCGATGCAAAAATGGTTAATGATTGTAAAGATAGTTGCAAATATTCTAATTAGTTGATAAGGTCAAGCATGCCCTGTATCCGGCTGGGCCGGCGGGGCGCTTACCGCCCGCATTTCCGATTCCACTCTCAGCCGTATGAATAACAGACATCCATCCCCTGTCGAACGCGATATCTTTGCCAAACGCATTGCCAACGTTTTTTTCTCCGAACACCTGTTTGATGCTTTGCCGGACGTCGTTTTTTTCGTCAAGGACATGGACGGCCGCTATGTGGCGCTGAACCAGACGCTGGCGCGGCGCTGCGGCTGCAAAGACAAGAGCGAGCTGATAGGGCGCACTGCCGCCGAAGTATTCCCCGCTGCGCTTGCCAGCACATATGAAGAGCAGGAGCAGCTGGTACTGAACGGCGGGCAGGAATTCCATGACCAGCTGGAACTGCATCTATACCCGGAGCATGACCCCGGCTGGTGCCTGACCAAGAAAGTGGCTCTGCGCGATGCCGGTAGGAATATCATCGGGCTGACAGGCGTATCGCGCGACCTGTCGATGCCCGATCAACGCGACCCGGTGTACCACAAGATTTCCGCTGCAGTCCGGCATTTGCACACGCATTATGAGCAGAACATACAGATGGCCGATCTGGAGCAGCTTACCGGCTTGCCGGGTGCGCAGATAGACAGTCATTTCCATAAAATATTTTCACTGGCGCCGCGCCAGATGATGACCAAGATACGGCTGGACGCCGCCTCGGTGATGCTGGCCGATCTGGACAAGAGCCTGGCCGACGTGGCTGCCGGTTGCGGCTATCAGGATCAGAACGCCTTTGCACAAATCTTCAAGGCCACGGTAGGCGTGACGCCACGTCAATATCGTGACGTGCTGGCCAGGAACAGCGCGGCAGGCGGCTGATTCCAGTTTCCGCTGCTGCTTCTTTTTCGCCGCCCGCTCGCAGCAGGGGCAGGCAGCATAGGGGGCGGCAAGGTAGAATACGGCAACATGTTTTGCCTGCATTCCCTCCTTGCCGGTTTTTGTTTTTGGAACAGCCCCTTGCCATTTACCTTATCCCACCCCGCTGCCATCCTTCCTTTTCACAAGCTGCTCGGCCGCAGGGTTTCCATCTCGGCGATGGCCATCGGCAGCATGGCGCCCGACTTTGCCTATTTCCTGCCTGGCATCCGTGGCCAGCAGACGCACAGCCTGCTGGGCATCCTCAGCTTTTGCCTGCCGGCCGGGCTGCTGGTGTATCTGATCTTCCATTTGCTGATCAAGCGTCCGGCCAGCCTGCTGCTGCCCGCGTTTATTTCCACACGCCTGCGCGCTAGCGTGTTTGGAGTACCGGCCTTGCCGCAGGTGTCCTCCTGGATTGTGGCGTGGTCGCTGATGCTGGGGGCCGGCACGCATATCGCGTGGGATTCGCTGACGCACCGCAATTCCGCCGTCGTCAACCATGTCGATTTTTTGCGCATGGTGGTCTTCAGCAGCGACGGCTATGACTGGTATTTATACAAGCTGCTGCAGCATATCAGCACCGCCGTGGGTTTGCTGGTGCTGGCGTGGTGGATCAAAGGCTGGCTGGGCCGCAAACCTGTCAGTACGGCAGCAGCGGTAACGGCGGCCGCAGAAACAAACGATACAAATGGTTTGGAACTGCGGCCATCCACGAAGGTCTATATCACTGCGTGCATTATTGCAGCCGGCGCGGCAAGTTGTGCCGCTGCCGGTCTCTCTCATCCGCCGACGCCGCTGGAGCGCTGGCTGTTTTTTGTGGTGGTAGCCGGGCTCAGCGGTTTTATGCTCGCTTTGTTATTCTATTGCGTGGCGTGGACGCTGTTTGCACGCCGCCGCGAGAGTAAGACTTAGGCCTGAGCGAAAACCGGCTTGCCGTTTGCGCTCAGATTTTGCTGACGAATTTAATCAAATCATTTTCCACAGATATACCAAGGAGCTCCCTATGCCGGCAATCTACGGTCTCAATCATGTACAAATCGCCATTCCCAAAGGCGGAGAAGACCAGGCACGCCAGTTTTATACCGGTGTGCTTGGTTTGAATGAAATTCCCAAACCCGCCAATCTGCTGGCGCGCGGCGGCGCCTGGTTTGAATGCGGGCCGCTGCAACTGCACCTGGGTATAGAGGCGGAAGATTTCAAACCCGTCAAAAAAGCCCACCCCGCGCTGATGGTGGACGATCTGGAATATTTTCTGGACCGCCTGCAGAAAGCCGGTTATGACACCCGCATGGA
>JAYSKH010000456.1:0-13069 GCA_043726505.1 Undibacterium sp. | reverse complement strand
TGCGATTTCGCCAAGGGCACATCCGCACGCCTGGCCGGTGTTGACGTACCCGGCTACGAAGACAATGAGCAGACTTTTGCCGATCTGCAGGCACGCATCGCCAAGACACTGCGCTTCATCGACGGCCTGACAGAAGAACAGATCGCCGGCAGTGAAGGCCGCGAGATCGTCACCCAGGCAGGCACACCGAAAGAAAAACGCTTCACCGGCCAGTCCTACCTGCTGAACTACTCACTGCCGCACTTCTTCTTCCACTCAACGACAGCGTATGCCATCCTGCGCCACAATGGTGTTGAAGTAGGCAAGCGCGACTATATCGGCACGTATTAATCTGAATACGTTTCGGCATCTGACCTGCCGGGAGTGTGCCTCCCGCTGAGCAGTATCCCGTTAAAAAGCCCCGCCTGATATGAAATCGTATCAGGCGGGGCTTTTTGCATGCCGCGGGTCAAGCCCTAAGGTTCACGCCCGAGGGTTCGCGCTTCAATAAGCTGCGGTCACTACCTGTTTGGCGTGCGCGGCGGTTTCCAGCTCGGTGACAAATGCGTCCGCATAGTCGGCATACGAAATCTTGCTGCTGCCAGAAGCGTCGCTGATCAGATTGTCCGTGCCAACACGGAATTTGCCCAGCTTGTCACCAGGGCCGATTTCAGCCGCAGGGGCAAAGAAGGTCCAGTCGATATCGGTCGCCGCGCGCAGTATCGCCAACGCCTTCCTGTGCGCAATCGCATATGGCTTGTACATGTCGGGGAAACCCGGCGCGTCCACCAGCTGCACGCCAGGCGCCACCAGCAGGCTGCCTGCGCCGCCTACCACGACCACACGCTTGATGCCCGCCGCGCGCGCCGCCGCGACCAGCACTTCAGCCTGCTGGATCACCAGATCGGCAGAGTCAGGGCCGGGGCCAAAAGCGCTGGCCAGCACATCATGGCCGCGTATCGCCGCTGCCAGTGCAGCGGCATCAAAACTGTCCGCCACCACGGCATCCACGCCCGCCAGTTCTGATGGTAAACCAGAGGTACGGCGTGTGATTGCGGTTACCTGATGGCCGCGCTGTACTGCCTGCTGCGCGATCTGGCTGCCGATATTTCCTGTTGCGCCTATCAATGCGATCTTCATAGTATTTCCTTTTTATGAACAAAAACTCAAATATGTATCTATCGTGGATACATATAGAGTTAAAAAAATTGGCTAACGCTGCGTCAGCCAAACATTTATAAAACAATACTGCTTGCTACTGTTAGTAGCCACCCCGCCCTATCCTGCCTTCAACACATCTTTCAGCATGTCTTCTATGCTGATACCGGCAATCACAGCCTCCATCGCATTCTCCGCCTTTGCAATGACGCCCTGCAGCGCGACGGTGATCCCGCGGCCTACATCGCAATCCGGATTCGGCGTATTGGCATGCAAAGCCAGCACACCGGGTTCATCCACGGCGCGGTAAATTTCCAGCAGAGATACCCGCGCAGCAGGCCGCGCCAGCATAGCACCACCGGTGCTGCCCATGGATGCCGTCGTCAACCCTGCCTTGTTCAGCATGCCGAGGATACGCCGTATCATGGCTGGATTAGTATTGACGCTGCCGGCAATCATTGACGACGATACCGGCCCCTCCGTCGATGCCAGCAAGGTCACGATATGTACGCCGACAGCAAAACGATGGCTGGTATTCATGCAAGTCCTTAATATGTATCCATTATAGGTACATATAATTTCAGATGCAAGAAAATTTGGCTGGAATGCCATAGACACCTGCAAAACCAAACCCGCCGAGCATCTAAATATCCAGCTCTAACACGGGAGTCCTGGATCTCGACACACACACCATCATTGTCTTGTTGGAAGCCTGCTCTGCATCCGAAAGCACGTAGTCCCTATGCTCAGGCACACCGGAACACACAGCCGTTTCACAGCTGCGGCACAAACCCTCGCGGCATGAAAATGGCAGCGCCACTCCGGCATTTTCCAGCGCCTGCAAAATGCTGGTATCCGCCTCCACCGGCACCTCCATCCCGCTGCGCTTCAGGCGCAAGATGAAAGGCGCATCCACGCCCTTTGCCGGCTCAGCCACCGGCGCGCTAAAGCGTTCAAAGTGCACGGTACCAGCAGTACGGCCGGCGGCAGCAAGCTCAACTGCCTTCATCAACAGCTCCGGGCCGCAGCAGTAGATGTGCTCACTGGCGGAAAGCTCGTTGCGTTCAGAGCCAGGTTGCGGCAGCGCCAGATAGTCCACTAGGTCCGCGTACCCGCTGTGTTCATCGTCGAAATGTAAATGAAGGCGACGCCGGTCAAATTCTTCCAGTTGGTCAAGATAAGCAGCGCAGCGCCTGCTTTTTGCCGCATATAACAGACGCCACTGCTTACCGTGAAGCTCGCACCATCGCAGCATGCTGAGGATGGGCGTGATGCCGATACCTCCAGCAATAAAAATATGCACATCAGCTTCTTCTGCCAGCGCAAAATTATTCCTGGGCGTGCTGATGCCGAGCACGTGGCCGGCTCTGATTGCTTCGTGTACATAACGCGATCCGCCACGCGACTCCGCCACCATCCCAACCGCAATTTCATAGATATAGGGAGCCGGCTGAAAATTGGACAGCGAATACTGCCGCACAAGCCCATTGCCAAGGTAAACATCTATATGCGCCCCGGGACTGAATGCTGGAAGCGCACCACCGTCCGCAGCCTCCAGTGTCAGACGCACTACTCCTTCTGCACAAGGGGCTAGTTCCGCAACACGCACTTGCAGTATTTCAGGCAACTTGTGCATGCTTTTTCTCCTGGCCTATCTTTTGCTCCACGATCCAACGAAATTGAGAGAGTGCCGCATCTATGCCAAGATTGACCATCTTGAATTCCGGGTCCAGCGCAACCATTGCCTGCTGCGCTTCAACTATCTCCCTGTCCTCGGCGAATGCGGTAATGACGCTCTGATGGATGGAGTCCGTGACATCAGGGCGATCCAGTGCAAAATTATGCGGATGTGCAAAAAAATAGTGCGTAGAGTTATCCCGCTCCGGAGTCAGCGCCTGGCATCCCCTGAACTCGACTGCGTTAATGCGCCGCCCTTCCTGTGCACCAGTGCCTGCAGGCGCCATGCCGGAGTCCATCAGCAAAATGCCGGGTGCAACAAAGTCGTAGATGTTCCAGCGGTCTACCTTGCCGGCAAAAGGATGCACTTTCTGGATAAAAGCTGGCGGCTCGGTATCCAGAGCCCAGCGGGTTACTTTGACGCCACGCTCGGTACGCTCCACCTTGGGTTGCACTTTTGCATAATCCTCGCTACCGCCCAGCGTCGTGGGATGCACATAAGGCAGATGGGAAAAGTCGAGCAGGTTATCCGCGATCAGCAAATAGTTGACGTCATAGTGGATATAACCGTCGTTGCTGCGCCAGGCCGGATCATCAAGCCAGTGGGTGTCCGGGATCAGGGAGATATCGGCATCCTCCACGGCGCCGGTCCAGACCCAGATCCAGCGGTCCTTTTCCACCACAGGGAAAACCCGGACCTTTGCCTGCGGAGGAATACGGCTTTGCGAAGGGATATCGACACAGACGCCGTCTGCATTGAATTTGAGGCCGTGGTACATGCAGCGCACACAATCCCCCTCCCTTCGTCCTTTTGAAAGCGGCGCGCCCCTGTGGCAGCACCGGTCTTCAAACGCCACCAGCCTGTTCTGAGAATCCCGCCACAACGCCAGCGGCAGATTGCATATTGTCCTGCTGAGGAAACCATCCGCAGGTACTTCATGATCCCATCCCGCTACATACCAGCAATTTCTAATAAACACGCGCGTCTCCTTTTTATAGTGAAGCCTCTCCGCGAAAAGCGCGTGGGGCATTCTGTTGAAGAATGGTAGGTCTTGGCCTATCATGTGTAAATCCGATACCATTCATAACCATTATGAAAAATGTTCATAACCCAGGACTGGACCTGAATCTGATTCCCATCTTCGATGCACTGATCAGGGAACAAAATGTCAGCAAGGCGGCTGAACAGCTAGGAATGTCGCAAAGCACGATGAGCCATGCGCTGAAACGGCTGCGGCAATTCTTCAACGACCCGCTGTTTGTCAAAACCGGCGAGGGAATGATACCCACGCCACGTGCAGCGGAGTTGGCAGAATCCGTACTGGGCATCATGGGGGCAATCCGTTCTGACCTGCTGGTGTCGGCAGGATTCGATGCATCAAAGGCGAAGAGGATCTTCAGTTTCTGCATGACGGACATGGGTGAACTCGTGTTCCTCCCTCCGTTGATAGAACAGATGCGCAAGGCCGCACCGCATTGCACGATCCGGTCGATCCAGCTTCCGCCCAAGCAGGTTTCCACCGCGCTGGAATCTGGCGACGCCGACCTGGCGATAGGTTCACTACACTCCGTGCCTGACGGGCTGTACCGGCAACAATTGTTCACCCATCCCTTTGTCACCATCGTCAGCCGCAGCAACAGGAAGATAGGCAAGGAACTTTCCGTCGAGCAGTTCTTTGAGCTGGAACATATTGCCGTGGCGCTTGCAGGAAAGACCGAAGCTTATTACGACAGTGATATTGAACAGTATGGGATGCCGCGCAAAATTTTCCTGACAACGCCGCACTTCCTGACCGTCCCGCTGATCATAGAACGGAACCCCGGTCTGATTGCTACAGTACCGCGAGAACTAGGCCATCTTTTTTCGCAATACAAGGCCATCCGCATCGTCGAAACACCAATCAAGCTGCCCCGCTTCGCCTTGCGGCAGCACTGGCACCCTCGCTTTCACCACGATGAAGCAAACCAGTGGCTGCGCAAACTGGTGAAACGGACTTTTGAAAACTATCCTGAGTAAGGCTCGCACCGATGTAAAATCGCCTCTTCCCTATTTCAAACTGCGGCACCACACCATGACCACGCCCATACGCTGGGGCATCCTAGGCACCGGCCAGATTGCCCGCCGCTTTGCCAACGCCTTATCCGCATTGCCTGATGCACGCTTGCATGCAGTCGCATCGCGCCAGCTGGCAAGCGCTCAGGCATTTGCAGCCGGGCTTGAGCCCTCCAACAGCGCCGTACGTTGTTATGGCGATTACCAGTCACTGGCGCAAGATGCCGATGTGGATGTCATCTACGTTGCGACACCACACTCGCTGCATGCGGAAAACACGCAGATGGCGCTGCAGGCCGGCAAACCCGTACTGTGTGAAAAGCCGTTCACAATGAACGCACGCCAGGCGCGTGAACTTGTCGCCATGGCGCGGGATAAGAAGGTGTTTTTGATGGAAGCGATGTGGACCCGCTTTCTGCCGGCGGTGCAGGAAGCCAGGCGGCTGATTAATGCAGGGGAGATCGGCAGGCCGCGTCTGGTGCAGGCGGATTTTGGTTTTTCGTCCGATCTGGGGCCGGAGCACAGACTGCGCAACCCTGCGCTTGGCGGCGGTGGCTTGATGGACGTTGGCATCTATCCGTTGTCGATTGCCGCTTTCCTGCTGGGCGAGATCACCGCAGCGGAAGCGATTGCGGAACTGGGAGATACCGGCGTCGATGAGCAAACCGTGTTTATGCTCAGGCACAAGGGCGGCGGCCTGTCATCGTGCATCAGCTCCATCAAGGCCAGCACGCCAGCAGACCTGGTCATCTCCGGCGAGCGCGGCCACATCCGGCTGCACGCGCCGTTCTACTGCTGTACCGGGTTAACGGTTACACCGGACGATGGCCCCGTGCGTAGCATCGATCTGCCCTACGCTGGCAATGGCTATACCCATCAGGCCACGGAAGTCATGCGCTGCCTGCGCGCCGGACTCACCGAAAGCCCGGTAATGCCGCTGGATGAAACTGTTGCGCTGATGGGCTGGATGGACAAGATGCGTAGCCAGTTCGGGCTACACTACGCAGAAGATAGAGCCTGAACCATCTAAAAACCGGCGGCAGCGCGCCCTCCCCTCCCCCTAACTCAAGCTTAGTGAATCAATTCCAGATTGATTCGACTGCAAGTTCGCTGTCCTTGATATTTGCAATGGGACCAAGAATGCCGCCATCGAACTTCCTGGGCTCAATATCTTGTGCAAACAACCGCGGCATGTCCGGGTTCGCCAGTGCTCCACGGCCTAAAGCGATAAGGTCTGCGCCCAGGCCTAACGCTTGTGCAGAATGCTCTGTGCTATGCAAGGCCCCATTCGCAATGATTGTGGCTTCAGGTGCATAGCGGCGCGCGAACTCAATCAGGGTGGCCGGGCCATTGTCAAAAGCCGGTTTCCAGGCTTCAAATTCGGTCACATGGATAAAGTCAGCGCCGGCTTGAGCCAAGGTACTAAAGATTACCTGCGCATCGGCATCACGGCCAGGCCACTTGCTGGTGAAGTCGTTCACCTTGCCTTGTGAAATCCGGACGCCAACCGGAACTTTGTCACCGACAGCAAGCTTGACCGCCTTAAGCACTTCTACCATCAAACGCATGCGCCCCTGTAGTTCACCTCCCCAGTTGTCGGTGCGAAGGTTGGTGTGCGCCGTTAAGAACTGGTCAAGCAAATAGCCATTGGCGCCATGGATCTCAACTCCATTAAATCCGGCAGTATGGACAGCATGCATTGCTGCCTTGACGAAGCCGGAAATGACTTCCGCGATCTGCTCCTCTGTCATCTCAACCGGCACCGGAAACTCGCCCTCGCCATGATAGAACGGCATCTGTTTTCCGCGAGGCTTTACCGCGGAAGGGCCAATCGTATGGCCTTGAAATGCATTACCCTGGCTAAGGGCGCCCGCGTGCATCAACTGCGCAAATACCAGCGAACCATGCTGGCGGATCTCTTGAGTAACTTCCGCCCATGCGTAGGCTTGCTGGTCATCGGCGATACCCGGCTGGTTCAGGTAGCCCTGTGAGAAAGCTTTATCGATGTACAAGCCTTCTGTAATGATCAGGCCAAAACCTCCTTTGGCAAACCTCGCATAGTAGTCCCGCATCGTTGCCGTAGGCACACCAGCCGCATCAGCCGTCACCCGCGTCATCGGCGCCACCGCCAGGCGGTTCAAAACAGAAATACCGTTCTTATCATACTTGGATAAAATGCTGGATGAAGAGCCGTTCATATTTCACTCGCTTTCTAAAGAAAAGTCTCATCAGCGCGACGAGTTGAGTGCAATGATAGGCGTCGAAACGCGCGAAACAAAGCCGTACGGAAGTGAAGCGGTCTTATCAGAAAGGGTTATAAATGCAAATTTCAGATCTTAGAATTTTCCTTTCTGTGGCATCAACAGGCAGCCTGTCCGCTGCCGCGCGGCAGCTGGATGTAGGCCCTATGCAGGTGTCGCGGCGGATAGCGGTTTTGGAGGAAGAATTAGGAATCCGCTTGTTCCACCGGACTACCAGATCGGTATCGCTGACGGCGGAAGGCGAGGGTTTTGTCCCTTATGCGAATACCATTACTGCAGCCGAAGAAAACGCCCGCAACGAGTTGAGCCCCTCTCCCGCAAAGGCATCGGGCGTTCTGCGGGTGACAGCGCCAAGCGTATTTGGGCAAACAATCATCCTTCCGCTGCTTACTTCGCTCTTGCAGCAGCATCCTGAACTAAGCATCGACCTGGATTTGTCTGACCGGAATATTGACATCGTTAGCCAGGGTCTGGATCTGGCACTGCGGGTCGCAACCCTGGGGGATTCTGAACTGGTCGCCAGAAGGGTTACCCACAACCCGCGTGTTATCTTTGCCTCACCCCATTATCTTCAACGATGTGGAATACCGGAGGTACTTGCCGATCTGGAAAAGCACCAGTGCATTACTCTGCAAACCGTGCCGCGCTGGCCTTTGATGGTCGAGAAAAAATTACAACGGATTCATGTCAATTCGCGTTTCGTTACCAACAATGTCGCCGCTGCAAGGTCGGCAGCAGTGCAGGGGCTGGGTCTGGCCATGCTGACTTATTGGGACGTTCATATGCAACTCAAACAAGGCGAGCTGATTCAGGTGGAACTAAAAGACGCTTCGACGGAAGACTTGTCAGTATGGGCGGTTATGCCCACGCGGCGCTATGTGCCTACCCGGGTGAAGGTCTTTCTGGATGCGCTGGAGCAGGAATTGGCTCGTTTGCATAGCGTTTAGTCACATCCAGGCAACCGCAAGGTTTTTCCGCGTTACCCACTTTTAGCTGATTACGCGGTTCAACCTGAACAACAATGACATTAGGTGTTTTTCATCTCATCAAGGCCGGCCTGGCTTTGCACCCAGACCCAGTTTATCCATCGCCTCGCGCGCATCAATCACCATTGCCGATACTTCTGCGACCGTTATCCTCAGGCTGGTCGCGCGCGTTCTCATGTGCTCATATGCCTGGTTCTCAGACATGTGTTCATGGTCCACCAGGATGCGGATTGCTTTCTCTATGTGACGGCGAGACTTGATGGTGTCTTCCAGCTTGCGAATCTTGTTTTGCTGGCGGTCCTGGAAGTTTTTGCACGATTGGGCCAATACCAGCGTGCTTAAAATACCGGAAGACCGGAATGGCTTGGTGATCACGCCATAAGCATGCGTATCAAGAAGCAATTTCAGCTTGGTTGGATTTTCATAATCGGATAATGCAATCAGTGTTGCATCGACAGCGGTGGCATTCCACGCATCCCTGTTTTGCAAATCCTGCGCCACCTGAAAAAAGATGACATCGACGCCGGAAGGCGGCACAGGTGGAAAGGGCCAGACCAGCTGAAGCTTGCAGCCTATACGCTTCAATTGTTCAACCACAATGTCCCTATCCTCGCCCGGAGGATAGACCACCGCGACTGTCACATTGCGAAGACCGTCATATAGACGCCCGATACTTGAGTCCATATCTTATGCCAGCCAAAAGTCTGAGAATCCGTAGGTAGACATGTAAGGGTCCGGCTTCACGGCTTGCTTGCCTTCCCACACCACATTAAATCCGCCGTCAGCACGCGACACTCCTATGCGCGGGATCAGTGCGCAATGATTATTTTCAGGGTCGACAGTGATGCTGCCCTCGGGCGTTTCCAGGTGCACAGTATGCGCCGCATTGACCAGCTTGCTTGTCTCCAGGCCACCGGAAACCTCCAGCGCCTTGGCAAAAAGGTGGACTTGATTATAGGCCATTTCCGACCACATGCTTGTCGGTGAGTCTCCGAACCGGGCTTGCCATAATGCCAGGAACCGCCGGTTACTCGCATTATCCAAGCTGTTGAAATACGTGGCGGAGGTGATATGGCCCTCACACAGCTCCGGCCCAATCAGGCGTATTTCTTCCTCCGCCATTGTCAGGCTTGCCACGCATATCTGCAGCGTATCAAGACCCAGATTTTTGAACAGCCGATAAAAGCTTCGCGCACCGCTGCCAATCAAGGTTAGAAATACGACCTCTGGTTCCAGCCGCTTTATTTCGTTCAGCACTTCCGAAATTGCGGCCTCACTTGCATCGGTCGGCAGATAAACTTCATCAAGTATTTCACCGCCGTGTTGTTCAACCATATCCCGCATGATTCGATTCGACTCTCTTGGATAAATATAATCCGCCCCAAGTAAAAAGAAGCGCTTACCTTTATTTTTCAACAAATAGGCGGCCAGCTGCATACTATTCTGGTTAGGTACCGCACCGGTATAAATGACGTTTGGCGAGTATTCAAATCCCTCATAAATTGAGCAGTAAAACAAAAGACCGTTGGTGCGTTCCACAACAGGAAGAACAGCCTTGCGGGACGACGACTGGGAACACCCGAAAATGACATTGACATCGTCTTCCATCAACAATTTTGTCGCAAGCTTCCTATAGGCGTCTGCATCACCCTTTGGGTCATAGGCAACCGGAAGCAAAGGACGCCCCAGGACGCCACCGTGCGCATTGATTTCTTCAATAGCAAGTACCGTGCCAAAAAAATGCTCCGATTCAGTGACTGCAGTTACACCGGATCGGGAATACAAAATGCCGATACGCCATCCGGCGGAATCAGATAATGGGTTGATATCAATGTCCATAAATTTTCAGCTTTCCCCTGATCTACCCGCTCTGTGCGATGAAAGATTTTTCTTGAGTATATCCATTTGGGAGGATCGGTTAAGGTTTAAATAAATTGTCTCTACCGGTCAAACAGCGCCTGCATTTCGTTTGCAGTGGTCCGCGTCTGCAATGCCAGCATCAGTAAAATGCGCGCTTTCTGCGGGCTAAGGTTATCGCCAAACACTGCACCAATGTCTTTCAAGGTCTTCCCTCCTCCCGTAAAGCCGTAGACCGGCCTTACCCTGCCATTGTGGACACGAGTAGAAATGACGACGGACACGCCATCATCAATCGCGTCCTGAATGGCTTCGTACATATCTATATTGACGTTCCCCCAACCCAGTGCCTGTATGACAATCCCGCTTGCACCGGCACTGACGGCGGCCCGCACCATCGCACCGCTGGCACCCGCATACATACAGACGATTTCAACATGGGGAAGCGCCTCCCCAACCAGCGGAATAAAAAGCTTCCGCGTTGGCTGACGATAAAACACTACCCTGTCATCATCAAGGTTTCCGAGATACCCGGCATCACCCGATTTGAATGCTTCAACGTCAGATGTGTGCGATTTTGTCGCATCCCGCGCGGCATTAATCTGACCATTCAAAACGACCATGACACCTTTGCTCCGGGCCTCCGCACAAACGCACACCCGGACCCCATTGAGTAAATTTCTTGGACCGTCTGAATCGACAGACGAAGCATTTCGCTGTGCGCCGATCACAACGACGGGCTTGCTGCTGGAGATGGTCAACTCAAGAAACCACGCAGTTTCTTCCAGCGTATCCGTCCCGTGGGAAATCACCACGCCCGCATTACGCTCGTCCTCCAGGGCCTGGGTGACAGAACGGTGGAGCTGAATCCAAAGCTCGGGCGCCATGTAGTCAGACGGCAGGTTAAATAGGTTTTCCACTTCCACGTTGGCGATATCCGCAAGCGAGGGCACGGTGGCAATCAGATCATCTCCTGTAATCGCCGGGACTGGAGCCCGGCTAACAGGATCAAGTTTCATGGCAATTGTCCCGCCGGTCGCAATGAGCCGGCAACTCGGCAGCGCTGTACGTGTAGGGATCAACATGGTGGTGTATGCATTGAAAGATATTTTCTAAACCCGAAGATGCGAAAAAATTGCATCTTTTACGTCATTGCCTTTGGTGCTGCCGTCTTCAATGATTTCACCCTGTTTCAGCACCAGATAACGATCGGCCACTTTTAACGCGAAAGGCACATTTTGTTCAATGATGAGCATGGTCGTTCCATGCCGCGTTCTTTCCCACAGCAATGCTTCTGCCAGACGGTCAATGACCGACGGTTGCAAGCCCTCCGTAATTTCGTCGAGCAGTATCATCGACGGACGCATCAACAGCGCCCTGGCGACAAGCAGCATCTTTTGCTCACCGCCGGAAAGCGTTCCTGCGTATTGTTTCAGACGGGTTTTAAACACCGGAAAGACCGGCGTTATCTCGGCAAAGCGCTCATCAAATACAGACTCATCCTCAAGGCCAAGCCGCAGATTATCCTTGATGCTCAAGTCCTGGAACAATGCATGCTCCTGCGGCGCATAGGCGATGCCGGCTCGGGCGATACGGAAAGGCGGAAAACGGGTTACATCTTTTCCATGCAGGCAGACGGTGCCGCTCTTCTTGGGCAGGTAACCCATGATGGTCTTGAGCAAGGTCGTCTTGCCCATGCCATTTTTTCCCAGCAGCGCGACGGAATCTCCGGAATTGATGGATAAAGAGAGATTGTGAAGAACCATCGAATTTTTGTATCCGCTGGATACTGAAACCATGCTCAGTGCTGCTTCGCTCATGATGCCTCCTGTAAGATACCAGATGGCGAACGTGAAGCATCCTCCGCCGTACCGGCGTAAATCGTTTTAACCAAAGGAGAATTGACGACTTCCTCAAAGCTTCCTTGCATGACAATTTTCCCTTGATGGAGAACAACGATACGTGTAGCAATTTCCTGCACAAAATCCAGATCGTGCTCTACCAGTAAACAACACAGTCCATAACGGCTCGCCAAAGACGCGAGAACCTCGCCAATCTGCATCCGCTCTGTTTTGGTGAGACCCGCAGTCGGCTCATCCAGCAGAATGACGCGTGGCTCCATTGCCAGCACCATGGCCAGCTCAAGCGCCTGCTGCTCGCCATGGGAAAGATCACGGGTTACCGTGCCGAGTTTTTTATCCAGTCCCGTGGTGCGCATCACCTCAAGCGTATAAGACGGCAAGCCCAGTTTGTCGGACTGTTTTGTGAATGAAGGGCGCTCAACAACGACCCTGGCGATCCGCAGACATTCAGCCACTGTCAGCGTATCGAACACATTGGCGTTTTGGAATTTTCTCCCCAAGCCAAAACGTACACAGGCTTCCGGCGGCAGATCGCGGATATCCTGGCCGCAAAGACTTACCAAGCCGGACGTGCGCTCGGCGCCATCGCTCATGCAGCGCATGAGTGTCGTTTTTCCTGCTCCGTTGGGGCCAATCAATCCGACCAGTTCCCCGGCAGCGGCAGTAAAGTCAATGCCCTGTAATACCTTCAGGCTGCCAAAAGACTTGGTCACGCCTTGCATTGCAACAGCAGCATTGTTCGCGGGGCCCATTTCCACTGGTTTCAATTCACGTTCATACAGCTCCGGGGAAATCGCGTTGTTTTCACCCAGTCCAAGTGGTTTGAGCAATAAAGGCATCAACCCGCGCGGCAAAAGTACGATCACCAGGACGAATGAAGAACCAAGTATCAGCTGCCACGCAAATGGCATGCTGCTGCTTAAGTAGGCAGTGGCAACGTTGATCAGCACAGCGCCCAGTACCGGCCCCCACAGCGTCCCGCGGCCTCCCAAGGCAACCCAGATGATGAGTTCCGTTCCAAACACAAACCCGGACAGTTCTGGTGCAACGACACCGCTGAATGCACCATAGCCAAAGCCGGCGAGCCCGGCAACTGCCGCCGTGACCATCAGCAGCGCTATCTTGATCAAGGACGTGTTGATGCCCAGATAGGCGCAGCGCGATTCATTGTCGCGCATCGCGATAAGTACACGGCCGCTGTCGCTGCGTACAAACACCCAGGCAGCACATGACGCG
>JAYSKH010000455.1:0-11404 GCA_043726505.1 Undibacterium sp. | reverse complement strand
TTGCAGTATAACATTGCTGAACCGATGTTCCCCTGTTCCCTTATGAAACGAAGCTTAAACAAAAGCTCAACCTCTATGCGCCATATAATAAGAAACGTTTTTGCCGCCTTAGGACTTTTTACCGGTTTATCCCTGGCAGCCGCCCCTGCGCTGGCCGATGATGCCGCTGATGCAAGCAAGTTTTTGCGTGCCGGCCAGTATGCGGAAGCGATGCAGAAAGTGGACGCTGTGCTGGCCCAGAAACCAAAAGACGCACAGATGCGTTTTTTAAAAGGCCTGATACTGACAGAACAAAACAAGACCCCGGAAGCAATTACCGTCTTTTCAAAACTAACCGACGACTATCCGGAACTGCCAGAGCCCTATAACAATCTGGCCGTACTGTACGCATCCACCGGGCAGTACGACAAGGCGCGCGCAGCGCTGGAAATGGCCATACGCACCAACCCCACTTACGGTACTGCCCACGAAAATCTTGGCGATGTGTATGCAAAACTGGCAAGCCAGGCCTACGATAAAGCACTGCAACTGGATTCCGGCAATGCCGGCGCCAAGCTCAAACTGACAATGGTGCGCAACCTGATCGGCAATGGCAACGGCGGCGCCAACGCACCGAAAACCATCGTCGCGCAGGCACCAGCGCCTACCCCGGCCGCAGCAAAACCAAGCCCTGCCCCCGTGGCAAAACCTGCGCCTGCCAGTGTAGCTGTGGCAAAACCGGCCAAACCAGAACCTGAACCGCCAAAAGCAGAAGTAGCCAAGGCTGAGCCCAAGCCTGCCAAGGCAGCGCCAGCCAATAGCGGCGAACAAGATGACGTGCTGAAAGCAGTCGACGGCTGGGCCAAAGCATGGAGCAATAAGGAAACCAACAGCTACCTGGCCTACTATGGCAAGGACTTCCAGACGCCAAAAGGCGAACCGCGCAAGAACTGGGCTGACGAACGCCGCCTGCGCATCGAAGGAAAAGGCCATATCACGGTCAAGATTGAAACGCCGCAGGTAAGCATCGACGGCAATACTGCGACCGTCAAATTCAGGCAAATTTATACTTCAGATCAACTGACTGCCAACAGCCGTAAAACTTTGGTCATGACCAAACAAGACGGCAAATGGCAGATCAAGCAGGAGCGCGCGGGTAGCTGATGTTTCGTTTTGCTTTATATACACTTCCGACCCGCAGTAAGTTCGGAAAGCAGGCTCTTTGCGCATTCTTCCTGTTGCTGACAGCGACGGCCCTGCCGCCCTCCGCGGCGCTTGCCAAAACCCGCGCCGCCTCGCTGCCGCCGGAGTCCGGCCAGGCATTGCCGAATCCCGATGCATTGCTGATTGAGGTCTATAAAAACCTGTCCGCCAACAATCTGCGCGTGGCGCAAGCCAAGGCCGATGAGTTGGTGGAAGCCTATCCGCACTTCCAGTTGGGGCATTTGATTCGCGGCGACCTGCTGCTGATGCACACGCAGCCGGTGACGACGTTCGGTGCCGTCAAGAATGCTCCGGCGGACAAGCTCAAGGATCTGCGCGACGAGGCGATGGTACGCATCAAATCCATCTCGCAAAAGCCGGATCCCAACCTGATTCCACGCGCCATCCTGCAATTGCGCGACGACCAGAAACTGGCGCTGGTCGTAGACGCCAAAAAATCCCGACTTTACCTGTATGAAAACATTGGCGGCCAGCCGCGCTTTGTCACCGACTATTACGTCAGCCAGGGCCGGTTCGGCATCAACAAAAGCAGCGAGGGTGACCAGAAAACGCCGATAGGCGTCTATTACATCACCAGCCGACTGGCCGGCGCCAAGCTGCCGGATTTTTATGGTCCTGGTGCGCTGCCCATCAACTATCCAAACGAGTGGGATAAGGTCAACGGCCGCAGCGGTTCCGGCATCTGGCTACACGGCATGCCTTCAGCCAATTTCAGCCGGCCGCCGCTGGCTTCAGACGGTTGCGTGGTGCTGACCAACCCCGATTTTCTGAAGATATCGGCTGCCGTCGACGTCGGCAAAACGCCAGTCATCATCAGCGAACAGGTAGAATTTGTCAGCAAGGCCAAATGGGCAAGCGACAAGCAGGTTGCCAACAAGTTACTGGATGACTGGCGGCTAGATGTGGAAAGCGCGGATGCCAACCGCTTCCTCGCCAATTATTCGCGCAACTTCAAAAATGCGCAGGGCGACAATATCAACGCCTGGTTCAGCAAGCAGCAGCAATTCGATGCATTGCACCATCCGTCGATCAAGCTGACGGAAGTTACGCAGTTCCGGTATCCGGGCAAAGATGAGCTGATCGTCTGCACGTTTACCCAGGAAACCACGGTAGGAAAGATCAAAAGCAGCATCCGCAAACGCCAGTACTGGGTGAAAGAAGCCTCTCGCTGGAGAATCGTCTACGAAGGCCTGGTGTAACTTTATTAACTTTATTAATTTCACTAATTTCATTACCGCCTTCAGCCCGTCCGCAATCATTAAGCAACCCCGTGCAATCACGAGCAACCACGAATAAAGGAAGACTTATGTCCGCGTCCATGTCTATTACCCGCCGTCACCTGCTGGCTGCCGTATTCGCCGGCTCTGCCCTTGCCTTGAGCGCACTGCCAGCCACTACTGCCCTCGCCGCCGACCACCCCAAAGTGGAACTGAAAACCAATATGGGCGACATCGTGCTGGAACTGTACCCCGAAGCGGCGCCAAAAACCGTGGACAACTTCCTGCGTTACGTCAAAGCGGGCCACTACAAAGGCACGATCTTCCACCGCGTCATTAACGGCTTCATGGTCCAGGGCGGCGGCTATGACAAGAACATGAAGGAAAAACCAGTGCAGAAGCCGATTGCACTGGAAGCGCGCCATGCGCTGGACAACGGCTTGAAAAATGATGTCGGCACGGTAGCCATGGCACGCACCAACGATCCCAATTCCGCCACTGCGCAGTTCTTCATCAACGTCGCGGATAATGATTTCCTGAATCACCAGATATTGGCAGACGGTGACCCTGTTGAAGTCACGCGCCGCGGCGTCAGCAAGACGCTGCCGCGCTCGCAGGCCCTGCTGGCCACCGCTGGCTATACGCCTTTTGGCAAGGTGATCCAGGGCATGGACGTGGTCGAGAAAATCAAGGCTGTCGAAGTCAAGGATGCCGGCGAGATGCAGAACATCCCAGTCACGCCTGTGATCATAGAATCAGCCAAAATCATTAAATAATATACAATCACAAAAACCTTATTAACTTTTGAAGGATACCCATCATGGCCGTACTGCTGACCACCAACCACGGAAACATCAAAATCGAACTGGATGCTGAAAAAGCACCGAAAACCGTGGAAAACTTCATTTCCTATGTGGAATCCGGCCATTACAACGGCACCATCTTCCACCGTGTCATCGATGGTTTCATGATCCAGGGCGGCGGCTTTGAGCCAGGCATGAAACAAAAGCCTACCAATGCTCCTATCGAAAACGAAGCCAAAAACGGCCTGAAAAATGCACGCTACACACTCGCCATGGCACGTACAGGCGATCCGCACTCAGCCAGCGCGCAGTTCTTCATCAACACACAAAACAATAGCTTCCTGGATTACCCTGGCCAGGACGGCTGGGGTTACTGCGTATTCGGCACTGTTACTGAAGGCACCGACATCGTAGACAAGATCAAGGCTGTCAAAACGACACGCACCGGCATGTTCCAGGACGTTCCTGTCGAAAACGTCGTTATCGAAAAAGCCGAAGTCGTATAAGCATAGGCTGCCTACGATAGTGCAAACAATGCCAAAAGAAGCAACTCAAGCGCAACCGGATCCGGTTGCGCTTTTTGCTTCAGACATCCATCTGCGCCCTTCACTGCCGGCCACCACCGATGCTTTTTTTGCTTTCCTGAAGCAGGCGCAGCGCGCACAGCAGCTGTACTTGCTGGGCGACCTGTTTGAATACTGGGCCGGCGATGACGACATTGCCACGCCTTATAACAAGCTGGTGGTGGAAAAGATCCGCGCTGTCAGCGATAGCGGCACGCAGGTATTCTGGATTGCCGGCAACCGCGATTTCCTTGTGGGCAGCGCTTTTGCCGAAGCCACTGGAGCAACGCTGCTGCCCGACCCGAGCATCATTGATGTCGCCGGCAGGCAAATCGTCATCATCCATGGCGATGCCCAGTGTACTGATGACGCACCCTATATGGCATTCCGCGCCCAGGTCAGGCAACCAGCATGGCAGGCGCAATTCCTGGCGATGCCGCTGGCACAACGCAAGTCCATTATTGAAGGGCTGCGCAAAGACAGCAAGATGGAGCAGAAAGAAAAAACGGTTGCCATCATGGACGTCAATCCCGACGCGATTGCCACGCTGTTTGCCGACAGCAAAACCACGCTGATGATACACGGCCACACGCACAGGCCGGCACTGCACCACTATCCGCAAGGACAGCAACGCTATGTGCTGCCAGACTGGGATTGCGATGGCGATCATGGTAATGTTAACGGCAGTGGCAGCGGGCCTGAACGCGGTGGCTGGCTGGCTATTTACGCCAACGGCGATATCGTCAGGCATGCGCTGGATGGCAGCACTGTTGTCGATCACATTGCCAGCTAAAAAGGCTGCACTACGCTTTTGACGCTAGCACAGCAGCCCAACCCAACTTAATCCACCAGGCTGTTGATCTGCTTTGGATCAATCGCGCCCTGCTCGGGCTTTGCACTGCAGGCGATGCCGGCTGCCGCCAATGCCGCACTCAGCTTTTCTATCTGCTCCTGCTGCGCCACCGCATGGTCTATCAGCTTGTGCAATACCTTTGATACCGGATCGTCGCCGTTGGCGGTAACGCCATACGCGGAGAAAAGCTGCGCGCCTGCTGCAGCCGCCGGTTCTTTTTTAACGATATGTGCGGGATTGCCGACAGCGGTTGCTCCGGCAGGCACGGGCTTGACGACGACCGAGTTGGAACCTATCTTGGCGCCCGCGCCGATGGTGAAGCTGCCCAGCACCTTGGCGCCTGCGCCGACAATCACGCCCGGCTCCAGCGTCGGGTGGCGCTTGGCGCCTTTGGACAGCGATGTGCCGCCCAGTGTTACGCCCTGATAGATCGTGCAGTCATCGCCGACATCCGCCGTCTCGCCTATCACCACGCCAAAACCATGATCGATGAATACCCTGCGGCCTATGGTGGCGCCAGGATGAATCTCTATGCCCGTCAGCACGCGCGCCACATGGGCGGTAAAGCGGGCCAGCCACTTGAAGCCGCGCTTCCAGCACCAGCTGGCCCAGCGGTGCATCATGATCGCCTGGAAGCCGGGGTAACAGGTCACGACCTCCCAGGTATTACGGGCGGCAGGATCTCGCTGGATGATATTGGCTATATCGTCACGCAAACGGCTGAACATGGGGGCGGAAAGAAAAAATCAGGACATGCATAGTAGCGCGTTCGGGGAAAGCCTGCTGGCCTCCCCGAATACGCGTGACAAACGGGGATTTACTTGCGCACCAGGCGCTGCCTGCGGGCTTCGTACAGACAGATGCCGGAAGCAACGGAAACGTTCAGGCTTTCTACCGAGCCGAACATCGGCACGCTGACCAGCATGTCGCAGGTTTCGCGCGTCAGGCGGCGCATGCCTTCACCCTCGGAGCCCATGACCAGCGCACTACCGCCAGCTGCAGTGAAATCAACATCGTAGATATTTTTTTCCACTTCATCGGTTGTACCGACAAGCCAGATATCGCGCTCTTTCAATTCGCGCAACGTGCGCGCCAGGTTGGTGACAGTGATATACGGCACCGTTTCAGCGGCTCCGCTGGCGACTTTTGCGGCGGTTGCATTCAGGCCTACTGCCCTGTCTTTCGGAGCGATTACTGCATGCGCACCGGCGCCATCGGCCACCCGCAGGCAAGCGCCGAGATTATGCGGATCGGTGATGCCATCCAGCACCAGCAGCAAGGGGGGGCCTTCAATAGCATCCAGCAGCTCATCCAGATTGCGCGCCAGCGACAGCTCGCCAGCCTTGGCGACAACGCCCTGGTGGCGGCGGGTGCCGACGATGTTGGACAAACGCTGGTCATCCGCCGGGATAATGCGCACGCCTGCCGCCTTGGCCGCGTGCAGCAATTCCTGCATGCGGCCGTCGGAGCGGCCGGAATCCACATAAATTTCTTCCACCGACGAAGCTTCATGCCGTATGCGGGACGTCACGGCATGGAAGCCGAAAATCATTTTACTTTTCATTATTACTCTTCACTATCTTGATAATTTACTGCTGACTTCTTGCTGCCTTACTTTATCTTGCTTTGTATATCTGCCGTGGCTGCTAGCGCTTCTTCTTGCCCGTTCGGGATACTGCAGCCTTGGTTGCGCGTTTGCCTGCCGGTGTATTGGCGGCTGGCTGGCGCACCGAGGTCTTGGCGGGAGCCGCCTTGGCCCGGGTTTTGGATGCACCGTTACCGCTGCTTTTTTCCTTGGCCGGGACGGTCGCCCTGGTAGTTGCAACGCCCTGGCCTTTACCCGGTTTGGCGCCGGCCTTGGCGGTGATGCCAGGCTGCTTGCCTGGCTGCTTGCCACGCTCGCCGGCTGCACCACGCGTATCCGTCGCCAACGGAGGCCTTATGCCGCTAGGCTGTGCAATCGACAGATCAATCTTGCGTGCATCCAGATCCACGCGGCTGACTTCTACGGTCACACGGTCGGTCAGCTGATAGCGCTTGCCGGTACGTTCGCCACGCAGTTCGTGCCGCGCATCGTCGTACTGGAAGTAGTCCGCGCCCAATTCGGTGACGTGTACCAGGCCTTCGATATAAATATCGTCCAGCTGCACAAAAATACCGAACTGCGTGACACCGGAGATAGTGCCGGTAAACTCTTCGCCTATCTTGTTACGGATGAAGTAGCACTTCAGCCATGCTTCTACATCGCGCGAAGCCTCGTCGGCCCTGCGCTCATTGGCAGAGCAATGCACGCCGAGTGCATCCCAGATCGTCAGATCTTTTTCAGATTTTTTCTTGCCCGCGGCCTTGTCCAGTATCTGCTGCTTGCGCGCGGCATTGGAGATGGTCGTATTCAGCAAACTAGGATCTATGCCTTTTGGCTCATACTTCTTGCCCTGCAGGATGGCCTTGATGGCCCTGTGCGTCAGCAGATCGGGGTAACGACGTATCGGGCTGGTGAAGTGCGCATAGGCATCGTAAGACAAGCCAAAATGGCCGATATTGTCCGGGCTGTATACCGCTTGCTGCATGGAGCGCAACAGCATGGTCTGCAGCAGCGGCGCATCCGGCCTGCCCTTGATCTTTTTCATCAGCTCCGCATAGTCGGACGCCGAAGGCGTGTCGCCGCCGCCCAGGAACAGGCCAACCTGTTTCAGGAAGGTCCTGACCTGCATCAGCTTTTCCTTGGTCGGGCTGGCGTGGATGCGGTAAGTGCCGGGATGCTTGTATTCCATCAGCAGATCGGCAGCACAGACGTTGGCCGCCAGCATGCATTCTTCAATCAGCTTGTGCGCATCATTGCGGGTGCGCGGCAGGATTTTTTCTATCTTGCCGGAT
This sequence comes from Undibacterium sp., assembly GCA_043726505.1. Taxonomy (GTDB): domain Bacteria; phylum Pseudomonadota; class Gammaproteobacteria; order Burkholderiales; family Burkholderiaceae_D; genus Undibacterium. The sequence continues at coordinate 3,888 of JAYSKH010000455.1, read as the reverse complement.
GGATTGCAGACGATGTAGGTTTCAGTCGTTTCAAAATCAATGGCGCCGCGCACATGGCGGGCGCGCAGCAGCGCGTGAAACACTTCGTACAGATGCAGCAAATGCGGTACCAGCACCATGCGCTTGTTGGCTTCGGGCCCCTTGGTATTGCCGAGGATGGCAGCCACTTCGGTATAGGTGAAACGCGCAGCGGAATGGATAACCGCCGGGTAGAACTGGTAGGCGGTCACTTCACCGTCCGGCGTAATCACCATGTCGCATACCAGCGTCAGGCGGTCAACATCGGGATTCAGTGAGCACAGGCCATTGGACAGCTTCTCCGGCAGCATAGGGATAACCCGGCGCGGAAAATACACTGAGGTGCTGCGCAGCAGCGCATCGTGGTCCAGCGCGTCATTAGGCTTGACGTAATGGCTGACGTCGGCAATCGCGACCAGCAGCCGGTAGCCCTTGGTGCGGCCGACCTTGACCGGCTCGCAATAGACGGCATCATCGAAGTCGCGCGCGTCTTCACCATCTATCGTGACGAAAGGAATGTCGCGCAAATCCACCCTGTCTTCCAGATCGGCAGGACGTATCTGCGACGGCAGTTTTTCTGCGGCCTTTTTGGCTTCCGCCGTAAACTCATGCGGCACGCCGAACTTGCGCACGGCGATTTCAATTTCCATGCCGGGATCATCAACATCACCCAGCACTTCAACAATTTTGCCCACGGCCTGTGCATATTTGGTCGGCTGCTCAGTCAGCTCCACGCTGACGATCTGGCCCGACTTGGCCTTGCCCGGAGAACCGGCCAGTAAAATATCCTGGCTGAAGCGCTTGTCTTCAGGCGCAACGATCCAGACGCCGTTTTCATTCAGCAGGCGGCCGATGACGTGGCTGTTGGCACGCTCCAGTATCTCTACGATGCCGCCCTCCAGGCGCCCGCGCCTGTCGGTACCGACGATGCGCGCAGTGACCTTGTCGCCATGCAGCACCCGCTGCATTTCACGCTCCGGCAGGAACAGATCTTCACTACCGTCCTCCGGTATCAGGAAGCCGTAGCCGTCCCTGTGGCTGTTGACGCGGCCGGTGATAAAGCTGTCCTGATTGGCGAGCGCGTAATTGCCGGATTTGTCCTGCTTGATCTGGCCGTCTCTCTCCATCGCGTTCAGTCGTCGCACCATGCCATCAAACTCCTCGGGCTTGACGCCCAGTTTGCCTGCAATCGTTTCCACTGTCTGCTTGCCTGTGGAGGTGCGCAGTATGCCGAGAATTTCCTCGCGGCTGGGAATGGGGTATGAATGTTTATTCAAAAGCGGAAAGTGTTCTCTATAGTTGAAAGACATGCCGGCCAACACGCGGCACAAGCTAGTTTACCGGACAGCGCAATAATCACCTAACAATTCTTGTTTTATTACAAGCAAATGTCTTGACATCTCTGATAGATCATCTATAATGTTGTTCTTCGCTGCCCACGTGGCGGAATTGGTAGACGCGCATGGTTCAGGTCCATGTGTCTTCGGATGTGGGGGTTCGAGTCCCTCCGTGGGCACCACGCTTCATTAAAAGCCCGTTGATTGAAAGATCAGCGGGCTTTTTCATTTCCGCAACAATTCTACCTTCAATCGCCGCACTGCGGCAATCTTGCGCGCAAGTCTTTCACCGCCCACCCCTCTGTTTTTCGAAAATTTTCAGCTCACGATAATGGTTAAAAATAATTGTGGACGTTTTCTGAAAATGGTTTATAATTTCGCCTTCGTTGCCCACGTGGCGGAATTGGTAGACGCGCATGGTTCAGGTCCATGTGCCTTCGGGTGTGGGGGTTCGAGTCCCTCCGTGGGCACCAAGCTACATTGAAAACCCGCTGATTGTAAAAGATCAGCGGGTTTTTTCATTTCCGCGCCAGATATGTCCCTGCCAGCATTCAATGTGGCATGAGAACACTTCCCTACCCTATCTCTAAGTAAGCTAGCAGCCTGGCGCCAGACACTCGGCCGTCGTGCCCACGCCATAAACAAAAACGGAAGCAAACTTTCATTTGCTTCCGTCCTTATACTACTCTTTCGCCGCGCCCTTTTTCAGCCAGGCATTCAATTGATGCGGCCTGATGCTGTCGTACTCTTCAAAGGGTTGGTGTATCCACGGATTGCTCGGCAGATATTCCAGATAGTAATCCGGCTTGATAGACGAACACGCCTTGCACCAGATCACAGCCGATTTGACATCGGTGACCGCAGGGAAGTTTTCGCGCAGATGATGCAGCACCTTTTCCAGCGTTACGCCAGAATCGACCAGATCGTCCACCACCAGCACACGGCCTTCCAGCGCGCCCCTGGTCATCGAAATGTATTTGCCGATATCCAGCTGGCCCTGCAGCGTTCCCGACTCCTCGCGATACGAGCTGGTGGACAGAATGGCCAGCGGCACGTCGAATATGCGCGAGAAAATGTCCCCCGGGCGCAAGCCGCCACGGGCAAGGCACAGCACCTGATCAAACTTCCAGCCTGATTCATGCACCTTCGAAGCAAGCTGTTCAATTGAACGGTGATAGGCATCCCAGCTAACCCACAAATGCTTATCGTCTGAAACTGGCGTATTCATACTCTACTTTCTTTTTCTCTTTGGCTTATACAAATGGGTGGCGCAGGACGATGGTCTCTTCACGGTCCGGGCCGGTGGAGATCATGTCGACAGGAGCGCCGACCAGCTCTTCAATGCGCTTGATGTAATTGCGTGCAGCTACCGGCAATGCATCCAGGCTCTTGGCACCGACCGTGGATTCGCTCCAGCCCGGCATTTCTTCATAGACAGGCACGCAGCGCGCCGCTTCTTCCGCGCCGACGGGGAAGATATCGACAGGCTTGCCGTCCACCGTGTAGCCGGTGCACAGTTTCAGCGTTTCCACGCCGTCCAGCACATCCAGCTTGGTCAGGCACATGCCGGATACGCCATTGATCTGCATCGAGCGCTTCAGCAAGGCTGCATCAAACCAGCCGCAACGGCGGGCGCGGCCAGTAACCGTGCCGAACTCATGGCCGACGCTGGCCAGATGCTTGCCGACGCCCTGGTCGGTAGGCAGCTCGGAAGGGAAAGGACCTGAGCCGACGCGGGTTGTGTAGGCCTTGGTGATGCCCATGACATAATGCAGCATGTTTGGACCCACACCGCTGCCGGCGGCGGCATTGCCGGCCACGCAGTTGCTGGAGGTGACGAACGGATAGGTACCGTGGTCCACGTCCAGCAGGCTACCTTGTGCGCCCTCAAACAGCAGGCTGGCGCCTGCCTTGTGGGCCGCATACAGGTCACTGGAAACATCAGACACCATAGGACGCAGGCGCGGCACCAGGGCCAGCGCGTCGTCCAGGGTTTTCTGGAAGTCCACTGCCGGCGCCTTCAGATAATTGACCAGCACGAAGTTATGGTAGTCCAGGTTTTCTTTTAGCTTCTCGGCAAAGCGTTCTGCATTGAGCAGGTCGGCTACGCGGATCGCGCGGCGTGCAACCTTGTCTTCGTATGCAGGGCCAATGCCCTTACCGGTCGTACCGATCTTGGCGGCGCCGCGCGCTACTTCGCGGGCGGCATCCAGCGCCGTGTGGTAAGGCAGGATAATAGGACAGGCTTCGGATACCTTCAGACGCGAAGAGACTTCCACGCCGACGGCTTCCAGCTTGTCGATCTCGCGCAGCAGATCAGGCACCGACAGCACGACGCCATTGCCGATGTAGCAGGCCACGCCGGCACGCATGATGCCGGAAGGGATCAGTTGCAATGCAGTCTTCTGCCCACCGATAACCAGCGTATGGCCGGCATTGTGGCCACCCTGAAAGCGTACGACGCCTTGCGCGTGGTCCGTCAGCCAGTCGACGATTTTACCCTTGCCCTCATCACCCCATTGGGTACCAATGA
>JAYSKH010000454.1:0-3397 GCA_043726505.1 Undibacterium sp. | reverse complement strand
CGCCTGAAAAGGAAGCGCGGCGGCTCAACATCCAGCCCGCAAAACCTGCAGGAAGAAACTGCAGAGAGAGGCACGCTGTTCTGGCTTGGCTGTGCCGCCGTCGGTGCGGCACTTTTAGCAGTAGCGGCCAATTTTTGGTTAAAAACGCCACTACATTAGCAATGCCGGGCACAAAAAAAGCACAACAGGTTGTGCTTTTTTTGATTCGGCTATAGTTGACTACGTCAGCTATACCTTTATTATGCCAGCGAAGTTTTGTACGCTTCTACGCCTGCCAATATTTCTGCTTTCGCATCTTCAGGTCCGCCCCAGCCTTCGATCTTGACCCATTTGCCTTTTTCCAGATCTTTGTAGTGTTCAAAGAAATGCTGGATCTGCCTCAGGCGTAGTTCATTCATGTCTTCCGGCTTTTGCCAGTGAGTGTAGATAGGCAGGATTTTGTCTACCGGCACTGCCAGTACTTTGGCGTCGTTGCCTGCTTCGTCAGTCATCTTCAGCACGCCGATAGGACGGCAGCGCACTACCACGCCTGGGATCAGCGGAAAAGGCGTGATCACGAGTACGTCGACAGGGTCGCCATCGCCGGCGATAGTTTGTGGCACATAGCCGTAGTTGCATGGGTAGTGCATCGCAGTGCCCATGAAACGATCAACGAAAATGGCACCTGTTTCCTTGTCAACTTCGTATTTGATCGGGTCGGCATTCATAGGGATTTCAATGATGACATTGAAATCAACAGGCAGGTCGCGGCCGGCAGGAACGTTATTCAAGCTCATGTTGCTCTTTCAAAAGGGAAATCAGGATTTCGGTGGGCTAAATTATAGCCGTTTTCAGGCGGCTATTGTGCGTTGCGGAAGGAGGAGGTTTGCTTATTTCACCGACTTTACTGGAACTCGCCGGTGAAACAGCTTTATAGCGTAGTGGCAATTGCGCACTGGCGGTAATGGAACGCAGCCTCTTCTGCCTGGCCCAGCGCTTCGTGCAACTGCGCCAGTTTCAGGTTGGCTTCGCGCACGGTGCGCGGCTCCATTGCATCCGACAATGCTTGTTCCATGTGCCGCTGCGCCTTGCCCCACAGCTTTTGCCGGAAGCACAGCACGCCAAGTGTCAGCGCCAGTTCCGGGTCGGTTGGCCGGTTCTGCGCCCATTGCTCGCAATTTTCTATCTGCGCCAGTAAAGCTGCGGAGCCTTCCGGCGCCGCCGCATCGCGATAAGCACGCAGCAGCCGGGTGTCCCACTCTTCCGACAGCGCTTTCTCGGCGACGTTGCGGGCGTCGTCATGCAGACTGCGGCTATTGAAGGCAACGGCGGCGCAATAGGCGACAAATGGAATTTTACGGTCTACAGCCGGGATTTCATACCAGACACGGCGTATCGATTCGGCATCATGCCCGTGTTCTTTCAGTAGATCTTCATAAGCCAGTTCACGCAGGCGGTTTGACAGCGCAGGATGCAAGGCGCGGTGTTTGTCCAACGTACGCACCAGCTTCAACACTTCTGGCCATCGCTTTGCCTGCTGGTTGGCTTTCAATGCCCAGCGCAATACCTGGATATGGCGCGTGCCGCTGGCATTCAGTTCCTTGACAGCTTCTAATGCACGGTCTGATTTGTGTTCGTCCACCAGCAGTTCTGTCATGCTGACCAGGCGGGCAGTCTTATGCAGAGGGTCATGCTCTATGCTGGAAAACCAGGAATCGCGGCGCTCAAACTGGCTCATGTGATGTGCAGCGCGCGCACCTATCAATGAGGCCATACCTGCATTATCCGGTAGTTCGGAAGCACGCAATGCTGCTTTTTCGGCATGGCCGAAACGGCCTTCAAACAGGGATTTCAGCGCTTCGCGCAAGGCCTTGTTGCCGTCACGCTCACGCTTGTTCTGCCGGTACTCGGCAACCCTGCGCGGCATGCCCTGCGTTGTAGCAATCGCCCGGATGAACAGATAAGCCAGCACAAACAGCACCAGCGCCAGGAACAGGAAAAAATTCAGCGACAGGTCCAGCCTGTAAGGCGGATAAAACAGCACCACATTGCCCGGGTTGTAGCGGGCGCCCATGGCCAGCCCCACCGCCAGCGCAAATATGATCAGAAGCCGGATAAATAAACGCATACTTATGGCTTCACTTTATAGCTACGGACCGCGTTCAGGCTGTCTGACAGCGTCGGCATCTCTATTGATAAGTTACTGCTTTGTACCTGCCTCAGCAAAGCTTGCACCGTCTGCGTCTGCTTGGCGCGGGTGTCGAAATATTTGCTGATGGCATCCTGCGCGGCAATCATGTCGCTGCGGAAGGTGCTTTCATTGCGTGACAATAGCGCCAACCGGGCGTTCAGCAGGCGCAGCTTCAGGTTCTCGCGCGCAAAATACCCCTGGCTCGGCGTCAACAGCAAGGCATCCGGCGTTTCTACATTACGCACACGCACCAGTTGCCGGACCTCGCCCCACATTTCGCTCGAAAAACTTTGCCATGCATCCTGTACCCGCATGGACCAGGTATTTTCAGGGATTTCATCGGGCTCCGCTTTTTTCGCGTTTTTGGCGTTCAGGTTTGATCTTGGCAGTACACGCAAAGGCGCCTTGGGCGGCGTAGCGCTGACAACGGCCTTTTCATCCGACCACAGCGGAATATGGTCGACCTGCGTAATCACACTGTCCAGGCGCAAGGCAATACCGATCAGATCCAGCGTCGGCAATGCTTTAAGGCGCTCTATATCCTTGGCGATTGCGCGGCGTATCGTGATGAATTGCGGTTTATCCGATTTTGCCAGGCGGCTATCTGCATTTTGCAGCGCAATCAGCGCACCCTGCACATTGCCCGCCAATTGCAGCTGCTGGCTCGCGGTGGACAATACCTGTTCTATTTCAGCCAATGCCCAGTCATCGCGGTTGCGTGACAGTTCCTGGTATAACTGCTCCAGCGCCAGTTGCTGGCTGGAGGCTTCCTGCTGCTTGCTTTCCAGCAGGATTACCTTGGCCTGGATTTCCTTGGACGTTTCCTGCACCGTCTTGGCGAGCATCTTGGTTTCGCTGCTGTTGACATCGGCGCTTTGCAAACGGCGTGCGACCTCTTCCCGCAAACCGCTGATCTGCGTATGTGAATACCACCAGTTTGCCGCCAGCAACAAGGCCAGCAAACCGGAAATCACATACGCGGGCTGCACCAGGGGCGCGCGCCGGGGCGATTCGGAATACAGAGGAGGAATTGCCTGATTGACAGGGGTTTCTGTCGAAATTGCCGTCGATGCGGCGCCGGGGGATGATTGCTGTTCAGTCATAGGCAAGATTGTAACGCGACAAGCAGGTGTTCGTCGCCGGAACCTGTCAATGTAATCGATTGAAAACCCAATAATGTAGCGGTTTCCGCAATGCGGACATGGGGTACGATCAAATGCTGCTGTT
>JAYSKH010000453.1:0-13376 GCA_043726505.1 Undibacterium sp. | reverse complement strand
CCTCGCGCCGACGACGCTGCTCGCCGAGCAGCACTACCAGAACATCGCCGACCGCTTCGGCAAGTGGCCGATCAAGGTCGCAGAGCTCTCGCGCTTTCGTTCGCCGAAGGAAGTGAAGGCGGCACTCGCGGGGCTCGCTGACGGCACCGTCGACATCGTTGTCGGCACCCACAAACTGCTCTCGGCCGACGTGAAGTTCGCGCGCCTCGGCCTCCTGGTGATCGACGAGGAGCACCGCTTCGGCGTGCGCCACAAGGAGATGATCAAGGCGATGCGCGCCGAGGTCGACGTGCTCACGCTCACCGCCACGCCGATCCCGCGCACCCTCGGCATGGCGCTCGAAGGCCTGCGCGATCTCTCGGTCATCGCCACCGCGCCGCAGCGTCGCCTCGCCATCAAGACCTTCGTGCGCAACGAAGGCGCGAGCACGATCCGCGAGGCCGTGCTGCGCGAGCTCAAGCGCGGCGGGCAGGTCTACTTCCTGCACAACGACGTGCAGACCATCGAGCACCGGCGCGAAACGCTGCAGGCGCTGGTGCCCGAGGCGCGCATCGCCGTCGCGCACGGCCAGATGCCAGAACGCGAGCTCGAGCGCGTGATGCGCGACTTCGTCGCCCAGCGCCACAACGTGCTGCTGTGTTCCACGATCATCGAGACCGGAATCGACGTGCCGAGCGCCAACACCATCGTCATGAGTCGCGCCGACAAGTTCGGCCTGGCGCAGCTGCACCAGCTGCGCGGCCGCGTCGGCCGTTCGCACCACCAGGCGTACGCCTACCTGATGGTGCACGACCTGCAAAGCCTGACCAAACAGGCATCACGCCGGCTGGATGCGATCCAGCAGATGGAAGAACTGGGCAGCGGTTTCTACCTGGCGATGCATGACCTGGAAATCCGTGGCGCTGGCGAAGTACTGGGCGATAACCAGTCCGGCGAAATGCATGAGATCGGCTTCCAGATGTATTCCGATATGCTCAATGAAGCAGTGCGTTCACTGAAAAACGGCAAGGAACCTGATCTGGCTGCGCCGCTGTCCACCACGACAGAAATCAACCTGCACATCCCTGCGCTGCTGCCGAATGATTTCTGCGGCGACGTGCATGAGCGCCTTTCCATTTACAAGCGCCTGGCCAACTGCAGCAAGCAGGAAGGCATAGACGATATGCAGGAAGAACTGATAGACCGCTTCGGCAAGCTGCCGGAGCCGGTGAAGGCGCTGCTGGAAACGCACAGGCTGCGCGTGGCGGCCAAACAGCTGGGCATCATCAAGATAGACGTGCACGGCGAAGCCGCATCGCTGCAGTTTGAACCGCAGCCGCCAGTGGACGCCATGCGTATCATCGAACTGGTGCAAAAGAACAAGCATATCAAGCTGAACGGGCAAGACAAACTGCGCATCACAGCCAATATGCCGGATCTGGCCTCCCGCGTAGCGCAGGTCAAGTCGACGATGCGCGCGCTGCACTGAAGAATAAAGAAAAAAAGCTGAAGACCAAAGTAAAGACAGAACTGAAGACAGAAGTGAAGACCGAGCATATGAACCTGATCCTGCAGGGATTGAATCCCGATTCCGATACGCTGAACCGCGTTGCCGCACTAACGCACGCCGCCAATATTGTGCCCCTCAATGATCACGCGGTGCGCTGCGAGGGCTTCAGCTATACCGGAGAACTGAGGGCGTTGGTGGAAGCGGAAGCCTATGCAGCGCAGCTGGATGCCACCTTCATTGCAGGTGGACGTTCGCTGGCGGATTTCAAGCTGGTGGCGATGGATATGGACTCCACACTGATCACAATAGAATGTATCGATGAAATCGCCGACATGCAGGGCCTGAAGCCGCAGGTTGCCGAAATTACCGAAGCAGCGATGCGCGGTGAAATCGAGTTCCGCGAAAGCCTGATACGCCGTGTTGCACTGTTGAAGGGCCTGGACGCATCCGCATTGCAAAAGGTCTATGACGAACGGCTGCAACTGTCGCTGGGTGCACAGAAAATGCTGAACGCAATTCAACTGGCCGGCTTGAAGACGTTGCTGGTGTCCGGCGGATTTACCTATTTCACTGACCGCATGAAAACCCGGCTGGGGCTGGATTACACACATTCCAACGTGCTGGAAATTGAACACGGCAAGCTGACCGGCAAAGTCATCGGCGGTATTGTCGATGCCGAGGAAAAGCAGCGCACCGTCGAGCGTGTGTGCATAGAGATGGGTATAGAGCCAACACAGGCCATCGTCATGGGCGATGGCGCCAATGACCTGAAGATGATGCACATCGCCGGCATGTCGGTTGCATTCCGCGCCAAGCCTGTCGTGCGGGCACAGGCAAGCGTGGCCTTGAACTTTGTCGGATTAGATGGCATCCTGAACCTGTTCGCTTAGAACGAAGGGCCAGAAAAGCTGGTGCGGGACATTGCCCCACCGTCATTCCGCCATGCAGTCTTTCGTCCAGGGCGTTTTTGTTTAACTTGATGGAGCATCAATGTCACAAGAACTGGTATTCGACGATAAACTGCATTCAATGAAAAACCTGGCATGGTGGCTGTATATCTTCCATGCCGTCAGCCTGGTACTTTCGCTCGGCGCATTCTCCTGGATTCCGCTGATCATCAGCTACCTGAAGCGCGGCGAAGCCGCCGGCACCTTTGTGTATAGCCATTACAGCTGGCAGATACGCTCATTCTGGTGGTACCTGGTATGGGTCATAATAGGTTCCGCGCTGTTCCTCACGGTCATCGGCATTCCTGTGGCATTCGCTGTATGGTTCTTCGCCTGGGTATGGAAAGCCTACCGCCTGCTGAAAGGTCTGATGGACCTGAACGCCAACAAAGCCATGCCATAACGAACGGCCAACCTACCATACGCCCATGTCCGCAGAACTCAAATCCTCCCGCCAGGACAGCACGCTAGTCCTGACCTTGTCCAATCCCAGCGCGAAGAATGCGCTGCATCCCGACATGTATGCCGCCGCAATAGAGATGCTGGCCATCGCCGACCGCGACGACAGCATCCGCGCCGTGATACTGACCGGCGCCGATAATTTTTTCTGCGCCGGCGGCAATCTTAACCGCCTGCTGGAAAACCGCAGCAAGGACAGAACTGTGCAAGCAGATTCCATCGACAGCCTGAACGGCTGGACCGATGCACTGCGTAGTTGCAGCAAACCCGTTATCGCTGCAGTGGAAGGCGCTGCCGCTGGTGCGGGCTTCTCGCTGGCGCTGGCCTGCGACCTGATCGTGGCCGGCAATTCTGCAAAATTCGTCATGGCCTATGTCAAAGTCGGCCTGACGCCGGATGGCGGCGGCTCATGGTTCCTCGCGCAGGCGCTGCCGCGCCAGCTGGCCACTGAAATTATCCTGGAAGGGAAACCGGTATCTGCCAGTCGCCTGCATGATTTCGGCCTGGTGAACCGGCTGGTGCCGGATGGCACTGCACTCGCCGCTGCACTGGCCTGGGCGGAAGATCTGGCAGCGCTGTCGCCGAATGCCAGTGCCCGTATCAAGACACTGATCGGCGAAGCCTCGGGCAATTCGCTGCACCAGCATTTTGAAGCGGAGAAGCATAGTTTTGTCGAAAGCCTGCATCACCGCGATGCGCTGGAAGGCATACAGGCTTTCCTGGAAAAACGCAAAGCCACCTATAAATAACGCAGCGGCGCAGACAGGCTGGCCACACATCACATTACCAATGATCTCCACCGAACATACCCGCCGCCGCATCTACCTGATGCGGCACGGCAGCGTCAGTTATTTCGACGATGCCGGCAAACCCTTCCTGCCTGAATCCGTGCCGCTAAACGAACAGGGCCGTCTGCAAGCTACCGCTGCCGGCAAGGTGTTCGCGCAGCAGCAGGTGCGCTTTGACCGCGTTATTGTTTCTGGCTTGCCGCGCACGGTGGAAACCGCACAGCACGTGCTGGCAGAAACCGGCCAGCAGGCGGAACTGGAAATCTGGCCAGAATGGGAAGAGCTGCGCGGCGGCAAACTATCCGCTATTTCCGATGCTGAACTGAAGAACGCTTTCTTCGGCGCCTTTGAAGGCGTGGTGGCGGAAGACCGGCAATTCCTTGGCGGCGAATCCATAGGCCGTTTCATCGACCGCATCCACCCCAGCATACTGAAGCTGCGTGATGACCCCAATTGGGATTGCGTGCTGCTGGTACTGCACGGCGGCGTCAACCGTGCGATCTTGTCGTATGCACTGACGGGGCAACGGCTGTTCCTCGGCAACCTGGCGCAAACCGCGGGCTGCATCAATGTGCTGGACGTCGGTACGGAAGCGCAGGACTGGGTCGTTCGTGTTGTCAATTACTCCGCGCTTTCTGCATTGCAGGATGATTCCCGCTCCACGACGATGGAAACGCTGCTGGAGCAATACAAGAAATCACGCAATCAATAAAGTCTTGGTATGCTAGGGCTAACATACCACTGATGCTCAATAAAAATATTAATAAATAGTACGACCGTACGATTTAATGATATAGAATAGACCAAAATAGTATCGCCAGAACGGGGCCTTTTTTTGCAACGCTTGTTTGCAACTTTAACCCACACATTGGTGATGCCGGCACAAAAAAACTTAGCCTTGCAGGAGACAACATGTTTGAAGAATTCATGGGGACCATGCCGATCAGCGAACGCCAGAAGTTCGATATCGGAGCCCTTGCCGACTACATGCGCCAGCACGTGGAAGGCTTTGATGCCAAATCGGCCGACAAGCTGGTCATTGAGCAGTTCAAGGGCGGCCAGTCCAACCCCACTTTCAAGCTGAGCGCCGACGACCAGCGTTTTGTTATGCGTGCCAAGCCCGGCCCGGTTGCCAAGTTGCTGCCTTCCGCCCACGCCATCGAGCGTGAATTCAAGGTCATGAATGCGCTGAACAAGGCCGGCTTTCCTGCAGCAAAACAGTATGCACTATGTACCGATGAAGAAGTCATCGGCCGCGCCTTTTATATCATGGAATTTGTCGATGGCCGCGTGCTGTGGGACCAGTCCTTGCCCGACATGACGCCGGTACAGCGCGCTGAAATCTATGACGAGATGAACCGCGTCATCTCCCAGTTGCACACCATCGATTACGCCGCCATCGGCCTGGCCGACTACGGCAAACCCGGCAATTACTTTGCCCGCCAGATTGACCGCTGGACCAAGCAATACAAGGCGTCGGAAACAGAAAAAATCGAGGCGATGGATAATCTGATCGCCTGGCTGCCCAACAATATCCCTCCGGGCGACGACACCAGCATCGTGCATGGCGACTACCGCCTGGACAACATGATGTTCCACAAAACCGAGCCGCGCATCATGGCGGTGCTGGATTGGGAACTGTCGACACTGGGCCATCCGCTGGCCGACTTCTCGTACCACTGCATGAGCTGGCATATAGAAAACGGCCAGTTCCGCGGCATAGGCGGGCTGGACTATAAAGCGCTGGGCATCCCTACCGAACAGGAATACATCGCCCAGTATTGCGAACGCACCGGCAAGACCATACGCCAGGAAGATTTTGCTTTCTACCTGGCTTATAACATGTTCCGCATGGCCGGTATTTTGCAAGGCATCATGAAACGCTATGTAGACGGCACCGCATCCAGCGCGCAGGCCAAACGCTCCGGCGAAGCTGCGCGGCCAATGGCGGAGATGGGCTGGAGCTACGCCAGCAAATAGGATTCTAAGAATCTAAGAATCTAAATAAGATTCTGCAAAACGCATCGTGACGTAAAAATTTCATCACCACAGAACAACATCAGGAGACAACATGGAATTCGACTACTCAGAACGCTGTAAGGAATTGCAAGGCCGGCTGCTCAGCTTCATGGACGAGCACATCTATCCGAACGAAAAAGCCTACAAAGCAGAGATCGACCGTAACGGCGTGGAAAAAGGCAACCGCTGGATACCAACGCAGCTGATCGAAGACCTGAAACCAAAAGCCAGGGAACAAGGTCTGTGGAATCTGTTCCTGCCTAAATCTGCGCGCGCGCCGGAAGGCCTGTCCAATCTGGACTACGCGCCATTGTGCGAAATCATGGGTCGCGTGGGCTGGTCGCCGGAAGTATTCAACTGCGCCGCGCCGGACACCGGCAACATGGAAACAATCGAACGCTACGGCAACGAAGAGCATAAACGTACGTGGCTGGAACCGCTGCTGCGCGGCGAAATCCGCTCCGCCTTTGCGATGACGGAACCCGGCGTGGCCTCTTCCGATGCTACCAACGTGGAAACTCGCATAGACCGCGACGGCGACCACTACGTGATCAACGGCCACAAATGGTGGATCTCCGGCGCCGGTGATCCGCGTTGCCAGGTCTACATCCTGATGGGCAAGACCGATTTCAACGCCGCCCGCCACTCACAGCAGTCGATGATACTGGTGGATGCAAAAACACCAGGCATCACTGTCAAACGTCCGCTGCCGGTATTCGGCTACGACGATGCGCCGCACGGCCATTGCGAAATCCTGTTTGAAAACGTCCGCGTTCCGGCATCCAACATCCTGCTCGGCGAAGGCCGTGGTTTTGAAATCGCCCAGGGTCGTCTTGGACCTGGCCGTATCCATCACTGCATGCGCTCCATCGGCGTCGCAGAGCGCGCACTGGAACTGATGTGCAAACGTCTGAACAGCCGCGTCGCCTTCGGCAAAAAAGTATCGGAACAAAGCATCTGGCGTGAACGCATTGCCGAATCCCGCATCCAGATCGACACTGCGCGCCTGCTGACGTTGAAAGCCGCCTACATGATGGATACCGTAGGCAACAAAATGGCACAGGCAGAGATCGCGATGATCAAGGTACTGGCGCCCAATGTCACACAGCAAGTGCTGGACTGGGCGATCCAGGCGCATGGCGCCGGTGGCGTATCGGAAGATTTCCCGCTGGCACGCCAGTGGGCAGGCAACCGCACGCTGCGTATTGCAGACGGCCCGGACGAAGTCCACCGCAACGCCATTGCCAAGCTGGAACTGGCCAAGCACATGAGCCTGCCAGGTGAAGACCTGAGCCCGCCCATCACCCGCGGCTGATATTGCGGCGCAACATGCGCCAGCTTACAAAGGCAAAGCACTAATCGGCTAGCCTGTGCGCGAAATCCCAAACGTCTGCATAATGGCGTTTGGGATTTTTTATTGGTGTGAACTAATTCCATAAATAGAATTTTCAGGCATACAATTTTCAAGCTGCGCACAGATTCTCAACCGAAAGAGGAACTCAATGATAGATGCCTATTCCTGGCCTACGCCAAACGGTCACAAGATCCATATCATGCTGGAAGAATGCGAACTGCCCTACCGCGCCATCCCCATCAACATCGGCACCGGCGACCAGTTCGGCCCCGATTTCCTCGCGATTTCCCCCAATAACAAAATTCCCGCCATCGTCGATGCTGATGGCCCCGACGGCAAGCCGATCTCCCTCTTTGAATCAGGCGCCATCCTCGTGTATCTGGCAGGCAAGACAGGCAAATTCCTGGGCAAGACTGACAGGGAAAAATATTTAGCCCTGCAATGGCTGATGTTCCAGATGGGCGGCCTCGGCCCCATGCTCGGCCAGGCGCACCACTTCCGCCTGTATGCGCCAGAAAAGATTGCGTATGCAGTAGACCGCTACACCAACGAATCCAAACGCCTGTACGGTGTGCTGGACAAGCAGTTGTCTAAGACCGAGTTTCTGGCAGGTGATGAATATACGATCGCCGATATTGCCGCCTTCCCGTGGACGCGCTCCGCCGCCAACCAGGGCATAGACTGGGCCGAGTTTCCCCATGCCAAGCGCTGGTTCGACCAGATCGATGCGCGCCCTGCGGTACAGCGCGGGGTGGCCGTACTGGCCGATTTGCGCAAACCCCTACAGGATGACAAAGCCAGGGAAATGCTGTTTGGCGGCACGCAGTACCAGAAACGCTAATGCACAGTCACTGGGAACGGTGCACCGTTCCCAGTTCTTTCCAGACATTCAGCCCCCTCGCCGTTTTATTCCTTTGTCACAAAATCCCCGCCAAATTGACAAATAGTCTTACAATCAAAGCTGTTTCCACAGCAGGTTTATAAGCATGCGCCGCCCACTCAAGAAAAATAGAATCAAGCTCGCGGCAGACAGTGTACGTATCGCCAACCTGGCACAGGCAGTAGCCCAATCCGGCAGCCGGCTGGAAGATTTGTCCTGGCAAGAGCAGCTTGATTTACTGGTCACCAAGACCCTCAAAAGCAATCACCAGGATTTGCTCGACGCCGCATCCGAGCACCTGTTTGAAACGCACCCGAATTCGTATGAAGTGCTGATGGAAACCATGGAATCCCTCAGCAGCTCCTGCCGCCTGGAGTACGCCGACAAGTTTTACGATGCGATGCTGATCGCAGCGCCGGTGCTGGCCTGGACCAGGTTCGATATCCCTTCCGGCCCCATCCCCGGTGAAATCGTTACGCTGGCTTCCGCGCACATGGCGTCGCACATCCTTGCCGACGATGCGCAGTTGCAGATACTGCCGACGCTGTACTCCATCGACCAGCTGCCGCGCAGCCATAGCGAGACCTTTGCACTGACCGAACAACTGGCGCTGAGCCTGCTGAAAGGCGCTGTGCTGAAGCCGCAGCATGAGCTGGCGCCGACCATCCCTTTCCTGGCCGACGTACGCTACCTGCTGGCGGTAGTGGTAACGCCGGTACTGACGCCATTTTTCCGCTGGCAACTGGTGAAGCCGCCGTTTGACACATCTGCCGCAAAGAGCGAAATCCTGTCCCTGTGGCAAGACAATGCAACACCGGTCATCAGCCGCCTGCTGCCTGGTTGCGCGGTGGAACTGCTGATGCCGGAAGCCTACTACACCGTTTGCCGCGAAGCCGATATCAAGATACGTCCGGTATCCATACGCGCTGCCGTGTTTTATCTGAGCAACGTGCTGAATGTGGAAGCGTCCGAACTGTCCGTTATCATTGCCGCCTTCGGCAATCCCGACGGCAACGGCCAGGTGGATGAATACCGCGTCAGCTTCTGCGTCGGCAATGCGCCGGAAGTCGTGTATGGCGTCATCTGGCCGCTGTACCAGCAGGATGATCAGGTCAATGCCATAGAGCCTGACCAGAGCCAGCTGTCGCAGCTGCCTGCCGCGCTGGCAGAAAGCCTGCTCGGGGAAATCCCTACCGTGCTGGCCGAATGCGGCGTGGTGCGCGTGAAGAAACTGGAAGACATGTTTGCAATGGAATTTTGCGACGATTGCGGCGCACCGCTGTTTGCCGATGCCGATGCAGAGCTGGTGCACGCAGAAATGCCGGACGATGTGCCGCCGCAGGGTTCCAGCCACTTTCATTGACGTTTATGTTGACATTGAGTCGGCCGCCGCTGCATTCCCCATGCAGCGGTGGGCCAACACTCCCCGGCTGAACCCGCGCCCGCAGGCTCAGCTTTAACACTGCAAACAGTTCCAGCGATCGCCGCAGGCGATGTTGTTTTCATACCATTTCTGCCGTGAATTCCCTGCGGCGCATTTTGCTTTCCACACGAGCCAAAATCCATTGTACAATTGTTCTGAACGGTCGTGCTTTTTTGAGATCGTTGCAAAATCACGTTTATCGTATATACAGCGATACGCGTTTGATGTGGCAACGGACTCTTCAGAATAAAATCATGTGCCGCCCAGTCTTAGTACTAGGATTATTAGGATTAAAAGAGCACACACCAAGGAGACAAGAAACATGGATTTGAATTACACGTCGGAAGACCTGGCATTCCGTGACCAGGTGCGCAGCTACCTGGCAGAAAACCTGCCCGCAGATCTGAAGCATAAAGTGCTCAACCACAAGCGTCTGTCCAAAGAAAACTTCGTGCGCTGGCACAAGATCCTGGCTAAGCAGGGCTGGGTCGCCACAGGCTGGCCCAAGGAATACGGCGGCACCGGCTGGACGGCAACACAAAGGCATATCTTTGAAGAAGAATGCGCGCGTGCCGGCACACCTGGCATCATGCCTTTCGGTGTGGCGATGGTGGCCCCGGTGATCATGGCGTTTGGCAACCAGGCGCAAAAAGACTATTACCTGCCGCGCATCCTGAATTGCGACGACTGGTGGTGCCAGGGGTACTCGGAACCAGGCTCAGGCTCCGACCTCGCGTCACTGAAAACCCGTGCAGAACGCGAAGGCGATTTCTACATCGTCAACGGCCAGAAAACCTGGACCACGCTGGCCCAGCACGCCGACATGATCTTTTGCCTGGTGCGCACCGATACCGGCGGACGCAAACAGGAAGGCATCTCCTTCCTGCTGATCGACATGAAAACGCCGGGCATTACCGTACGCCCTATCATCATGCTGGATGAAGAGCATGAAGTGAACGAAGTGTTCTTCGACAACGTCAAGGTACCGGTACAAAACCTGATCGGCGAAGAAAACAAAGGCTGGACTTACGCTAAATATCTGCTCGGCCATGAACGCACCAATATCGCTGCCGTAGGCCGCGCCAAGCGCGAACTGCAGTTCCTGAAACGCATCGCGACAGAACACCAGAAAAACGGCAAGCCGCTGCTGGACGATCCTGTCTATGCCTCCAAGGTAGCGTCGCTGGAAGTGGAACTGATGGCGCTAGAAATCACCGTACTGCGCGTGATCTCGCAAGACAGCGGACGCCCAGGGCCAGAGGCGTCGCTGCTGAAGATCAAGGGCACTGAGATCCAGCAAAGGCTGACCGAACTGATGGTGGAAGCCGTGGGCCCTTACAGCCAGCCTTTCGACCATGCATTCATGGAAGGCAAGGAAGAGCACAGCATCGCCGAGGATGACGATGCAGCGCCGCTGGCCGCGTATTACTTCAACTTCCGCAAGACTTCGATCTACGGCGGTTCGAACGAGATACAAAAAAATATCATCACCCAAATGATTCTGGGCCTGTAAAAGATAGAGGGGACAAACATGGATTTCAGCTTAACTCAAGAACAGAAGCAGTTTGCGGAAGCAGTCCGCCGCTGGGTGGAAAAAGACTACAACTTCGAACATCGCAAAAAAATCGTCGAATCCGAGGCTGGCGTCTCCGATACCGCGTGGGCAGCATTGGCAGAACTGGGTGCGACTGCGCTGCCGGTTCCTGAAGACCAGGGCGGCTTTAGCGGTTCCGCAATCGATATGCTGGTGGTCATGCAGGAACTGGGCCGCGGCATAGTCATTGAGCCGTATTTTGCCACCGTGCTGGGTGCAGAATTTCTCAAAAAAGCCGGCGGCCACGACATCGTGCTGGAGCAGGTAGCCAGCGGCGAAGTCAAGCTGGCAGCGGCGCTGTCCGAGAAGCAATCGCGCCACGACATGTTCGACATCGCCGCCACGGCAACAAAAAATGCCGACGGCTATGTGCTGAACGGCACCAAGACCGTGGTGCTGCATGGCGCGCAAGCCAACAAGCTGATCATCTCTGCCCGCAGCAGCGGTGCGCAGCGTGATACCGACGGTATCAGCCTGTTCATCGTTGATGCGGATACGGCAGGCCTGACCCGCCGCGACTACCGCACTATCGATTGCCAGCGCGCCGCCGATATCAGCCTGGCCAATGTGCAGGTTCCTGCCAGCGCACTGGTAGGCGCAGCCGGCGCAGGATGGGACATCATCGATGCCGCCTCCGACTACGGCTTGACACTGCTGTGCGCCGAAGCGATAGGCCTGATGGAAGCCCTGACAGCCGCCACGCTGGAATACCTGAAAACCCGCCAGCAATTCGGCGTGCCTATCGGTAAATTCCAGGTACTGCAACACAAGATGGCGGAAATGTTCATGGAAATGGAACAGGCGCGCTCAATGGCGACACTAGCTGCCGTCAAGGTATCTTCGCCGGATGCCGAAGAACGCCGCCGCACCGTGTCCGCCGCCAAGGCGCGCGTCGGCCAGGCAGCCCGTTACGTCGGTCAGCAGGCTGTGCAGCTGCACGGCGGCATGGGCGTGACCAATGAGCTGCCCGCAGCGCATATGTTCAAGCGCCTGACGATGATAGAAGTGTCGCTGGGCGACACGGACCACCATCTGGCGCGCTTCATCGCGCAACCCGGCTTCAAGCAGGCAGCGTAGCCTCCCCCTCTCCCGCGTGCGGGAGAGGGTTGGGGTGAGGGTCTTTGAATTGATGTAGAAGATTTTTTGCGCGGAATCGAGAGAAAAGTGCAGTCATTTCATTCGGTGTACACGTATTTAACTGCTTCCGGCAGCAATCTCTCTACATCCAATTAACGCCCCTCACCCTACCCCTCTCCCGCACGCGGGAGAGGGAATAAATTGCGGTAAATTGGGCACACGCTTCATCTGCCCAGCGTACAAATAGATAGCCTCCGCAGTTTGGAGAACGTTGGGCTGATAAAGCTTTAGCCCAACCTACCCTACTGCGAACTGCTCGGCCCATCGCGCAGCTGAGGCGCAATTTAGTACCCCTCTCTCACTAGCGAGGAAAAATAAATTAGTACGGTAGGTTGGGCAAACGCTTCATCTGCCCAACAAGCAAAAGGATAGCCTCAACAGTTTGGAGAACCTTGGGCTGGTAAAACTTTAGCCCAAGCTCCCCTGCTGCACGCTGATGCAGTTCATCGCACAGCAAAGGTATCACTTGCCCCCTACTGCACACCATAGGAGCAGCAATGGCAGCAAAATCCTACAAATGGTATTTTGAAGACTTCGTTCCCGGCAACGTCATCCAGCTGGGTTCTCGCACCGTGACTGAAGAAGAGATTCTCTCCTTCGCCACGCAGTTTGATCCGCAACCCTTCCACATCGACAAAGACGCTGCAGAGCATTCCATCTTCGGCGGCGTCATCGCCAGCGGCTGGCATACCTGCAGCCTGATGATGCGGCTGGTTGTGGACGGCTTTATCAAGGACGCAGCCAGCATGGGTTCGCCCGGCGTGGAAGAAATACGTTGGATACTGCCGGTGCGCCCCGGCGATACGTTGACGATATCGATAGAAACACTGGAAGCCACACCTTCGCAATCCAAGCCTGACCGCGGCGTCACGCTTTCTATGTGGCGCGCGTTCAACCAGAAAGGCGAACTGGTTACCACCATCAAGGGCAAGGGCATGTTTGGCCGGCGTCCGGCTGCATAAATGCACTTACCCACACACCATCACTAGCAGTCCAACCAAATACGGATAAATCCCATGCGTGAAATACATAGCCTGCAAGAGTTGAAATCCCTGATCGGCCAGGAAGTGGCCACCTCCGACTGGGTCGAAATCAGCCAGGAAAGAATCAACATGTTCGCCGAAGCCACCGGCGACCTGCAATGGATACACATCGACGTGGAACGCGCTAAGCGCGAATCTCCTTTCGGCGGCCCTATCGCACACGGCTTCCTGACACTATCGCTGCTGCCTATGCTGACTGCCAATGCGGTCCACCAGAGCGACGTCAAGATGGGCGTCAATTAC
>JAYSKH010000452.1:0-35679 GCA_043726505.1 Undibacterium sp. | reverse complement strand
GCAGACGGTTTTTTACGATTAAAGCAGCAGCCTCTACAGCGAAGTAGCTGCCCTCGCCGCTTGCTCATACAAGCCCGACAGCACGCGCAGGAAGCGCGCCAGCTCGCTCAGCTCAAAACTCTCCGTGCCGTCGCCGGTAAGGCCGGACACCAGCACCTGCTCGCGGATATCGTAGTAGCGCTTGCACACGGCCTGGCCGGCCTCGTTGGTGGAGTACAGCACTTCCTTGCCGCGCTTCTCGGTTTGCACCAGCTCCAGCGCCTGCAACTTCTTCAGCGAATAATTGACGATGTGCGTGTCTTCAATATTGAGGATGAAGGCAATGTCGGCCAGCTTTTTTTCACGCGCGCGGTGGTTGATGTGGTGCAGCACCAGCACGTCGGTAATCGTCATGTCCTTCATGCCGGCGGCAGCCATGCAGCGCACGGCCCAGCGGTTGAACGCATTGCCAGCAATGATCATGCCGAACTCAAACTCGCTCAGCTCCGCACTACGGCCCTGCGCCAGATGCGCGGATGAAACGATAGGTACCCGCGGCACTGCACCGGATGAGGAAGATGCGGATGATGCAGCAGAGGATGCGGCCTGGCTTAAACTGGCTTTGCTTTTGGTCTTGGTAGCCGACATGGGCTTGTCTCCTGATGATGTCGTTGATTTTTTAACGGCCCTTGGTAAGGGCCTTTGCTCAGAACGCTTCATCATATTACCTTGAGATTTGCAATTTAAGAACGGATTTTCCGCTCAAAACACTAATATATCTATTCTAAAACCTGCGCTGAAAATAGCAATATAAATGATTATTTATTGATAAATTTTAGGTAATCTGTTTTTTCTTGCTACTCCGTTGCTGGCAAAGCCGCAGTTTAGGTGCGTGCCCTACCTCCACTCCGTCGTGTTTCCCTGTACACCTGCTTCATATCTATCCAAAACTATACATACTTAAATAGATTATTCAAAATCGCATAAAAATATGTTGAGCAAACTATTCATTTGAGAATAAAATAAGCTTGCGAGGCCCCTCGCTCACTTACATTGCATGCCGCTTCCGGGTGCAAAACAAACTTTCAAACACCGTCCCCAACATTCAATCCCATGAGATATTACGCAAAAATTCTTTCTGCTTTTTGCAGTCGCGGTACGGGCTTAATCAAAGCCATCGTCGCATATGAAATTCGTGTCGTCCGGAAGGTCCTTCATAAGGGGCTTCTCAATACCTTTGAAGCCAAGAACAAGAGCAAGAGCAAGAAAGAACTAAAAAAACCTACTAACACTGACGTGTTAGTTGTCGACAGCCTTGCTATCGACTTAAACGGGACCGTCAAAAAAATCGGCAAAATGGCCACCTCCGTGCTGACAGAAAGGACGGCATTGACTCCGGCACCGGAGCGCCAGAAAGAAGCAAGGAGAGCGATAGAACGCAGAGATAGTCTGAGCAAGCGAGAACCCATTGCCATGAAGCTAGCTGAACTCAGATTGCAATTTTTCGCTGGACTGCAGAAAGGGAAATGATGGGATTAGTTCTCAAAAATATTTTCTCCAAAGAGGATGAAGACATTGCTTCGATGCCAGACCCAAAGCAGGGCATCGATAACTTGCTGAAAAAGTACCAGCTCGTTAAAGATCTTTACGATGAAGATCCGAATACCGGCCCCACTCAGCCGCCACAAAACAAGCCGGAACCTGCGAAAGAAGAAGGCACCAACGATCCACAATCCAGCGACCAGAATCAAGTTCTAGATAATGAGGCACTTGGCAAGGGGCTGATAGGCCGCGCCATGTTTCCTGATCCCGATGGCGCTGCTGATAGTCCGTTAAAAGTAGAAGGCCAATCAAGCGGAGCTCAGAGCTTCAATCTGAACGAAGCATTAAGGAACAGCGGTAGTCTGGCAGAGATATCAAAAAACATGGTACGCGAGGGTCGCTTCAGTGATGATTGGCCGGATGCGCAGCCGGGGCAGCCAGCATTCAGTGCTATACGGTGGAAGGGACCCGAAAGTCTTAAGCCTGACCAGTCCGGCGATACTAGTTCACCTATCATGCCGCATGTTGGGAATACCGATGACCCAGACGGCGACGAGAAATTTGACGCAGAGAGTCTTGCAGCGAATTTTGTAAGCGGCATAGGAGATACAGCGTATGGCCTTACGATAGGTACGGCGCTCAATGCAAAAGATTTGATGGCCGCCGGAGCATCTGTCTCATGGAATGAGCTAGGGCTAAGAGATGCGTATAACTGGGCAACAGGAAATCACGCTCCAAAATTTTACGCGGACATGGTAGGTCCAACCGCACAAGCTTACAAGAACGGAGAGTCGCAGGAAAAACTGGTTCTATCAAGCCTCCCTGTCGCGAATCTCGGCGTCCTTGGTTTTGATATGAGTAATGCTGTTATGAGCGGCGATTGGAATGCCGTAGCTAGAATGGGCGGAGGGATAGCCGCCGGGGCCGCTGTAGGCAAAGGCGTCGGGCGTTACGGAAACTACAATCTCCGTTCGCCCATATATGCTGAGCTGCAGTCTGGTACGAACTTGTATAGTGCGGGCCCATTTAACCTGCGGAACCCTCTGTTCAAGAGCTTTGATTTTGGTGCTCATCTACGAAAATTAAAAGGGCCTCCTCCATCAGATATGATAGATCCGCACGCGCATCACATTTTATTCAAGGAAGGAAACGGCCCTGCTCAAAAAGCTCTGGTAAAAGAAGGACAGGAAATATTGAACCGTTTTGATATTGATCCTATTATGGGCGAGGAAAATTTGACATGGGCTCCAAATCGAGTAGCCACTCAGCATGGAATCGAAACTCTAAGGAATATTGTAAACAGCCTTAAGGAAATTGAGGAAGCTGGTGGTGATAGGACCGACGTGACCACTAAACTGAATGAACTTGGCGAAGCAGCGGCCAACAGAAAGTGAATGGATATGGACAAAAAACAATTAGGCATAGCAATCCGTACCGCAATTAAGCAAGACGATCTTTCTCAGGTCGCGGCGCTAATAGACAACAATAAAGAAACCCTCCATATGGACACGCCTTTTGGAACTTGGTTGCACGTTGCGTCTTCGATGGGCAAGTTTGACATCGTCAAGTATTTGGTTTCCTCTGGGGCAGATGTCAATAAAAATGCGGGCACATTTAACGCAGACGCGATTCGGCAAGCTGCATCCGCAGGGCATATTGATATCGTACGTTACCTGCTCACACATGGTTCAAAGCTAGATACCAGCGAGCCGGAGAAAAATCCTCTGTTTGCTTCCATCTACGGCGGCCACTTGGATATTGTGCGTTTGCTGATCGCCGAAGGCATTGATTACCACATCAAATACACCGGGGAGTCGATGAAAAATATGGATGCGCTGGCATTTGCGGTGGAGAGAGGGCAAACGGAAATTGCTAACTATTTGCTTAGCTTGGTGCCATAGAGCTGACTAAATTCCGCTCATCATATTCAGTCTTAGTGAACCACAACCGTCCCAAATCAGATGTGCCGAGTACGTTGGGCTGATGAAGCTTCAGTCCAAGTTACTGTAATGCATACTCTCCCGCCGTCTTTCCGGTTTAAAGCGCCACAAACCCGTCCCACTTCGCCGGGTCGACATCTGTCCACCAACGTACTTCATAACGAATGCCCTTGTCTGCACAAACAGTGTTTGTGCAGACGATTTTGACTAGCTATTTCCGACTACCGGAATGAAAAATGGATCAGCTAAGCATTTATTATTTATTCGCCGCTTAGTTGGACGTAATGAAATCGAATGCTTCGCGCTGAGTGACATAGAGCAAGCATGGCGTTTTGCTCAGACATGAGGTCACATGATTTACTTTTCCCCTCTGAACAAAGTAGCTGCCCGGTCCCAGTGGAATGGCTTTTTGCCCTGCTTCGACATTGCTTACCATGCCCTCGACCACAACGGCGTCGTAGTCGCCCGTATGTGTGTGTGAAGGGCTGATAAAGCCTTTAGGCAAACGCAGAAACGAGCCATGCGCGCCTTTGCTGGAATCGCCCCAGACAGTACCGAGTTGGGGGCCGCCAAGATCTTTAAATTTGACGTCCTTGGCAGCGATGGTTTGAAAAGGCTGGAATTGCGTATTTTCTGCCAGCGCTACTTGTGCAGCCAAGGCGATGCCGAGGCTGGAAAAAACAGCGAGATATTTAAATGCGTGCATGTGAGAATCCTAGGTATTGTAGAAATTTTGTATCAGATGAGATAGATGGAAATAGCCAAGAATCTCTCAATAAAAATCAGTAAGTTCTTTTCGTATCAAGTAAAATTTCTGGCGGCGGAAGCTACGGGAGAAGTATTTCCTTATTGACGCGGAACGCATATCACAAGCATGCCGTGACTAAAATTGCCCTCTTATCGCGCCATCGCTTTTTACTTCCTCAGCAACTCTGCCACTTTGGCTACACCCGCCTGGGCGTAGACTTCGTCCTTGTCGCCGCCAGGAGAGCCTCCCACGCCGAGTCCCGCAATAGTCTCGTCACCCACCTTGAATGCGACGCCACCAGGCAAGGCCGTCACGTTGGGTGTACTGGCCAGAGATTGAGCCACCAGTGGCGGATATTTTGCGAGGACACCGATGAAACCGCTCGTGGTATCGGCGTGGAAGATTGGCCCCATTGTGACCACGGTGTAGGCCTTGCGAAAACTGCTGTCCTTGGTGTGAATCACCGCGTGGTCGCCGCGCAGAACGACTTGCGGCGTTCCAGACACATCGACGACTGTTGCGGTCACGTCGTAGCCATTTGCCTTGCAGGTATCCACTGCCGTCTGGGCTGCGACAATCGCGGCACTCAGGGGAAGTGTCTTACCGCTGACCGATACCTGTGCTTGCGCTGGGGCTTGAGAAATCAGGCTGACGAGTGCAACCATAGAGGCCATCTGAGCGATGCCCATTCCAGTGCGTGTGCGTGTGCCGTCAGCTTCGAGGCGGTTATCAGACGTCCGGTTAGGGGAGAATACAACTTTATTTTTGAGCTTCATTTCAGTTATCTCATAGTGGTTAGGTTGAGCGATGAAAAGGGCTCAACCGGGGCACGCATCGCAGATTTCCTTATCAGCAGATCGCTTGAGTCATCTCGTTTCGGTCAATCACTTTGCGTGAAAAGAATCATGCGCTTAACTGATTTAAAGCGGAATCCCGGGATCGCGAGAAACATTTGCTCAAAAAATGACGATGTGACGGCGTGAAATCATGCCTGGCGAGATGGCATAAACAGGCGAGCCGGCTTGATTTCTGCTGCACGCAATCGAATCAAAAAGCTGCGATATGAGTCAATCGTGACTGCGGCAAGCCAAGCGTCGTCAACATGCTTCGCTGTTTTTTATATTGCATGGGAACATAGGGTGCGGAGCGTGTTTGGTGTGCAACCTCACACTTTCCGATTGACTTAAGACACGCTAAGTCGAATCAGTTGAGCAACGGCATAAGCTGAAACAGGTCCGCTGGAAGAGTGATTTAATTAGATGGAATGCGCCCGAATTCGGCAAGCAGTTCACGAAGTTGTGGCACTGCATAATCAATGAATCGACGTAGCTTGGCCGGCATCGCATGTCGGGAGAGGTAAACCAGGTGAACCGGAATCGGTTCAATCTCAAACTCTTGCAGGATATATTTTAGTTGTCCTGCTATTACCGCGTCATGGACGTCGTGTTCAAGGATGAATGTAACACCAATCCCGTCAACTGCTGCGTCAACTGCGGCATCCGGTGACGAGACAAGCAACCTCGGTATATGGGAAACAGTATAGATTTGCCCTGTATCCTGGCTACGATAACGCCATGGCGACAGACTAGGGCTATCGAATACAACGCAAGGTAAATCGTGCAAGTCTTCCGGCGTCTCGGGAGAACCGTACCTATTCAGAAGAGCCGGACTAGCCACCGTCACTACCCGTAATGCGCCAACCCGGGTAGCGACCATACTGCTATCACTCAAACGTCCGACACGAATTGCTACGTCAGCGTGTGCATCGACCAGATCAATAACCCGGTCGGACTGCACGAGCCGTATGCGGATCTCAGGATATAAGGCAAGAAATTTGTTGACGACCGGCAGAATGCGCAAACGTGCGACCTGCACAGGCGAGGTGACAACGAGCTCACCGCGCGGGGTCGTGAATTCACCGGCGGCACGCCGTTCCAACTCATCAACGTCTTCAAGGATACGCTTTGCCGTTGCGACGTATTCAACGCCTGCATCGGTCAACGCAAGCTTTCGTGTTGTCCTGATGAGCAGCTTCGTACCCACCAGCGCTTCAAGGTCATTGACGTTCCGTGTGAGCGTGGCAACCGGAATGCTCAACTTCCTTGCAGCAGCCGACAAACTACCTTCCTCAACTGAGCACACCAGCATCGCCATCGCTTCTAGTCGGTCCAAGTGATTCACCAAGAAAAATATGAAGAAGTAATTCTACTCCTTGGCTGCGGTGTTCCACCTAAACCCCGCCCACGAAGACGGGGAACTCTGCCTGACTGCGACTCATCGTCGCGGCACATCAGAACTGTGTCAGACCACCGTCAACCACCATTTCGGTCCCGGTAGTGTACGACGAATCGTCGCTTGCCAGGAACAAGGCGGTCTTGGCCAACTCAACCGCACTACCGAAACGCTTCAGCGCGACCTTGTCTGTAATACTGGCAGCGACTTGGGACAGCACGTTATCAGGCAGGCCGATCTTGCTGTAGAACGGTGTCGCAATGGCGCCAGGGCTGACAGCGTTCACGCGGATGCCGCGTGGCGCCAGTTCTGCGCCCAAAGTACGAACCAGGGAGCGTGTTGCCGCCTTGGTGGCCGCCAGGATCGACAGGCCGGGATAGCCGATGGTGTTCAGGAAGGATGTCGTCACGATAACACTGCCACCCTTGTTCATCAGAGGTGCCGTTTTTTGGATCGTGAAGAATGTGCCCGTAAAATTCAGCGCCAGATTGTCATTGATGTACTCCTCCGTGACGGCATCGAGCGGAGCGACCGTGCTGGCGCCAGCGTTAGCAAATACGACGTCGATGTGGCCGAATTTTGCGCGAGTTTCTTCGACGGCGCGTTCAATATCCGCTACCTTGCGGATGTCGGCCTGGACCAGCAAAGCTTTGCCATTAAGCTCCTTGCCCGCCTCTGCCAGACGTTCCGTGTTAGAACCAACCAGAACGACATGGGCGCCTTCCGCCTGAAACAGTTTTGCGGTTTCCAGTCCGATGCCCGAAGTGCCTCCGGTGATGAATGCCACTTTGTTGAGCAGTTTCATAATATTTTCCTTTGTTTACATAAAAATGATTGAGTGAGATCGCAATACAAGAACAGGCAAATGCGTAGCTTCGTAGGCCTGATTCGTAGATTGTCTTGCTTGATGTGCATAGTAGATCTCATCATATTTTTGTGGAATTAGTTAAATATGAATAACATTTAATCAAAAAATGGTGAACTGATCGCAAAATATCAGTTTGCTCGTACAAAATTGGCTGACTCCAGATGGGGGACGTGGATGGGGCGTGTAGACGGGTTGCGTCCGATTTTGATGGTGTCTTCGATGGGCAAGTTCGACATCGTCAAGTATCTGGTTTCCGCAGGTACTGATGTCAACAAATGTGCCGGCACATTTAACGCAGCAGCGATTCGGCAAGCTGCATTTTCGTCT
Source organism: Undibacterium sp. (assembly GCA_043726505.1). Classification (GTDB taxonomy): domain Bacteria; phylum Pseudomonadota; class Gammaproteobacteria; order Burkholderiales; family Burkholderiaceae_D; genus Undibacterium. Next base: position 28,043 of record JAYSKH010000452.1, on the reverse strand, counting down.
CAAAGCACCAGAAACCCGCCCCACTCTACCGGGTGCACATCTTTAATCGTCTCTGAAAAAGTCCAGTAGTGCCCGCCTATGTCCTTGGCCGTGTACTGGCGCTCGCCATACGGCTGGTCTGCCGGCGGATAAACGATGAGTGCGCCGCATATGCGGGCGTGTTCGTAGTGTTTGTCTATCTCCGTGATGCGCATCATCAGTGAATGGCTGGCGAACTGGCCTTGCGCATTTTGCGCATTTTGCGCATCCTGCCGCAGCTCTGTCACGACGATGGCGCCGCCTTCGCTGGATAGCTGCACGCGATGGCTGCCGATGCGCAGGCGCTCTGTAAAGCCGAAGGCGCGGCATAGCCATTCTGCGGCGACGGGCACATCCGGATAGGCCAGTTCGGGGATGATCTGGCTGTCCGGCATGGAGCGATTGCTTTTTAAGGTCTGGCGGCCGAAAACATTCATGGTAGCTCCCTACGCGCTCGGCAGCCTATAGAGACGCGAGCGCATGGTCTGTAACAAAGCTGCTGTTTCAGTGTAGCACCGGCGGGCTGCAGCTTACCTTCCCGTGCTTCCGCGCATCATTCGTTCCACTGCATCATCGCATGCAGCTTTGAGCAGGCTGCATACTTCCCCGGCTGGCCTTGCCTTTGCCAGCATGCGGAATGCAGCAAGACTGGTGAACGTGGCAATGAGGTCCGCAGTATCGCGCTGGGCCTGCACACCAGCCTGGTTGACTGCGATGCGTGCGATTACTGCAACCAGCACCTGCCAGCCGCGCGCCATCCTCTCTGCCAGCGCCTGGGCGATGGCGGGGTCGGTCGCCATCGCGTCGTGCAGCCGCCCTATAGCGGCGTCGCTGCTCCAGAACTCGCAATAAATTTCGACGATGCGGTGCAATGCCGCGCGCGGGTCTGCAACGGCCTCCACCTCTGCAAGCCGCACAATGCCACCCTTGCGCGCGACTTCATCAAACACCGCTTCCAGCAGGCCGTTGCGCGAGCCGAACTGGTTATAGACCGTCACCCTTGTGACGCCTACGGCCCTGCCGACGGCTTCCAGCGAAAAATCCTGTATGCCATGCTCTTCGCGGAAGAATTGCGTGGCGGCTTCTATCATGCGCTCGCGCTTCTCGGCGGCGGCATCGGCACGGACAGAACTTGAATAACTGCGTTTGGACATTGCATCCTCTTTATTTTAACTATACACTATGTATAGTTAATTTAAACCCCTTCGGAGCCTATTATGCAATACGCGATCGTTCTTGCCATCTGCCTTCACGTTTTATCGGCAATTTTCTGGGCTGGATCAACGATGTATGTATCGGCCAGCGGCAACAGCCCCGGCATGCCGCTATTCCTGCGGCAAATGCTGGCGGCGGCCATTGCGGTGTTGAGCGGCACCTTCCTGTGGCATACGGTCCATGGGGCAGTGTTCCAGGCGACTGAACGTGTGCTGGCTGTGGGCGGCGTCTGCGCACTGCTGGCGCTTGTGATCCAGGCGGGCATTGCCGGGCCGGCGATACGGAAGATGGGCAAGGCGGCAGAGGTGGAAAAGCTGCAGGCTCGCACCCTTGCGTCTTTTCGTTTCGCGTCACTGCTGCTGGTAGTCACTGCATTTGCAATGGCGGCGTCCAAATATGCGGGCGTGTTTGTTAGCTAGCCGGGCTGCCGCGCTTGCTTTCCTAAGCGCTTTTTTTAATACTGTAGGCCGTGTAAAACTCGCTGGCGATCTTCCATTTTCCGTTGATCTTCAACAGGTGAAGCACCTTCCAGCCGCGGCCGCCGTCATTTGTGCCATCCACCAGGGTTTCAAAATTGAGAGAAACCTGCGCAAGCGCACCTTCCTGCTCTATTTTCACATTGCTGAAAGTTTGATGAAACCGCGTTCCGCTATCGAACACCGATTTTCTGAAACCGGCGTAAGAACTGACCGTTTTTGTTGAGGCCTGAAACGATGGCCGACTCAGGTCTTCGACGCAGAAAAAGGGAATATTCTCATCCAGCAGCAAGGATTCAAAGAGGGCTTTGTTGCGATCGGTGACGCTTTGGGTATAAGTGTCCAGCAGCGTGTGGATCGCTTTCGCTTCTTCTGGTGATGCCTTATCTACCGTGGATTGTGCTGGCGTCATGGGGGACTGTGCCTGTGCGAGGCCTGTCAATAAGATCGACGCCAGCAGAGCGGACAGGCATTTCAAATAGAATCTGGAAGTGGTCATGGCAGTAACTTTAAAAAAATCAGGCATGCTTAGGTGTTTGGGTAGACACTTCTTTGCTGCGCACTCTTTGAAGGCGCGACAGATGGCAGAAAGTCTCTCGCTTGAGACCTTGTGCAGAGGTTTTAGTTTCCATCATCTGATTTTTTCTCCGACACTTGCGCAGGACGGCAGGGGCGCACCTGATACGGAGAGCAGTATGGTAGCTTGGTTTTCAGCCCACCGTGATGTACCCAGTTAGCCGATAGAGCCTCGGTACTTGCGAAGATGTTGGGCAGATGAAGCGTTTGCCCAATCTACCCTACTGCTAGCCTCGGTTGCTCATCACATCCGCAAATCCGTCACAAACATCTTGCCCGGCGCGTGCGTGATGCAGAACGGGATGCGGCTTAGTTCGGCGATGTATTGCGGCGTGACGCCGCAGGCCCAGAATACCGGCAGCTCGTCGGGCATGATGTCTACCGCCTCGCCAAAATCCGGCCTGGCCAGATCCTGTATGCCGATTGCCTGCGGGTGGCCTATGTGTACCGGTGCGCCATGCACTTGCGGGAAGCGGCCGGAGATTTCTACGGCGCTGGCAATCTCGTTGCTTTTGATGGGCCGCATGCTGACGACCATATTGCCCTGGAAGCGGCCTGCGGGTGTGCACGGGATGCTGGTCTTGTACATGGCCACATTGCGCTGCTGCTCTACATGGCGCAGGCGTATGCCGGCTTCCATCAGCGCGCTCTCGAAAGAGAAACTGCACCCGAGCAGGAAAGCGACCAGATCATCGCGCCAGTATCCAGCGATATCCGTGACTTCTTTGACCAGGCTGCCCTGCTCATAAATGCGGTAGCCGGGAATGTCGGTGCGCAGGTCTGCACCTGGTGCACACATAGGCATGAACTGGCCTGGCTCCAGCACTTCCACCAGCGGGCAAGGCTTGGGGTTGCGCTGGCAAAACAGCAGGAAATCAAACGCGTATTCACGCGGGACGATCATCATGTTGGCCTGCACAAAGCCGCGCGCCACGCCTGCCGTGGGGCCGGTGTAGCTGGCCTCGCGGTAGAGCGCGCGCAGCTCCGCAGGTGACATGGCGGCCATTTCCATCGTTTTATCCAATGCTGCCGTCGTTGCCGTCGCTATCATTTCTACACTCCCAGATAAGCTTTGCGCACGTCTTCATTGCCCAGCAGCTCCTGGCCGCTGCCTTCCATGACGATGCGGCCGGTCTGGATCACATAGCCGTGGTCGGCAATGGCCAGCGCCTTGTGCAGGTTTTGCTCCACGAGCAGCACGGACACGCCCTGCTGGTTCACCAGCTGTATCGTATCCAGCACCTTGGTGACGAACTTGGGTGCGATGCCCCATGAGGGTTCATCCAGCAGCAACAGCTTGGGCTTGGCCATCAGACCGCGGCCTATCGCCAGCATCTGCTGCTCGCCGCCGCTCATAAGGCCGGCTTCCTGGTGCCGCCTTTCCTTCAGGATGGGGAACAGCGTGTACATGGTGTCTATCGATTCTTCCACCTCCTGCTTGTCCTGGCGGGTGTAGGCGCCCAGCTGCAGGTTGCGCTCCACCGTCAGGCGGGCGAAGATGCGGCGGCCTTCCGGCACCAGCGACAGGCCCAGGCCCACGCGTTTGCTGGCATGTACTTTTTCTATGCGCTGGCCGTCAAAGGTGATCTGGCCATCGTCTGCCGCGTTCAGCCCGGCGACTGCGCGCAAGGTTGTGGACTTGCCGTTGCCGTTGCCGCCGACCAGCGCGACGATCTTGCCTTTTGGCACATCAATATCAACCTTGGACAGCGCCAGCACGCCGTCATAACTGACTTTTAAATTTCGTACCTGCAGCATCATTCATCTCCCAGATAAGCGGCGATCACCTTGGGATCGTTGGACACATCGGCCGGTTTGCCGTCTGCAATCTTCTTGCCGTAATCCAGCACCACGATCGCATCGGCAATCGGCATGATGCCTTCCAGCACGTGCTCCACGATCAGACAGGAAATACCCTGGTCGCGTATCTTCAGCACGACCTCTACCGTCTCTTTGACTTCGGTCGGGTTCAGCCCGGCCATTACTTCATCCATCAGCAAAAGCTTGGGTTTGACGGCCAGCGCACGCGCCACCGCCAGGCGGCGCTGCTCGCTGATAGTCATGCTGCCGGCGGGCTTGTCCTTGAACTGGCCAAGGTTCACAAAATCCAGCAGCGCCGCCGCGTTGTTGCGGGCAGAGGGCACATGGCGGTCTATCAAAAAAGCGCCTACCATCACGTTCTCCAGCGCTGTCATGCTGGTGAAGGTGCGCGCGACCTGGAAGGTGCGGCCTATGCCGGCGCGTGCGCATTGCTCGGGCGAATAGCCGGAGATTTTTTTATCATTGAGCCAGATGTCGCCCGACGTTGGCGGCGCATAACCGGCGATGCAGTTGAACATCGTGGTCTTACCCGCGCCATTGGGGCCGATCAGGCCGACGATCTGCCCTGCCCCCAGGCTGAAGGACACATCCTGGTTGGCCGTGATGCCGCCAAAGCGCTTGGTCACATTCTCTACACGGAGCAGACTCATGCCTGTTCTCCTTTTGTCTGATTGGCCTGAGTGGCCTGATTGGCTTCGTTGTGTTGTTTGGCTTTCCGCCTTGCAAACACCTGCCTGAACCAGCCCAGCACGCCGCTAGGGTAATACACGGCAATGATGACGATCAGCGCTGCGTAGATGATCAGGTCGGTGCCGCGGCCGGAGCCGCCGAAGAACATGCGGGTGCCCTCCTCGATCAAGGTCAGTACGCCGGCGCCGATGATGGGGCCGAACAGCGTGCCGACGCCGCCCAGAATGGAGACCAGCGCCATCTTGATGGACAGGCCGGTGTTGAGCACCGAGGCCGGGTCGATATACAGTTCTTTCTGCGCATACAGGCTACCGCCCAGCGCAGTGAAGAAGCTGCTGACGGCAAACGCGATCTGCTTGTATTTGCTGAGGCTGATGCCCAGGCTGCGGGCCGCGTCCGGCTCATCCTTGATGGCGCGGAAATAGTAGCCGAGGTAGCTGCGTTCTATCAGCAGGTTGGCCAGCAGCGTCAGCAAGAGCAGGCCCAGCGCCAGGTAATAATACGGCTCCTTGCCGGCGAAGATCAGCACGCTCCAGCCCTGCTTGTCCATGGGTATGGTCAGGCCGACTGCAGCGCCTGCGTATTCCCAGTTGGTGAAGATGATCTGGATGATCTCTGCCACCGCAATGGTGGCCATCGCAAAATAGTGGCCCTTGAGGCGGAAGCAGGACCAGCCTATCGCCAGGCTGATGACCGCTGCCAGTATGCCACCGGCCAGGATGGCCAGCCAGGCATTAAGGCCGGCCAGCGTCATCAGCATGGTGGACGTATAAGCGCCCAGGCCATAAAACGCAGCGTGGCCCAGCGAGATCTGCCCGGCATAGCCGCCGATGATGTTCCACGACACGCCCAGCTGCGCCGCCATCAAAATCAGGATGGCCAAGTTCTGGTGCGACGGGTCTGTGACCACAAACGGCACCAGTAGCGCAACAATCAGCAGCACGACCCACAGCATGTATTTGCGCTGGAACTTGCCTGCCGTTGCATTGGTGTTGGCTGCATTCATCGCATTCACCACTTTAGCAGGCGTCTTTTCTATTGTATTTAATGTGCTCATGGCGTTTCCTTAAGCCTTACCCAGCAAACCTTGCGGGCGGAACATCAGCACCGCCAGGAACAAGCCCAGCACCAGCGCCATCTTGTATTGCGGCCCTATCAGCAAGCCGCCCATGACCTCTACCACACCCACCAGCACGCCGGCCAGCAATGCACCGACGACGCTGCCGAAGCCGCCCAGGTTCACAACGACAAACGCGATCAGGATGAAATTGGCACCCACTTCAGGGAAGATGGGAAAGAAGGTGGACAGCAGCGCGCCTGCCACACCGGCGCAGGCTGCGCCTATGCCCCAGGCCAGCGCAAACATCTTTTGCGAATCAATGCCCATCAGCTGCGCGGCTTCCTTGTCGGCGGCAGTAGCTTCCAGCGCTGCGCCGGCACGGGTTTTGTTCAGAAACAGCCAGATGCCGGCTGTCACCAGAATAGCGCCGACGCCGGCCGTTACCTGCGGCGAGCCTATCTGTATGCCGGCGATGGACACGTGGCCGCTGACGATGCTGTGGTCCACCGTGCGGAAATCAGGTTTCCACAAAAACTGTGCAATGCCGCGGAACAGTATCATCAGCCCGAAGGTCGTGAAGATCTGCGACAGCATTGATGCATTGGTAATCTTGCGTATCACCACCTTGTACAGCATGACGCCCAGCGCGAACAAAAACAGCGCCGTCAGCGGCAAAGTAAAGATGGGGTCCAGCGCATACAGCGAATACATCCAGAAGCTGGAGTACATGCCGAACATCAGGAACTCGCCATGTGAAAAATTAACGATATCCATGACGCCGAATATCATCGTCAGCCCGATCGCGACGAGCGCGTAGATCAGGCCTATCAATATCCCCGACATCAGGGTTTGCAGCAGTATTTCCAAAGACATCTTGTTCTCCCCCGAAACCAAATCCTGTAGGCGCAGACAGCATGTAGCGCCTGGCGCATTGCTTATTGTTTGTTGCAGCGTATCGCAGAATATTGCTGCCGTATGCGGCTCCGGCAACTGCTTCAGTGAGCCTTTGCCTGATGTGCCAGCGTCGCGGTGCGATGGGGCGGGCAGGTTTCGCCCACCCCATTACTAATTTTTATGGTGCTGCTGGTGTTGCTATTGCGGATGCACTTGGGATACCGGTTGCGGTGGTCGTTTTGGTGCAATACGCGCTTTGCGCTATTGGCACCCTACGCCTGCTATTGACACCCTAGCTTTGCTATTGGCATCCCAAGGTTTTCTATTTACGAGCATCCCACTTCGGCATAGGCCATACGACATCCTTGGTGGCCATGTCGAACGGCCATATGGTGTTGTATTTGCCGTCGATGATCTGCACCAGGATGCCGGAGCCGAAGGTGTTCTGGCCGTGCTCATCAAACTTGATGCCCTTCCACGGCATGATGATCTTGTTGCCGGGGATATTGGTTTCGGTCAGCGCCTTGCGGATTGCTTCTGCATCAGTGGAACCAGCGCGGTTGATGGCGTCTGCCAGTGTCATCAGGCCGGTAAAGGTGCGGGAAGAATTGCCAGTGAAGTCAGCCTTGTATTTGCTGTTGTACAGGTCATTGACCTGCTTGATCATCGGATTGTTCTTGGCCAGATCGGGCGACCATACTTCACGCGTGATCACATAGTCAGAATCCTTGCCCAGCGTGCGGCGGAACTCGGTATCGGTAAAGCCGGCATTGTTGGCCAGGATCATGTCGGGAGAAAAGCCCAGTTCCTTGTAGGTTTTCATCGCCATGATGGCGTCGCCCAGATACGAAGATTCCATCACCACCTGCGGGTTGCTGGCCTTCAGCGACTGAATTTCCGATGTCAGCTGCGTGCTCTTGGCAGGATAAGTAATGCTCTTGACGATGTTGTAGCCTTCGTCTGCCGCCAGCTTCACTTCCAGCTTGGTGGTTTCATTGCCCCACAGCGTATTTTCATTGAAGGTGGCCAGTTGCTTGACCTTGATGCCCTTCTTGGCTTCCAGGTCCTTGAAGAACTTGAAGAAGTTGTGCACAAACAGATCGTCATGCGCCGTCGTGCGGAAGAACCATTTAAAACCACGCTGTGTCAGCGTGGAAGAAGAACTTTCCGGATTCAGGTAAGGGATCTTGTAACGCTCCGCTACCTGGCTGGAAGTGGCTGTCACGTTGCTGGCGTAGGCGCCGATGACGGCAACCACTTTTTCCTGCGTGATCAGGCGTTCTGTTTCAGACGCGCCTATCTGCGGGTTGCCCTGATGATCGGCGAAGACCAGTTTGATCTTGGCGCCCTTCAGGCCCGGCAAGCCGCCGCCTGCGGAGAACGGCAGGTTGGGAATGCCCTTGGCGCCGTTGTTGATGATGTCTGCCGCCAGCTCCAGCGCATTTTTCATCTCTGCGCCGGAAGAGGCCGCGGCACCCGACAACGGATACACGGCGCCGATCTTGATTTCCTGCTGCGCGTAAGCAGCCATGCTGAAGGCCAGTGCCGCGCCGAACATCGCAATTTTTCTGAACGACTTGATGATCATGATAAAACCTCTCCTCATTTATTAGTAGTAACATCGAGTGATACCTGATCAGCCCAGCCTGATCAACTCAGTCAAACCGGCCAGATATCTCTGCTGCGTATCCCAATTATTTCTTTTTTGTTTTAAGCCACATATCTTCAGCCAAGCTTCCGGCTACTTACCTTATACCGAACTTCTTTCAGCACTTTGCGACCGCGTTGCTGTGCATATAATAGTCGCAACTTTTACCTTGCAGCACTTTCTTTGTGTTAAACCCCACCATCAGCGTTCTGCACGGCGGCCTGTGTTGCGAACGCCGCATGAATTTGCTGAATTGAGTTGAATAATAGACTTCTCACATATAATATACAAACGTTTTATAAACAAATTATCTCAATAAACAACAGATGATTTATTTATATATTCAATTTATGCGAAGTCATTAATAATGCAACTTGAGCGTGCACAACGATGGCTGACACGCACCGGTTCAACACAGATGAATGCGGGTTGCACCAATACGGTTGCACCAATACGGTTGCACCAATAACGACAGGCAAACGCCACAGATATAGCGGATGCCGCGAATGCACAAATAAGGGGGAGAGTCATGAGTCAGGTAAAGCAAGAGCATGCACAGATAGAACAATCGGGCCAGCGCTGGCAGTTCTGGATAGACCGCGGAGGCACGTTTACCGACATCGTGGCCCGCCGCCCGGATGGGCAGTTGCTGACGCACAAACTGCTGTCGGAAAACCCGGAACAATATAAGGATGCGGCAGTCGCCGGCATCAAACGCCTGCTGGGCCTGCGCGCTGATGAAGCGATTTCTCCGCAGCTGGTGGAAGCCGTCAAGATGGGCACTACCGTTGCCACCAATGCGCTGCTGGAACGCAAAGGCGACCCGACCGCGCTGCTGATCACGCGCGGCTTCCGTGACGCACTGCGCATCGCCTACCAGAACCGCCCACGCCTGTTTGACCGCCATATCGCGCTGCCGGAACTGCTGTATGAAAAAGTAGTGGAAGTGGATGAGCGCATTGATGCGCAAGGCAAAGTCATTCAGCCGCTGGACGAACAAAAGGTAGAGGCAGACCTGCGCGATCTGTACGCACAAGGCTACCGTGCCGTGGCGATTGTGCTGATGCATGGCTACCGCTACACGCAGCATGAAGCCGCGATAGGCAAGCTGGCGGCGGGCATCGGTTTTACGCAGATCTCCATCTCGCATGAAGTTAGCCCGATGATGAAGCTGGTGTCGCGTGGCGATACGACGGTAGTGGATGCCTACCTGTCACCCATCCTGCGCCGTTATGTAGACCAAGTGGCGGAGCAGATGCATGGCGTGCGCCTGTTCTTCATGCAGAGCAACGGCGGGCTGACGGACGCGCACCGCTTCCAGGGCAAGGACTCCATCCTGTCGGGCCCGGCCGGCGGCATCGTCGGCATGGTGCGCACGGCGCAGACTGCGGGCTTTGACAAGATCATCGGCTTTGACATGGGCGGCACCTCCACCGACGTGTCGCACTATGCAGGCGAGTTTGAACGCGAGTTTGAAACCCAGGTCGCCGGTGTGCGCATGCGCGCGCCGATGATGAGCATCCATACGGTGGCGGCTGGCGGTGGCTCCATTCTGCATTTTGACGGTAGCCGTTACCGCGTGGGGCCGGACAGTGCCGGTGCCAACCCCGGCCCGGCCAGCTACCGGCGCGGCGGCCAGCTCGCCGTGACGGATTGCAATGTGATGCTGGGCAAGATACAGCCGCACTATTTCCCCAAGGTGTTTGGCCCCAATGCAGACCAGTCTCTGGACCGCGATGCGGTAGTGCAAAAATTTACCGAGATGGCAGCGCAGATAGAGCAGGCGACAGGCAAGCGCAGCACGCCGGAAGAAGTGGCAGAAGGTTTTATCGATATTGCGGTCGGCAATATGGCCAACGCCATCAAGTTCATCTCTGTACAGCGCGGCCATGACGTGACCGAATACACGCTGACGACTTTCGGCGGCGCGGGTGGCCAGCATGCGTGCCTGGTGGCAGATGCGCTGGGCATGACCAAGGTATTTGCCCATCCGTTTGCCGGCGTGCTGTCGGCCTATGGCATGGGCCTGGCAGACCAGACCGCGATGCGCGAGCAGGCGATGGAACTACCGCTGACCAATGAAGCGCTGGCGGAACTGCAAACCCAGCTGGACAAGCTATCGGCCCAGGCCGGCGCCGACCTGCTGGCGCAAGATGTTCCGGCAGAACGCCTGCACGTAAAACAGCGCGTGCACCTGCGTTACGACGGCACTGATTCCGTCATTGTCGTCGCGATGGATGGCGTTGCGGCGATGATCGCGCAGTTTGAAACAGCCTACAAAAAACGCTACTCCTTCCTGATGCCGGACAAGGTGCTGGTAATAGAAGCAATCTCGGTAGAAGCGATAGGAAGTTCCGGAGAGGGGCAAGCAGCGGTAGAAACCCTGCCTGCCCGTGCCGGAGCGTTGCAAGCCAGCGACACCGTGAGGCTGTTTTCCGGCGGTAAGTGGCACGACACTGCGCTGTACCTGCGAGAAGACATGCGGCCCGGCGATACGGTGCGCGGCCCGGCCATCATCGCGGAAAAAAACGCCACCAACATCATAGAACCCGGCTGGATTGCCGAAGTGACGGCGCTGAACCACCTGGTATTCACCCGCGTGGAAGCGCGCGTGCAAAGGCTGGCGATGGGCACCACGGCGGACCCGGTGATGCTGGAAGTGTTCAACAACCTGTTCATGAGCATTGCCGAGCAGATGGGTCTGCGGCTGCAAAACACCGCGTTCTCGGTCAACATCAAGGAGAGGCTGGATTTTTCGTGCGCGCTGTTTGATGAAGAAGGCAATTTGATCGCCAATGCGCCGCATATCCCGGTGCACCTGGGTTCCATGGGCGACAGCATCAAGACCATCATCCGTGAAAACGCCGGCAAGATGCAGCCGGGCGACGTGTATATGCTGAATGACCCTTACAACGGCGGCACGCACCTGCCGGACATCACCGTCATCACACCGGCCTTTAATGCAGAGGGCACGCGCATCCTGTTCTATGTGGGCTCGCGCGGCCATCATGCCGACATAGGCGGCATTACGCCGGGTTCCATGCCGGCCAATAGCACGGTAGTGGAAGAAGAAGGCGTGCTGATCAATAACTTCCAGCTGGTGCGCGGCGGCGTGTTTCTGGAGAAGGAAGCAGCGGCACTGCTGTCTTCCGGCAAATATCCGGCCCGCAATATCCACCAGAACCTGGCGGATTTCCAGGCGCAGATCGCCGCCAACCAGAAAGGCGTGGACGAGCTGCTGAAGATGGTGCAGCACTTTGGCCTGGAGGTAGTGCAGGCGTATATGAAACACGTGCAGGACAATGCGGAAGAAGCAGTGCGCCGCGTGATTACCGCGCTGAAGGACAGCAGCTATGAATACAAGCTGGACAATGGCGCCGTCATCAAGGTGGCGATCCGGGTCAACCATGCGCAGCGTTCGGCTGAGATTGATTTTACCGGCACGTCGCCACAGCTGAACAACAACTTCAACGCTCCGAGCGCCATCTGCATGGCAGCGGTGCTGTATGTGTTCCGCACGCTGATTGACGATGAAATTCCGCTTAATGCGGGTTGCCTGAAGCCGCTAAACGTCATCATCCCGCCGGGCTCGATGCTGAACCCGCACTACCCTGCTGCCGTAGTGTCCGGCAATGTGGAAACCTCCAGCTGCATCACCAATGCGCTGTATGGCGCGCTGGGTGTGCTGGCCTCTTCCCCGGGCACGATGAACAACTTCACCTTCGGCAATGAAGAGCACCAGTATTACGAAACCATTTCCGGCGGCTCCGGCGCGGGTGAAGGTTTTGACGGTACCGACGTGGTGCAGACGCATATGACCAACTCGCGGCTGACCGACCCGGAGATTCTGGAATGGCGTTACCCGGTGCGGCTGGAAAGCTACGAGATCAGCCCCGGTTCCGGCGGTGAGGGCAAGTGGCATGGCGGTAATGGCGGCATACGCAAGATACGCTTCCTGGAAAACATGACGGCGTCCATCCTGTCCAACAACCGCATCTACGCACCGTTCGGCATGGCCGGCGGCGAACCGGGACGGCGCGGCAGGAACAGCGTGATCCGCAATGACGGCAGCGAGGAAGAATTAAGCTTTGTCGCCAGCACCGAAATGCAGGCTGGGGAAATTTTTGTCATTGAAACACCGGGCGGGGGCGGGTATGGTAGTTATGGTAGTTATGGTAGTTATGACAAACGCAAATCCTGAGCCTAAGCCGGGGCTGGCGGAACCCGGCATCGCACAAGCATCCTCGGGCGTCGGCTACCTGTACGGGCTGGCCGTGGCGCTGATCTGGGGCGCGCAACCGGTGGTGGCCAGCTTCGGCTACAAGGCCGGCATGACGGCGCTGGACCTGACCATGCTGCGCTTTGCCGCCGCCGGCCTGCTGATGCTGCCGCTGTTCATCCGGCGCGGCATGGGCAGCACGCAGGCGGCGGGCTCGTCCGGCGGACCATTCGGACTGGGCTGGAAGCGCACGTTCATCTTCATCCTGCTGGCGGGGCCTATCTACAACATGGTGCTGATAGGCGGCCTGCAATGGGCACCTGCCACACATAGCTCGCTGATCTACCCTGCCTTTACACCGATCTTTACCGCGCTGATTGCCAGGCTGCTGCTGGACGGCCGCCAGCGTGTTCCCATCATGGGCCTGGCGCTGCTGGTGGCGGGCGTGCTGACGGTGAAGCTGGGCGCGATCCTGCACCCTGTGGCCGGCGTTAATCCGGACGCGTGGCGCGGCGACATCCTGTTTGCCACAGCCGCGCTGATGTGGTCTCTGTATACGGTACTGATGCGGCGCTGGAATACCGAACCTATTGCAGTAGTGGCGGTGGTGCAGGTCGGCGGCCTGCTGTACCTGCCGTTTTATTTTTTCTTTGAAGGGCTATCGGTCTTCAAGCTGGATACAGGCGCGCTGACGGTGCAGACGCTGTATATGGGCATCCTCGTCAGCGTTATCTCTGTCTTGTTCTTTAACCTGGCGGTGAAGCTGCTGGGGCCAAAGGCGGTGATGTTTACGGCGCTGATGCCGGTGGTGGGCGTGGGGCTGGCCGTGGCGGTACTGGGCGAGCCGCTGACGCTGTCGCTGATGCTGGGCACAGTGCTGATCGTGGGCGGGCTGTTTATCGCGCTTAAGAAGAAATAAGCATAAGGAAGCGACGCTTCATAACGCGCCGGATGGCTTTCCGGCGTTTTTGCTTTGCAGCATGGTGCCAACGCTTGTGCCGGGTTTAGTTTTGCAGGCGGCAATACAAAAACATAAAACCCTGTGCACAAAGTGGTAAAGTAATCCCCATATTCCGATACTCGGACAGTCACATAGTCACATAGTCAGATAAGGGGAGGCATGCCATGCTCAACGCAATAGAACTGGCGGCGCAGGTCGGCGAAGCGCTGAAATCGAAAAAACTGCTGCTGACGGTGGCGGAATCTTGCACAGGCGGCGGCATCTGCCAGGCCATTACTGAAATCGCCGGTTCTTCAGACTGGTTTGACTGCGGCTTTGTGTCGTATTCCAATTCCTCCAAATCCGAACTGCTGGACATCTCCCCTTCGCTGATCGCGCAGCACGGCGCCGTCAGTGAAGAGATTGCCGCTGCCATGGCGGAAGGCGCGCTTGCCAATTCAGAAGCCCACGTCGCCATCTCCACCACCGGCATCGCCGGCCCGGGCGGCGCAGTGCCCGGCAAACCGGTGGGCACCGTGTGCTTCGGCTGGCTGGTGGGCGGTGTGTCGCATACGGAGAGGCTGGTATTTGCCGGCGACCGGCATGCGGTGCGCGAACAGACTATTGTGCATGCGCTGGACAGGCTGCACCGGTATCTGAAGGAAGTGTAGGCCGATTCTGCAATACCCCGCTTCGGGCTGAAGAAAACGGTGCAATACGCTAGCGCTATTGCACCTACTTTGCGGCACCAGCTTACCTACCCTATCACTTCCCCACTCTGGCCTTCGCCACCAGCGCATCCACCACCTGCAGTGTCGTCTGGTTCAGCGCCGGGCGTGGCGTGCCGGGATTGGCAGCATCCACCAGGCCGGCATTGGTCAGGTAATGGCCATCGACGACAAAGGTCGGCGTGGAATCCACCTTGTAATTGGACACCAGGCGCGGCATGTTTTGCAGCTTGGTCTTGACCGCAAACGAATTGTAGAATTCCGAAAACCTGGTCTTGTCCAGACCGTTCTTGACAGCCCAGTTCAGGTTGTCTGCATCATCCCTCAGGCGCACGTGGTCTACATGCCATGACTGCAATACCTTGGCATGGTACGTATCTTCTATCTTCATCGCTTCCAGCGTCAGGAACAGATGAGCTTCCGGATCATTGGCGCCGGTCAGCGGCATGTGGATGCGGCGGAATACAATGCCATCTCCCTGCTTCTTCACCCAATCCAGTAGCTCGGGTTCCAGCGCATTGCACGCCGGGCAGTGGTACATGAAGAATTCGATGACTTCTATCTTTTTGCCCACGCTTTGCGCCGGCTGCGGCGCGGTCAGTGCCATGTAGTCCGCACCTTCCTTCGGGTTGGCGGGCGAGGCGGACGCAGCGCCGGCGACAGCGGCGCTGGCGACGATACAGGCGGCAAACAAAAGGCGGAAGTAGCGCATGGATATCCTTTTCTTAATGGGAAGACCCGTTGGCAGACAGACGATTGGGGGCCACCGGCTATCAGAAAAATACAGCAGCCACCCGTATGGTGGCAATATTTTTCTTTAAAGATGGCGACAACATCGCGGAGCTTTTGTCTCTGACAGCGCTGCCGGAAATAAATTCCCTTTTAAAATGTGACTTTGATTTCAATTTATTTTCCTGTTGCAGCCTGCCCAAAAATTTGGCATGATGCAGTAATGCACTCCTCCTTACCGGCCAGCCTGAATCACCAACAAGCCTCCTGCTCCGCAGCCGGCATGGTGACGTTTGCCGGTATCTGCGCGACTCAAGCGCGAATTGCTTCATCGCTCCCCTCTGCTTCATCGCTCCCCTCTTCCGCTACTTCCATTATTCGAATTATCCAGGGTCGCTGAGCTACGGCTTTGCCGGTGCTGGGCGCCCCTCAACAACCATGCCACGCTGACGCGCGCTGCTGAGCTATCCGCGCGCCCTTTGGCAGCCATTCGCAAATACCTTGGAGAAAATTCATGTTCCAACCAATGGAGCGTGCGGATACGTGCGCCTATCCGTCACTGCAAGACGTCCAACACACTGCAGCCCGGCTGTCGGGCAAAATACTCAACACGCCGGTATGGCGCTGGCAAACCGGCGCCATGGAGGCACAAACCGGGACACCTGCTGAAGTATGGTTGAAGCTGGAACTGTTCCAGAAAACCGGCACCTTCAAATTCCGCGGCGCGCTGAACTGTTTCGAGGCGCTTGATGTGGCAGCCAGGCGCAGGGGCGTGGTTGCCGTCAGCGCTGGCAACCACGCGGTGGCTGTCGCCTACACCGCGCAATTGCTGGGCGTGCATGCCATTGTCGTGATGCCACACAATGCCAGCCCGGCACGCATTGCCGCGTGCCGCGAATCCGGCGCGGAGGTACAGCTTGCACCCAACGTGCATGAAGCCTTCCGTTGGGGAAAGCAGATACAGCAGCAAGAAGGCAGGACGATGATCCATCCTTTCGATGGCCCGCTGACTGCGCAGGGCACCGGCACCATAGGACTGGAACTGATGCAACAGTTGCCGGAGCTGGATGCGGTGGTCGTGCCCATCGGCGGCGGCGGGTTGTGCGCCGGCATCTCCGCCGCCGTCAAGCAACTCAAACCTACATGCAAAGTGTATGGCGTGGAACCGCTGGGCGCTGACATTATGTACCGCAGCTTCCTGTCCGGCCAGCCGGAAAAACTGGACAAGGTGGACACCGTTGCCGATAGCCTGGGCGCACCGTACGCGATGCCCTACAGCATGAACGTGTGCCGGCTGTTTGTAGACGACGTGGTGCGCGTCAGCGATGACCAGATCTGCCGCGCGATGTACCAGCTGTACCGCGACGTCAAGCTGGTGGCGGAGCCGGCTGCAGCAGTAGCCGCCGCTGGCATGTTCGGGCCGCTGCGCAGCAGGCTGGAAGACAAGAAGGTGGCGCTGATCGTGTGCGGCTCCAATATGGAACCACAGATGTTTGCGGAACTGATTGCGCGCGGCGCCGCTTGAACTAAGCCCGTGGCCTTGGGTATGGCTGCCAAGCAATGTACTGGCTTTTTGCAGAGATCCGGCATAAAATCCGGCCCCGGCGGGGCTGGCTGCGGGAATCTGCGTGCATTTGTCCGCAGCTACCCGCAGTGGTCCATATTCACCATTTCACCATTTACGCCAGCTTCTTTCGTGGCTACTATATAAAATAGTCAGCCAGTCACCATCAATTAGATTCAGCAGGCAGCTCATTTTTTCTGCCACCAATGAAATTACCGGCGAGCTCCCATGGACGAATACACCCGCATCTTTGATACCTTGCGCCCCCGCCTGGAGGGTCTGGCCTACCGCATGCTCGGTTCCCGCGCAGAAGCAGAGGATATCGTGCAGGATGCATGGCTGCGCTGGCATGAGGCGCCGCAGGCTTCGCTGGACAGCGCCGAGGGCTGGCTTGTCACCGTGACGACGCGGCTGTCGATAGACCGCTTGCGCAGCAACAAGGTAAGGCGTGACAGCTACCCCGGCATGTGGCTGCCCGAGCCCATGCTGACCGAATCACCGGCAACGCCGGAACAGGTGCTGGAGAGGGCGGACGATATTTCTGTCGCCTTTCTGGTGCTGCTGGAACAACTGACGCCGGAGGCAAGGGCTGCGTTTTTACTGCGTGAAGTATTCGATACCGATTATGAAGACGTGGCGCTGATGGTGGGCAAAAGCGAAGCGAGCTGCCGCCAGATGGTGCATCGCGCCAAAACACAGTTGTTGGACAAGCAGCCCCGCACCGCTAATACACGCAGCCTGCATCATGGCGTCATGCGCAACTTTGCGGAAGCGTTGGTCAAAGGTGACTTTGCGGCATTGAAACGGATGCTGGACGACAATGCGCAACTGATAGGTGATGGCGGCGGCAAAGTGCAGACCTTTCCCAAACCCATGCTGGGTGGCCAGCGCATTGCGCAGCTTTTTTATGCGACTTGCCTGCGCTACAAAACCGAACTGCGCATCGAGCTTGCGCTGATCAACGGCGAATGGGGTTTGCTGCGCTTTATCGAAGGCAAGCTGGAGTCAGCGCAAACGTTTGAAACTGACGGCCAGCGCATCCTGAGCATCAACGTGCAGCGCAACCCCGACAAGCTGGCCCGCATCAATACAGCATGGGAGCTGCAGCAGGCAAACGCGCGACAGTAACCCCTCTTCCCTTTTTTTTCTTATAAGGCAAGCCGGTAGCCAGCCCGGCGGCAAATCTGTTGCCGCCGGGCTTCGCCTTTCCACTCAATTCATCTTTTTAAAAATTTCCTGTCACAAAACGGCGGGCTGATACGTCTTATGCGTATGGACAGGCAGTGCGTAGTCTCATCGGTCTATACCGCCGCCATTCCCGTACCGGGAAAACATGGTCTGCCGAAATGCGACCCCTCCATGCCCTTTTTTAAGCGGCAGGGGCCGGCTCAGCCGCAAAAAAGCAGGCCAGCACATTATTGATCAGGCATAGCCCCGCATCCACACCGGCTGCGGGCAAACATAAAGAGAGATATCATGAAAATCGTTGTCATCGGCGGATCAGGACTCATCGGCAGCAGGGTCGTCAACAATTTGCGCAAGGCAGGCCACGCCGTGGTGGCCGCTTCGCCCGCAACCGGCATCAACACCATTACCGGCGAAGGCCTGGCCGAAGCACTGGCAGGCGCGCAACTGGTGGTCGATCTGGCGAACTCACCTTCGTTCGAGGACAAGGCCGTGCTGGAATTTTTTGAAACCTCCGGCAAGAACCTGTTGGCAGCAGAAGCCGCCGCAGGTGTCAGCCACCACGTGGCCTTGTCCGTGGTCGGCACCGACCGTCTTGCAGAAAGCGGCTATTTCCGCGGCAAGATTGCGCAGGAAAAACTGATCCGTGCATCCGGCATTCCCTACACCATCGTGCATTCAACGCAGTTCTTCGAATTCCTCGGCGGCATTGCACAGGCAGGAACAGAAGGCGACGCTATCCATCTGTCACCGGCGTTTATACAGGCTATTGCACCGGACGACGTCGCATTGGCGGTAACACAATACGCGCTGGGCAAACCGCTGATGGGCGTGGTGGAAATTGCCGGCCCGAACCGCCTGCGTCTGGCCGAGCAGATCCAGCAACATCTGGATGCGACCAAAGATACTCGCAAGATCGTGGAAGATCCGCAAGCACGCTATTTCGGTGCGAAACTGCAGGACAATACGCTGGTGCCGGGCGACAATCCATGGCTGGGCAGCATCGATTATCAAACCTGGTTCAGCCGGTCGCAGGCTGCAAAGTAAGTAAAGATGGCAGGACGACGGCATCTCGTATAGCGATTGCCGGCGCCCGTCATTTACTTCAAAGGAAGGAATACATCCGTCGCTGCCAGATGCTCTGGCACGTCGGGAAAGAATGCCACTCGCTGGAAGAATATTGGGAAGTCCCGCAACTCCTCGCCGCTGTGCGGCAACCAATCGGAATACAGGTAACGCGCAACATCGCCCAGATGATCGTCAGACCCCGTGTGTCGCAATACCGCGCAGCGGCCACCGGGAATCGTTGCGGCAATGACGCCTTGTTCGTTGGTGTCTATGTCCCGATCCGTGGCGGCGCACAGATCGAAACGGAAGTCGGCGGCTTCGGTGGTATCCGGATCGTCGTAGGCAATATTGAACGTGGCGCTCATTGAAGGCGGCAGGCGGTTCTGCTTGCGCCAGCCGATGAAGCTGCGTATGGAGTCGCCGAGTTGCCTGGGGTCGCCACGGTGCTGTAGCACGGCGACCCTGGTTTCCTTGAATTGAATAATGCCGACCTGGCTGGCCTGGTAAGTGGTGCGCATGTGTTTGATCCTCAGTTCGCTTAATGATTGATAGTGGGCGTACCAGGGATTCCACTGCGGCTGTTTGCGAAAGGCGGACGGGGATTGCCCCGTGCTCTTTTTGAACGCACGGGCAAACGCCTCCGGCACCTGATAGCCAGCATCCAGCGCAATGCCGGTGACACTATCAGCATCGCGAAAGGCAAGCTTCCAGGAGGCGCGCTTCAGGCGGGTAAGCTGGATATATTCATACACGCCGACACCGAAAAGCGCCGCAAATTGGCGGTGAAAATGATAACGGGAGAACGCGGCAATGCCGCACAGGCTTTCCACATCCAGCTCTTCCTCAAGATGCGCATCGATGTAATGCAGCACCTTGCGGAATCTGGCGATGTAGTGTTCTGCGTAATTTTCTGCGGCTATGTTCAACGATATCCTCCCTGGCCTTGCCAGCTTATCGCGCAGCGCCACATGCTACCCGGCAGGAATTGCTCAATCTTTGCTCAATCTTTGCTCAATCCTTACTCAATTGCGCACGCACTTCCATCAATGCAAACCCCAGCAAGTTCAAGCCGAGCCAGCTTGCAGGATTTTTTATGTCCGAATGATCTTGCGCCATCCCTATGCCCCAGATAGAATCTACGGGGCTAGCCTCCACCAGCACACGATCGGCGGTTCCCAACAGAAATTTTTCCAGCGTAGGATTCTGCGAGAATTTCGCCAGATTGGCATCAACGACTATGGCAAAGCGCTCCCTATCCCAGATACCGGCATCGAATCCTTCCACCTCACGGCCAAAACGCTTGGCCGCACCGGGATTAGGGGCGGCAATGATTCTGGCCCGTGACGATTCGTCGCCGAACAGGTCTGCCTTTGCCGCCATCATGTAGTGCTCCGCGGTGGGATAGCGGATACCTTCACGCTCGAACGCCGCTTCATACCACTGACTGAAGCAGGACTTGTCGATAAGCCCCTCCCTGCCCGGCTGGTGCCCCCAGAAAAACACATACTTAAATTGTTCGCCTACGCTATGTCGTTCTCGCAAGCTGTCTATACCGTTGACCATTTCTCTTTTCCTGTTCATGAACCGGGCTGCTTAAAAAATCAGACAGGCTCTAATATACTTCTGCATCGTTCAACACCCATCGCAAACGGCATCAATGCAATCGCAAGCACCGAGGCCAATCTGTTGCGCAGGGAGGCTGCGAACAGCAAGCCGGGCAACCCTTGCAAGTCGATTTCATCAGAGCGAAAATGCAAGCGCGCTGAAGCAGGCTCATGCATAAAATGTATCTCCGGGCCTATCACTTTTTGCAATACGCTGGCAGATGCCGTTGCCGCCGGGCCTTGCAAGCTTGCGTTGGCAGCAACCGCACTCCTGTGGCATAACATCAGCTTAATCAGCTTTGCCAGCGAAGGTTTGGCTGCTACGACATGACGAGCGTGATACCGTAGTGTCGCTGCCGATAAATATTGCAACTGGAGATCTGCAGCATCCAGCGCCTCCAGTTCCGCACGCTTCGGCAAATCATGCGGCAGTTTAATACCCCACACTAGCCCTGCCCTGCACAACAGCATCAGCATCCACCAACCCGGGTCCCACTCGCCGGCAAACAAACCCAGACGAGCGGAACCAGGAAAGGCGTGATGATTATTGTGCCAGCACTCGCCCATCGTCAGCAGCGAGGTCAATCGGATATTACGACCCTGCACTGCAGCATCATTCACCCTGTAGTGCATGCCTCCGTGATTGTGGGCGAAGTAACCTATGAGCCAGTGGCCGAGTACGCCTGCAGTGACTCGCGCGCATACTCCCCAGAACACAAAACCCCATCCTCCCAGCGCATACAACACGAGAGCAGGCGGCAATTGCTGCAGCATCCAGGTGCGTTCCAGGAAGCGATAAAAAGAATCAAGGGCAATACGTTCCTCCAGCTTTAGTTGCGGTGGATGATCAAGCTGGAGTTCGCAATGCAGCTGCCACCAGCCATCCCGCCAGAAAGAGCGGCCATGACGCAGATAGTCGTGACACACCGGCAGGCGCTGTGCGTAGTCCCTCAGATCATGCTGGCCCAGCAAACCCAGCGGGCCGGCCAAGCCTACCTGCACGCCGAAGTAGACCAGCGTGTATTCCAGCCATTTAGGGCACTGGTAACTATCGTGGATCAGCTTGCGATGGCTGCCTAGCGAATGCCCCAGCAGCAAGACCGTGGCCGTTGACAATAAAAAAACAAGGACAGCCATCCAACTAAAATAGATAGTGCCTCCAACCAGGGCTGCTGTCGCCATGCCGATGAACCAGGATGACTTCAGCGGCGAGTAAGACACCCTGCCATTGACTACATCGTTGATATGTTCCGTGCTGACTCTATGCGTCTTTAAACTATCCGATAAAGAAGGCATCGCTTACTCCACTAAGGTTTATTCAGGTGGTTTTACGTTTTTTGGCAATGGCACGGGATTCTTTTTTCAACGGGCTGGCAACCGGGCAAAGCTCAAACATGAAACCGGACAGGCTGTTGACCAGGCTATCTGAATTGAGCCGGTAATATACAAACTGGCCTCGGCGCTCGCTGGCGACCAGCCCGGCATTTTCCAGTACGGACAGATGGCGGGAGATGGCGGGCGCGCTCATGGAAAAGCGTTCGGCCAGCTCTGAGGTGGTCAGCTCTGCATCGGACAGATAGGCAAGAATCTGACGCCTTGGCCCCGAGGCCAGCGCTTCAAAAGTTTTATCGAGGGAGGTAACCATAGAATTTACACATTTCACAATTAACTAATTCGTTAATTTGTTTATAGCATGCGAGCCTCAGAAAGGTCAAGCCTTCAGGATTCGGAGAGTAGTTTTTGATACACGGCAAGGTCAGCATCGGAAAAGCAGCAGAACACCACCTCGCGTATTTCCGAGTGTGCGTCAAGAAACAACGTCACGGCATCTACAGCTATTCTGGCTGCCAGCTCTACAGGGAATCCGTAGATACCGTTGCTAATGCTGGGAAAGGCGATGCTGCTGATCCCATGCTTAAGCGCAACTGCCAGCGCATTGTTGTAACATGCCGCCAGCAATTCTGCCTCTCCATTGGTACCGCCCCGCCATACCGGGCCTACTGTATGGATGATGAATCTGGCTGGCAGGCGGTAAGCCTTGGTCAGCTTTGCCTGGCCGGTCTTGCAGCCACCCAGCAGGCGGCACTCATGCACCAGCTCAGGCCCCGCGGCGCGGTGGATGGCGCCATCGACTCCGCCGCCGCCAAGCAAGGAAGAGTTGGCCGCATTGACAATGGCATCAACATGCATGGTCGTGATATCTGCCTCCACAGCCTGACAAGTTACGCGCATATGTTTGCTTCTTAGTTTATTTGTACGGCGGCATCACAGTGCACCGAACCATACCCGGCAGGAATTGCTCAATCACCGCTTTTAAAGATTACTCGGCGAACCTCAGTGAATATTAGTAAATATCAGTAAATATGATTACGTATCAGTTGGCAGCAGGTTTGGCCGACACGTGGGCCTTGACGCTGTCCTTCAGGTTATCGGGATAGGCGTGGCGGCGCAGGCTGGCTAGCAGTGCGCCTGATCTGGTAATGTTTTCCAGCAGGTCTTGCAACGCCTCCCTGTCTTCGGCGCTGAGAGAGGTTTTGGACAGGTAGGCACCGCTGTCTATCCATGGCAAGTCGTCCAGCACTTCATAACGCAGCCTGCTTTGCAGGGATTCCAGCCGCTTATCCGTTTGCACGACTTCGGTAAAGATGGGCGCGACGATGATGGTGGCGTCGGCCGCGCCTGACAGCATCAGGCGGGCAACCGATGTGGGATCAGGTTCCAGCATCAGGCGGCCCTGGCTTTTCAGCTCATTGATCAACGTCATGTACGCGCCGCCATAATCGAAGCCGCGCACCAGCGCGAGTTTCAATTCACGGTGTTCCAGTAGTTCCTGCGTGCTGTGGATGGCGGGCCGGTCCGCCGCCAGCGATATCAGCGCGGGCCTGACAGACAGCAGAGGGATGAAAAATCCGGCCTCGTCGCGGCGCTCAGTACGGACCGCGGGCAGCAACACATCGGACTGGCCATTCTGGAACATCATCTCCTGGCGCGAGCGTGGTACGGCGGAAAAAATAAATTCGCAACCATTCTTTTTACCGGCGGCACGCAACACATCCAGGTAAGTTCCGCCGAACTGTTTTTTGGCGATGACAATACCTGAACCCGTGGGTGACACAGGCAACGAGAACGGACGGGAACACTCCGCCGCAAAAGCGCCGGCCGCCATCACAGAGGCCACGAAGCTCATGAAGATCACGATGGCCAGCATGATCTTTGCTACAGAAGCCGCCGCGGTAAATTTATCAGGCATCGTCCGTCCTGTTCTTTGGTGATCAGCGGCTGGCGTTGATGGCGTTCCGGGTTTCTTGCGCCACACGACGCGCGGCTTGCGTGTATGACTCTCCGGCGGCAGCGTTGGCATACAGGATCGCGCGCGACGAGTTGATCATCATGCCGGTTCCCGCTGCGGTCTTGCCGGCGGTGACGGTGGCGGCAACATCGCCGCCCTGCGCACCGATGCCAGGAATCAGCAGCGGCATGTCGCCGATGATGTGGCGTACCTGCGAAATCTCATTCGGGAAGGTAGCACCCACCACTAGTGCGCACTGGCCGTTAGTGTTCCATTTGTCCGCCACCAATTGGGCGACGTGCTGGTACAGCGGCTTGCCGCCGACATCCAGGAACTGCAGGTCGGAGCCGCCGGCATTGGACGTGCGGCACAGTACGATGGCGCCGCGGTCTTTCCATTCCATGTAAGGGGCCACCGAATCAAAACCCATGTAGGGGCTGACGGTGACGGCGTCTGCACCATAACGCTCATACGCTTCGCGCGCATATTGCTCTGCGGTGGCGCCGATGTCGCCGCGCTTGGAATCGAGGATGATGGGGATGTTCGGATAGGTGGCCTTGATGTAGCTGCAGATGGCTTCCAGTTGGTCTTCCGCACGCAACGCGGCGAAATAGGCAATTTGCGGCTTGAACGAGCAGGCCAGATCGGCGGTGGCATCGATGATGGATTTGCAGAAGGCAAAAATCGCATCCGGCTGGCTGGCTATTTCGGCGGGAAAGCGGGAAACATCAGGATCAAGCCCTACGCACAGCAAAGAGTTGTTGGATGCCCAGGCGGCAGTCAGTTTTTCTATGAAGGTCATTATTTGCCTTTTTATTAATATTGGATGCGTGGAGCATATACGCCATTATAAAGCGGACTTAAGCCAAAATCGTGCCTGATGAAGTTATGGCAACAACCGGCAAGCCAGTGCAAGGCAGGACAACCAAGCCGAGCGGGCGTATGATGGAGCAAATCCACAAAACCGACAGCCTTCCGCCTCTAAGGCGGCGCTGATTTGCCGTAATGAAAAAAACTCCCGTAAGCGACATCGACCTGCTAGCGCTGGATAACCAGTTCTGCTTTGCACTGTATTCAGCATCGCTGGCAATGACCAAGACCTATAAACCCATCCTGGACAAGATAGGCCTGACCTATCCGCAGTATCTTGTCATGATGGTGTTATGGCAGCAGGACAATATACTGGTCAAAGATATAGGCGAATCACTGTTCCTGGATTCCGGCACGCTAACGCCGCTGCTGAAAAGGCTGGAAGCAGCGGGCATTTTGCTGCGTACGCGCGACGAGCAGGATGAGCGGCAGGTAAGGATCACGCTGACGCCGGCGGGCAGGCAACTGAAAAAAGCAGCAAAGGAAATCCCGCTGCAGATCATGTGCGCCAGTGGCCAGACCAAGGAAGTGCTGATCAACCTGCGTGAGCAGTTGTCGCAGATACGGGATGACCTGGCAGAAAACAACGAAGCCGCCACTTCGTAGCACGCCGGGCATGCGGAGGTTTACAAGGATCAGCATGCCCTCGGGAAACTGTTCTTTGTTTCGCGACTTGAAAATAATATTTTCAAAAATTAGATTGCGCACAATCTAATCGCCATCTATAATTCGTTCATCGGTTCTGGCGACAAACCAGATTCAGATTCAAACTTATGTAAGATCATAGGTAGATTCATCAGTAGATTCAGCCACGGCCTCAGTCCTTAGTATGATGCCGTATTTTTTAGAGGCTGCTGCGAAGTGCGCTGGGCTGCGGTACGACATACACGTCAGGCACATTTCGCAACGGCTTCTTTATTTCAGCCCATCAGGAGAACACCATGCAAGTACTGTACACAGCAAGCGCAACAGCAACAGGCGGCCGCGACGGCCGTGCCGTATCCAGCGACAACCAGTTGTCCGTCAAACTGACTACCCCTAAAGAACTGGGCGGCGGTGGTGGCGAAGGCACTAATCCAGAACAGATGTTTGCAGCAGGCTATTCCGCCTGCTTCATCGGCGCGATGAAATTCGTTGCAGCAGCGACCAAAGTAACGCTGCCGGCTGAAACATCGATCAACGGCCAGGTCGGTATCGGCCCTAACGACAAAGGCGGCTTCGGTCTGACAGTAGCGCTGAACGTGACCATTCCAGGCATGGACAAGGCAGAAGCCCAGGCGCTGGTAGACAAAGCCCACCAGGTTTGCCCTTACTCCAATGCGACACGCGGCAACATCGACGTGACCATCACTGTATTGTAAGAACAGTAAAGCAGCACCGGAGAATAGCAGCGGCAGCCGTCGCGACCATTCTCCACGATGCACCCCAAAGGCCGCTCATGCGGCCTTTGTGTTTTTTACGCCTCGCAAAAGAGCCGTACTGCGGAAAAGCCTTGCTACAATAGGCCATACTATTCATTTCAGGGCCGCCATGATTCCGCATCTCAGCAAAGAGCAAGTCAGACTGGCCCTGCCCTATCCCGAACTCATCAACGCGCTGCGCGATGCTTTTGCCGCAGGCATGCAGGCGCCGCAACGGCATGTGCACACGGTGTCGGAAGACCCGGCCTCCACATTGCTGCTGATGCCGGTATGGCAGGCAGGCGGCAATATGGGCGTGAAACTGGTTACGGTGGCGCCGGCCAACCAGGGCCTGCCATCGGTGCACGCGATCTTTGTGCTGTTTGATACCCGCACCGGCGCGCCGCTGGCGCTGATAGATGGCGAAGAGCTGACTTCCAGACGCACCGCCGCCGCATCGGCACTAGCGTCCAGCTATGCGTCACGCGGCAACAGCCGCTGCCTGCTGATGGTGGGCACCGGCAGCCTTGTGCCGCATCTGGCCGCCGCGCATTGCGCTGCGCGCGATATCCTGGAGGTGTCCGTCTGGGGGCGCTCGGAAGAAAAAGCACAGGCATGCGCAGAGCGCCTGCGAGCCGGCGGCGAACTGCCCAGCTATGTCAACATCCGCGTGGCCACCGACCTGGAAAGCGCCTGCCGCCGCGCCGACATCATCAGCTGCGCTACCACCAGCCGCACACCCATGGTACAGGGCGAATGGCTGGAACCGGGCACTCACGTAGACTTGGTCGGCGGCTTCAAACCCGACATGCGCGAAGTGGACAATGCCGCCATCACGCGCGCCAGCATCTTTGTCGATACTTATACCGGCGCACTGAAAGAAGCCGGCGACCTGACGCAGCCACTGGCCAACGGCACGCTGCGCCCCACCGCCATCGTCGCGGAACTGGCGGAGTTATGCAGCGGCGCGCACGCCGGCCGCAGCAGCAATGAGGAGATTACACTCTTCAAATCGGTGGGCACCGCGCTGGAAGATTTATGCGCGGCTAATCTGGTGTGGGCGCAGTATCGGTAACCCTACTGGCCACAATGCCAAATGCAGTCTCAAAATTGCGGGCAGCACCCGCTACGGGGCGGGCCTGGAAAAAATATTGACCAGATTACCGTCCGGATCGCGCAGCAGCAAAGAACGATTCCCCCAGGGCATAGTGGTCGGTTCCATGACGCACTCGACGGTGGACCCCAGGCGCTTGTGCACACCATCTACATCATCGACCAGAAATTCAAATATCGCCGAACGGTTAGCGGCGGCTATTGCGGCGCCGGCGTTGAATTGCAGGACGAGGAGTTCAGTGGAGAGGGCCAGAGTGAAGCCTTCCAGGCGTATCTCGGCAAAGTCCGGGTTCAGCCGCGTGGCGGCCACGCCCGTCAGCACCGTGTAAAAGGAGGAGAGCCGATCAATGTCATTGGTAACGATGCGAACGGAGGCTAGCTTCATGATGAGATTCCTGTGTGTGAAAGAGATCTCAGCTTAAAGCTGGCTACTGTCAGTTTCTGGCAGTAGCGTGCATCGCCACACCATCAAATAAAAACCCGGTCCTGGCTACTGCAAGGACCGGGTTCTCTACAGCGACGGCTTAACTCCGGATTAAGATCGACTCTATGCCGACTTTACGCTGCGCTCAGCTTCGCCCTGACGGCAGCACCATACGCAGGGTCGGCCAGATCAAAATGGGCCAGCTGCCTTTGCTTGATGTCGTCCGGCACGCTGCGCATGGCGCCTGCGATATTGCTGGTCAGCCGGTCTTTTTCATCGGCGGGCAGCAGACGGAACAAGTTGCCGGCCTGGCTGTAGTCATCTTCATTGCCACGGCCATCGAAGCGGCCTGTTTTTCCTTCCAGCGCCCAGCCGGAGTCGCCATTGCCAAAACCGCTATTGGCCAGGCCTGCGCTTTCTACAGGTGCATAGTTCTGCTGGCGGCCAAAGCCGGACGCTGCCATTGCGCCATCGCGCTGCTGGTGGTTAACCGGGCAGCGCGGACGGTTCAC